>CBFHQN010000076.1:0-9753 GCA_965657765.1 Luminiphilus sp. | reverse complement strand
CCACCGGGCGTCACGGTGAAGCCATACGACGAAAAGACACTTACGGCGTCGTCAAGATCCTCTACGAATAAGACAACGTGATCCAATAACATTCATTAGGTCCTTCTTTTCATTTGATCATGAGCCGCAAGGCACGCCTCGCGATCAAAACGATCCTGTGAAAATCATCTTGCCACTCAATAATGCCTTGTTTTCCAAAAGCCTGCGCCGACAATTCTTATTTAAAACCTGACGACAGAATGGAAGTTGCAACTGGTAGACTCCGATCTACGCTCAAGAAGGTTGAAAGCTACCGATGTCGCATCCTTATGACTCACTCACGCCCGACCGCGTCGTGGACTGTATCGAAAGCACCGGCTTGGTTAGCGACCTACGCTTGCTGGCACTCAATAGTTACGAGAACAGGGTGTATCAGGTCGGCATTGAGGGTGGCACCCCCGTCATTGCTAAGTTCTACCGGGAAGGGCGTTGGAGCGACGAACAGATCCTCGAGGAGCACGCGTTCTCAGCCGAATTAGTGGAGCACGAAATCTCTGTCGTAGCGCCCTTAGAAATCAAAGGGGCAACACTGCATCACGCGTATGGACAGCGCTTTAGTGTCTTCGAGCGACGGGGAGGGCATCCCCCAGAGTTAGATAACCTCGATCATATTTATCGCTTGGGACAAACACTGGGGCGTATACATCGCATCGGCTCAGCGAGTGATTTCCAACATCGACGCGACATCAGCGCTGAGCGCATGGCGACAGAATCACGTCTTTTCGTTCAAGACGAGTTTCTACCAATAGAGCTTAGTGCTGCCTATCGCACCTTAGCAGCCGACTGCGATGCGGTGGCGACTGAAATCCTTGCAGGTATGGGCTTGGGGGATATGCAGCGAATCCACGGCGATTGCCATTCAGGAAATATACTTTGGCGCGATGATACGGCCCATTTTGTCGATCTCGACGATAGTGTCATGGGGCCCGCTATTCAGGATGTTTGGATGTTTTTAAGTGGCGAGCGTCACCACCAAGAACGCCAACTTAGCGAGTTCGTTGAGGGGTATGAGGAGTTTCACGATTTCGATTCTCGTCAGCTCAATTGGATTGAAGCCTTGCGCACGCTGAGGATCATGCATCACGCTAAGTGGCTAGCAGAACGCTGGACCGATCCCGCATTTCCCAAGGCTTTCCCATGGTTTGGCCAAGGTAGGTTTTGGTCAGATCACATCCTAGAGCTGCGCGAGCAATTGGCGGCTATGAATGAAGCACCTCTTCGCCTGCTTTGAGTCTGCCGCTTCACCTTGGTAACGTTGGGTCACTGCCCAAAAGTAACGAGTGGAAGCGCTTGCAGCATCCGGGGACCATTTAGATGTCATTAACGCTAAATCGACTGATCTTTCTTCAGATTATCTATTGCGCAGCGGGTTTGCTTTATAACGTCGCTAGCCTTTTGGCCCTGCGAGATGGTGATGCTGCATGGGCGCCCACAGATGCGGTGTTTGGGGTCGTTGGAATGACAACCTATTTGCTATTCGTTGCTACTGCCATGCTGGAGCAAAAAGTCATTTATCGATGTTTGATGGCGATTGCAGTACTGCTGATGGGCTATAACGGTGTCTTGAAGCACGCCTTTAATTTTGGAGACCTGCACCTTTATCAGTCATTCTGGACCTGGCAGTCGGCTATTTTGATCAACAGCTCTGGTGCTGTCCTAGCCCTGATTGGGGCCTGCGGCTTATTTCAGAGTTCGTCTCACCAAAGTTGAGCGAGTTCACAGATATTAGCTTTGTAACTTGTCTAAGTTTTTCTACGCCTTAGTCTGTAAAGCATTGTTTTACATCTGAGGGCTGAGCCATGGATGTAGGTACATTGCTATTTTTTGGCGGGATGTCGCTCGCTGCGTTTCTCGCTTGGCTTTGTGTATGGGCTGGAGAATTTAAAGGGCGGCAGTGATTGGTCTCACAAGTCACGTTTAGAGCCTGAAGTTACTAGAGTGTCGATGCGCTGAGCGACTTTGCTCGCTCGCGAAGTCGTCTGACCGTGTTCTATGAGCGCATTTGAGGCAAACTGTCACGATTCTTAGTAATCGCGTGAGTGTTGTGTTTTACCTGTCATCCGATCTCTTCATCATTTTGATTTTTGTGGGGTTAGCCCTTTGGATAGGTGTCGGCATTTTTTCGTCACGCCTCGAGTCGGAGGTTGTGTGCCCCAATTGCGATATGCAAGGCTTGCCTGAAATGACGCGCAGGGGGCTTAAAGACGTAGCCGTCTGCCAGGCGTGCGGGTTTACGCTGGGTGGGCTACCCGTTGTACTCAAAAGCGAGGGCATAGATTCCGAGAGTGACGGTTCCCACGACGCCTAGAAACTTGTTCGTAATTAGGCATTAAGCAGGGAAGCCACAGCAGTCCGTGCAACGAAATCAGCCGCTGCCCGCCCATTTCATAGCGTAATCAATTTTGAATTACGAAAATTGCCTCCGCTATGGTGATGGCGAAGGCTGACGTCTGCCCTCGATCTCACAGCGGTAGCGCAGTCGTGAATTTTAACTCTTCCATCGATAGCAAGGCAGTAACGTTAAACACTTTTACGTCCGCGATGAGTCCTTGATAGAACTGATCGTAGGCTCGCGCATTGGCGACTCGCACCTTCAACAGGTAGTCGATTTCTCCTGCGAGCCGATGAGCTTCAACAACCTCTTTCCTAGCTCGCAACGCTTCGAGGAATGTTGATTGCCAATGGGCGTCATGTTCACTTGTCTTTACCAACACAAAGAAGCAGGTATCGAGACCCACGGATTCAGCGTCGATAATGGCAACTTCACGCTTAATGACGCCCGACTCCTTGAGGCGTTTTATCCGGTTCCATATCGGCGTTTTAGAGGCGCCGACGCGGATGGCGATGTCGTCTAGTGACAGACTCGAATCGCTCTGAAGTAACTTAAGGATAGCTTTGTCTGTGGTATCCATAGGTGGCTGTTCCTTAAAATGACCCTTATTAGGAATATTTACTAACAATATAATCTAAGGAGGGAAAATTTCCTTATTTTTTGGTTATAAGGACATTCCAGCAGAATTTACTCCTAATATCGCGCCTCAGATTTAGGATGGCGGCAGTATGGATTTCCTTCCAATATTCGTGGCAACAAGAGATCGCAAGATTGTGGTGGTGGGACAGGGGCAAATGGCGGATGCAAAGTGTCGCGGTGTTCTTAAGACAGCTGCTGGCGTGATGGTCTTTGCGGATGCACCGAGTTCTGAAGCGCAAGGTTGGGCGGAGCAGGGTCTGATCGATTTACGCTCGGGCTTGCCCAGTGCACGGGACTTCGAGGGCGCAACACTTTTTTATGCCGCACATGCCGATGACTCGATCAATGACGCGCTTGCGGACTTGGCACGCTCAGCCGGCGCTATCGTGAATGTCCTCGACCGAACAGACGCCTGTGACTTCATTACGCCCGCGATTGTCGACCGCGACCCCGTTGTCGTTGCAATTGGCACAGAAGGTTCTGCTCCCGTGCTAGCACGTCAAATTAAAGCTGACGTCGAGGCGATGTTGCCTGCGGAACTAGGTCGCCTCGCGCGATTGGCCAACGCATTTCGCTCAAAGGTCAGAGCGCTACCGGAGGGATTACCACGTCGCAATTTTTGGAAAGCGTTTTTCAAGCCTGAGCGAATACAAGCAGCTGGCAGCGATGAAGCCATCAAAGCGAGTCTCGAAGCATTACTTTCGCAACACCTACAGGCAGAACCAGAGGCGGGCTCTGTAGCATTCGTTGGCGCGGGTCCAGGCGACCCTGAGCTGCTTACCCTGAAGGCGCGTCGGCATATTCATGAGGCTGAGGTCATCATATATGACCGCCTTGTCGGTAAAGGCGTACTCGAACTCGCACGGCGCGAAGCTAAGTTTATCGACGTTGGAAAGAAGGGCTTTGGCGCTCAAGTAACGCAAGACAAGATTAACGAGCACTTAGTTCGAGAAGCGCAAGCCGGTTGGAAAGTTGTTCGCCTGAAAGGCGGGGATCCCTCGGTCTTTGGACGCTTGGATGAGGAGCTCGCAGCGCTTGCTGAAGCCGGCATTGATAGCACAGTTGTTCCCGGTATTACGTCAGCCGCGGCGGGTGCAGCCAGTCTTAAGCAGTCGCTCACGCGTCGCGATCGAAACTCCAGTATTACCTTTATGACGGCACACGATGCCAAAGGTTATGCAGAGCATGATTGGCGGCAGTTAGTAAGATCGGGTCAAGCACTTGCCATATATATGGGGCGTAAATCAGCGACTTTCCTCCAAGGCCGCTTGTTGATGGCAGGCGCTGATACCGATCTAGTCATCACCTGCGTTGAGAATATTTCTCGACCGGAAGAGCGCAGATTCACATCGACCCTTTCAGAATTTGCCCAACGTCTAGATGACGATAATTGGAATGGTCCTCTCATCATTTTTGTGGGTATCGGAAACGAGCGGGTTGCAAACACGGCAAGTACACCTGCGCTACAGGAGGTTTCTCATGGCACGTATTAAAGCGCCCGTTGTTATCACGGCGAACGATCTGTTGTCGGGCGAGGTTGTTTATCTCGACGCCTCACATCGATGGTCAGCAGAGCTAAGTGCGGCAAAAGTGTTTGCGACTATTGAGGAGGCCGAGTCTGAGTTAGCTGCAGCCTTTAACGAGGCGGATGTTGTAGGTGCGTATCTCGCGGAAGTTACAGAAGGTGCGCTTACTGCGCCGAGACATTATCGCGAAGGCTTTCGGCACAAAGGTCCCAGCAACTATTTTCACGGCAAGCAGACTGTTCAGGGTGCTGAGGTCGCTGCCTAATGTATAGCTATCAAGAATTTGACCGCGCGTTTGTTCGCGAGCGCGTAGAGCAATATCGCGATCAGGTGAAACGTCGCCTTGAAGGCGCCCTAACCGAGGATGAGTTCAAGCCGTTAAGACTGATGAACGGCGTCTATCTTCAATTGCACGCCTACATGCTTCGCATAGCTATTCCTTATGGCACGCTCTCGAGCCGACAAATGCGTCAGCTAGCCTTCATCGCTGATAAGTGGGATAAGGGCTATGGACATTTCACGACGCGCCAGAATATTCAATTTAACTGGCCACGTTTAATCGACACGCCTGACATTTTAGATGCGCTTGCCGATGTTGATATGCACGCGATTCAAACAAGTGGAAATACCATCCGGAATGTAACGACCGATCAGTTTGCAGGCGCGGCTATCGATGAGGTTGCTGACCCAAGGCCGTATGCCGAGTTGATCCGGCAATGGTCCACTGACCACCCCGAGTTTCAGTTCCTTCCACGAAAGTTCAAGATCGCCATCACAGGGGCTGCTGAGGACAGGGCAGTCATTCGCGCACACGATATTGGATTGCAACTGGTTGAGCACGAGGGACGCATTGCGTTTAAAGTGTTCATCGGCGGCGGATTAGGTAGAACTCCGGTTATTGGGCAGGAGCTTGTGGATTGTTTGCCTGCTGAGGATCTTCTTCCGTATTTGGAAGCTGTTTTGTCGGTGTATAACCTCGCGGGTCGTCGCGACAACAAATACAAAGCGCGAATCAAAATCACGGTTGGCGCCATGGGTATCGATGTTTTCCGGGCCAGGGTTGGCGAGGCATTTCAGCGGCTACGCAAGGTATTCAATGGTCAGGACCTTGCGGTACTGGGTGATATCCAGAAGGGTTTTGAAGCACCTAATTACGTCGAAAAATCGCAGGATGCTTACTTCGACGCATTAGACAGCGACAGCGGATTCCGGGAGTGGGTGGAGCGAAACGTATCGGCACATAAGCACCCGAGCTACGCCAGTGTAACCATCAGCCTCAAGGGTCACGGTGATACGCCAGGAGATGCAACTTCAGAGCAGATGCGCGCGATTGCGGACCTCGCTGAGAGACTCGCGCACGACGAGCTTCGTATAAGTCATGAGCAGAATATTGTCATGCCTCACGTCGCGCAGGCTGATCTGCCAGCAATTTACAGAACACTTAAGGCGATAGGCCTCGCAGCGGCGAATATAGGGCTTATCTCCGACATTATCGCCTGCCCGGGTATGGATTACTGCGCCTTGGCAACTGCTCGGTCAATTCCGATTGCTCAGGATATTGCACTTCGTTATGCGGACCGCGAAGCCGAAATAGGCCACATGCAAATTAAGATCTCTGGCTGTATTAATGCGTGTGGGCACCATCATGTTGGCCATGTAGGCATCCTTGGTCTTGATAAAGCAGGTGTTGAGAATTATCAGATTACGGTGGGTGGCAGCGCTGGAAACGACGCGGCTATTGGCGAAAAAATGGGTAGAGGCTTTAGCGTCGATGAGCTGATGCCTGCGCTCGATCGGTTAATCGAAGCTTACCTCGCTATGCGACTAAGCGAGGACGAAACCTTTGTCGCTGCTGTAAAGCGTCTGGGTACTTTACCGTTTCAGGAGGCGTTGTATGTCGTCGATCAGGCAGCCTAGTCAGGTGGAGCTGACGCGCCTTCATTCGATTGCAAACCGCTTGGGTGATGCATGGGACGCTCTGTCTACGCAAGAGGTACTCACGCGAGCCTTATCGGGAGATGCCTTCGTGAAGAATCCTGCACTCGTGTCGAGCTTTGGAGCGGACAGCGCAGTGCTTTTGCATATGGTGAGCCTGATCAAGCCTGACGCGCAGGTGGTGTTCCTCGATACGGGCTTCCATTTCCCTGAGACGCTGGCCTATCGCAGTCAACTGGTGGACACACTGGGTTTGACGAATGTACGAAGCGCAACGGTAGACCCTATCGCAGAAAAGAGACTCGACGCAGGTCGCCGATTGCACCTCAACGACCCTAATAGCTGCTGTCAGCTGCGAAAGGTGTCCGTTCTCGATCGACATCTACGAATGAACGACGCATGGATATCCGGCCAGCGACGATCCCAGGCTTTGACACGATCATCGGTTGCCTTGGTCGAAGTTGATGAAGTCCGCGGCAAGCTGAAATTTAATCCGCTGGTCAATTGGTCCGACAGCGACATCGCTGCTTACAAGGTTAAAAATGCGCTACCTGAGCACCCTCTGATAGCCAAAGGGTTTCCTTCAATTGGCTGTCATCCGTGCACAAGCGCTGTCAAAGACGGTGAGGATCAAAGGGCAGGGCGTTGGCGTGGTCAACAGAAGTTAGAGTGTGGCCTTCATAATCGGCCAAATATCATTGTGAGTTCGGAGTACGTGGCATGAGTATTGTTATTAGCAGCGATGGTCGATTCGAAGACAGCGAGGCGTTCGAATTCACGGATATCGATGCTGCAATCGATCCTGTTGAATTGGACGGCTTGCTTGACGCTCCGGCTATTCGAATTGTTTTTGGTGGCTGTGCGGACGGTCGCTTCCTCACGTTAGGCAGACAGCTTAGATTACGCGGGTACACTGGCCACATTCGTGCCGCTGGGAGTTTGGTGCCTGATCAATTCCCGATGGCTTTAAAGCTTGGCATTGATTCAGCGGAGATATCTCAGGCACATGCGGCCCGCTGCACTGAGGATCAATGGATTGCCCATGCGCGACGGACTCATGGGAATTACCAGCGCCGTCTCGCCGGTTAAAAACACGATCCCTGTGATGACAAACTAAGCGAAGTCTGTATACTTCGCGCTTCTTTGGGGCTGCGGCTCCTCTATGGCTCGGTGGCAGAGTGGTGATGCAGCGGATTGCAAATCCGTCTACGCCGGTTCGATTCCGACCCGAGCCTCCATTTCTTCTCTTGGTCATTGCAAGTGGTCATTGCAAGGCGCCTCAGCGTAATTGTGGACCCGAATTCTCAGTAGATTCGTCTCTGGCTTCTTAAGCGGGTTACCGCTTGTGTGAATTGCTCCTATTGACCCATTTGGCAAAGCAAAAGAACCAATGGTTGTGAGTGACGTGGTTTCGTAAGGGAAAACCCTGTAGTTTCATAATCGAACTCCGCTTCGTTGGTACCATGCGAAATTCCTTCTTCGTTGTGCTAGTAATGTTTCAGTTTCTCAATACGGCGGCCGTTGCTGCGGAAGAGCTTATTCCAGTTCCCGATCGATATCTGACGCTTGGATTAGATCGCTTACCTGGAATTTATGACTTCGAGTACAAAAATTTCAGTGATGGTGACCGGCAATCCGTCATTATCCGATCTAAAGACCAAGGAAGCTTCCTGCTTGTCCTAGACCGACCTATGCACCCCAGAAATCAGGACATCGGTCGCCTCTCTCGTTACATCATTCCTGGTAAATCTCGCTTACACATTTCGAATGGAGAAAACTTGTTCCCTCGCGACGTTATCGCGGTTTTTCGGCTACGTGATCGCGTACATGAAAAGGCCATGGTGAAGTATTTGCGGGCGAATGATTAGCGTAGTACCGGTATTTGCTCGACTTACGGCGCCACGGTATCAATGCAAACGCTAGACGTTTGCTGGTTAAACCTATTGGCTGAATTCACAAATTCGCGATAAACAGTGTGATCGGTGCTTCTCTAAGAAAAGCATGTGGGCACGGTTAATTAGTGTAGGAGGACCTGTGGGTTTTGCAGTAACTCGGTTTACTTGTATGTTAGTGAGGCAATGAGCCGAGGGATTCACCTGCCATGACCTATGCCCACAGAGATCATATCTTCGATGCAGACACTCACATGATGGAGCCCGCCTACTGGCTCTCAGAGTTTGCGGATGAGAAGACCAAACCCCTCATTACGCCTCTGGGTGCAAAACATCCTGTGGCCTTGGTAAAGGCAGAGCAGGCGCTCGAGGCCTACTACAAGCGACAAGCAGATCCTCAGCTTCTCGCCGAGCTCGAAGCCTCCTTCATGTCGATGGCGCAAAAGGGGTTTGTAAGCCTAGGTGCATTCGATCGCGATGAGCGTAAGCGTATTAACGATCTACTAGGTTTTGACGGGCACATTGTATTTCCCACGACATCGTTCGATCAGGTACAGGGCGCGACGCAGCCTGACGTGTTTTCAGGATCCGTCGAGGCGTTAAATCGGGGGCTTCATTACTTCTGTGAGACGGATAAGCGTATGTTGCCCGCGGCCTATGTGCCGTTTCGCTTTGGACCTGAGGCTGCCTTGGGCCATGTGGAGTCTGCAATCACACAAAACTTCTCAGTGATTATGATCGATACGGTCGCGCCCGCAGCCACCCGCGCGTTTACCCATCCAGATTTCGACCCTGTCTGGGCGCGAATTCAAGATGCTGAGCTTGCGGTAACCATTCATGTAGGGACGGATGGTGGTTGGGACCCTGTACCGCTCTCGTTTTATAATAACGGAGGAAGTGTTCCCGCCCATAAAGAAGCGGATGCGCCTCGCGATGCGCTTGCGTATATGTCGATTCAATACAACGCAGAGCTCTTTTTGGCCGCGATGATCTTCGACGGGGTCTTCGAGCGCTTTCCTCGCTTGCGAGTGGGGGTTGTCGAGCTTGGCGCTTCTTGGATCATTTCGTGGATGAAGCAGCTCGATCAATCGTTCAAAGCCTTCAGACGACTGCAAGACCTATCGCAAGTGAAAATGCAGCCCTCGGAATACGTGCTCAAACACATCAAGCTAACACCGTTCGCCGGCGAAGATATCGGCTGGCTCCTAAAAAGCGGTGCTGAGGACATGCTGATGTTTGCGTCTGACTACCCGCATCACGAGGGTTCTGACGATCCAATCGCGCGTTTTGAGCGCACCATGGACGGTATTGGCGAGCCGATAAGGCAAAAGTTCTACACCGACAACTTCAAAGCCTTTATTGGGCCTCGTCTTTAGCCATGATGACACCG
>CBFHQN010000075.1:0-9767 GCA_965657765.1 Luminiphilus sp. | reverse complement strand
CGCAATGCACTTACCAACAAGATGCTGGTATCGCTCATCATTCGGATTAACAGCCACAGCGGTATCACCGAGCATGGTCTCGGGACGGGTTGTGGCAACGACTATCACCTCATCGGAATCGACCACGGGGTAGCGTAAATGCCACAGTGATCCGGACTCTTCCTCCTGCACGACCTCCAGATCCGAAATGGCGGTGTGTAATTTTGGATCCCAGTTAACAAGACGTTGTCCGCGATAGATCAATCCCTCTTTATAAAGTCGGACGAAGACCTCTTTAACCACCGCGGACAAATCGGGGTCCATTGTGAAGCGTTCACGTGTCCAGTCGACAGATGCGCCTAGCCGACGCAGTTGCTGGGTGATGGTTCCACCCGACTCGGCTTTCCACTCCCAAACCTTGTCGATGAAGGCGTCTCGCCCTAGGTCGTGGCGTGACACGCCTTTTGCTTCGAGTTGTCGCTCGACCAACATTTGCGTGGCGATGCCCGCATGATCGGTGCCGACCTGCCAGAGCGTGCTCTTACCTTTCATACGGTTGTACCGAATGAGGGCGTCCATGATGGCTTGCTGAAACCCATGCCCCATGTGCAATGTGCCAGTCACATTGGGCGGCGGGATTGGTATGCAGTAAGCGCCGTTGCCATCCTTTGGTGCGAAGTAGTTCTTCGATTCCCACTCGGCATACCATTGCGCTTCGATTGCCGCCGGCGAAAACGTTTTATCCATGATGTTTCATTACCTTATCGCCGTCGGCGATCACTCTTCTCCCTAAGCGCTCGATGTCATTTGAAGCACGCAGAGACGTATTTTAAAACCGCCGATCTATGGCAGTTCGTGTTTCTGAAGCGGATAGCCCCGGTCTCGATAGTGTCGCCAGGCGCTTCTCAACGCCTCCAGGGACACCTCGTCCTGTGTAACAACCTCCGCCACACGCTCGAACCGTGCGAAGTAGGGAGGTGGAGACAGTGCGAGGTTGATCAGCACATCATTGTGCGATTCAGGACCTTGCTCATACCCCAGAACGACCTGTTCTTCTGGATTATTGCTGACCGTCTCATGCGGGACAAAACTGGTAGGCTTAAACTCCCAAAGGTAGCTGTCCAAAGCCGCCAATTGTTCAGCCGACTCGCAATTAATAAAAATCCTGTGTCCGCGACCCAAAGCCTTTTCAGTCAGTCGGGCGGCCACGCTGAGGCGTGCCTCAGCACCGGCCGTTTTGACAACATAGAAATCTACCTGAGTCATTCTTGATCGCGTCGCGATTACTTTTGGCGCAAGTATTCGACGAGCAGTGGAACGGGTCTACCCGTGGCACCTTTTTGCATGCTCACAAACGCCGTACCCGCCACATCCAAGTGAGCCCATTTGTACTTTTCAGCGAATCTTGCAAGGAAGCAAGCTGCTGTAATACTGCCTGCTGAGCCCGTTCCTATGTTCTGCATGTCTGCATACTTGCTGTTAAGTTGCTTGTCGTAGTGCTTATTGATGGGAAGTCGCCACGCTTCGTCACCTGATGCGAGTCCTGCCTCTGTCAATGAGTTGGCAAGATCGTCATCATTCGAGAATAGCCCTGTCGCCTCATGACCTAGCGCGACGATAATAGCGCCAGTGAGTGTTGCGATATCGACCACCTCAGCAGGTTTGAAGCGCTCAACGTAGGTCAGTGCATCACAGAGAACCAGGCGGCCTTCGGCATCTGTATTTAAGATCTCGATGGTTTTACCTGACATTGAGGTAACAACATCGCCAGGTTTGGTTGCGCAGCCGCTTGGCATATTTTCCGCAGCCGCCACCACGCCGATTACGTTAATTTTGAGCTCAAGTTCAGCGACGGCCTGCATAACACCAAATACCGATCCTGCGCCCCCCATATCGAATTTCATCGACTCCATGCCTTTTGCAGGCTTCAGCGAGATACCACCTGTGTCGAACGTAATGCCTTTACCGACCAAGCAGAAGGGCGCGTCTTTAGCCTTGCCGCCTTGATACTTGATGACAATTAGTTTCGAGGGTTCATCACTACCGTTACCCACAGACAGCAAGGAACCCATGCCCATGGATGCCATTTTCTTCTCATCGAGCACGGAAACTGACAAGGAGTCGTACTTACGTCCCAGCGCTTTTGCTTCATTGGCAAGATAACTGGGTGTGCAAACGTTGCCGGGTAGGTTGACCAATTCTTTTGTGACATTCGCTCCCTGGCCAATTGCGAGCCCGTTTTGCAGAGACTTTTTGGCTTTTGCTGTGCTGATCGTCTCGCCAAGTGCAACCGTTAGTTTTGTAAACACAGGGCCAGGTTTTGGGGCACCGACAGTTGCTGTGTAGTGATAACAGCTCATCGCTGTATCTCTTGCAAGAAACTCCATGAAAGACGCCATCGAATCTGCATCGGTGCACACACTGTCAGCGACGACTGTCGCAGCCTTCGCTTTGCTTGCCGCTAGTATTCGTCCTATCGCAGCACTGACCGTGCGTTGCGCCTCGCCTGTGAAGTTGTCTGAATCGCCACACCCCACCGAAACAATGCGTTCAACCGAGTCACTGCCGATCATGGTTGTTACTTTTCCAAGCTTGGCTTCGGCCTCACCCATATCCATGGCACGTTGCAAGACACCGCCTGCCGCACCATCAACTGCTGCCGACTGACCCGACAGAGATTGATCAGTGAAAAGCAGAATCACTACCAGTTCGTGCTTCGAACCTGGAGCTTTGATGGCCTTGGTTGCAGTTACCGTGAGTTTTGCCATGGTATTTCCTTACGTAAATCAAGCTAGTCATTCGGGCGCGTAGTGTATGATGATGCGCGCTAGAACTAAACCTCGCGGCGGGTATTTGCCCGCGTAATCTGGGATTAATTGCCGGTATAAAATGAAAGCAGCGCGGTATCTGACCTACGATGTAATGACACACACTGGAGCCGTGTCTTTGGTTCTTTTTTTGGTGGTGTTTAGTGGGCGTTTTATCAAATATCTCGCCGAGGCTGCTATCGGCGATTTGTCAGCGGGTATCCTCTTGCCAATCATGCTGTACAAGCTTCCCGCTTTTTTTGAGTTGATCCTGCCACTGGGTTTTTACATCGGTGTACTTCTGTCATTTGGTCGTCTGTACGCCGACAGCGAGATGGTAATTTTTCGTGCAAGTGGCACAAGTCAGTGGCAATTATTCGGTCGTGTCGCAAGTGCAACAATAGCAACCAGCTTGCTCGTTGCCATGCTCGCACTCGTATTAGGACCAAATGGGGCTGCAAGGGCGAACGCGCTCTTAGCAGAGCCAAGATCTGCCGAAGGTATGCATGTGCTGGCAGAGGGGCGCTTCAAGAAGCAGCGATCAGGCGACTACGTCACATACGTTGAACAGATCGACGAAGACGGAAACATGAGTACTGTATTCGTGGCCGAGCGCCAGCGCTCTGCAACCGGCACTGTCTTATCGACGACGTTAGCCCAGAGTGGTGCGATTGAAATTGACCCTGATTCAGGTCGTCGATATCTGCAGTTATCCAACGGTCATCGGTACAGTGTAAGCCCGGGAAAAGCCGAATTAACGCAGGCGCGATTCAGCGGATACCGCTCGCTTATTCCCGAAATTGAGGGTGGCTTACGGTCGCAGGCTCAAGTAGAGACCTTGCCCACATCGGCACTTATCGGTAGCGATAACCCCGAGCATATGGCCATTCTTGGGTGGCGAATTTCCCTGGCCTTCATTGTCCCTGTGATGGTGTTGTTTGCTATTCCTCTGAGTCAAACAGATAGCCGGCGAGGGCGTTACGCCAAGCTTGGGCCCGCGCTTATCGTTTTTCTAATGTATTTCGTTGCGCTCTCACAAGCCCGCTCAATGGCCGAGGAGGGCGGCTCGCTCTTGGTCTTTGTTGCTGTCCACAGCCTTTTCACGTTTGTTGGCTTAGCGCTTATGATGAGCGACGAGCTAAGGCGTTTTCTGAAGAGTAATCAACGTAGCAGTACCCAGGCGGAGGGTGCTTCGTGAGACAACTCGATCGCTACCTGATGAATACCCTGTTCTGGTCGATCCTTGGTGTGTTGGCGGTTCTCGTGGGGTTGGACGCTCTGAGCCAGCTAATCGATGATTTGGGAGACTTGAGTGACACCTATCACTTCAGTGATTTACTTGTATTCATCGGTTTAACGATCCCGAGAAGAGTTCAGGAATTCGTTCCTTACGCCACGCTCATTGGGGCCCTTTTCGGACTGGGTAGATTGGCAGCAACCAATGAGTTGACGGTTATGAGAACTGCGGGCTTGTCATTGACTAAGCTCGCCTGGATGGCGATAAAACCAGCACTTTTGATTGCCCTCGGCGGCTTTCTTGTCGGCGAATACGTTGCCCCTGTCTCAGAGCAAATGGCTATCAGTCAGCGCGCGCTCGCACAGCGAGACGATCCAAACATGGCGGGTCGCTACGGTGCTTGGAATCGCGACGGCAATACATTTATCAATGTCGAAGCTGTCCAGCGAGGCGGCTTAATCTTTGGCGTGATTTTGATCGAATTTGACGATGACGGCACTTTGAAGCGTACGGTGAGCGCCGATCGAGGCACCTATCAAAATGAAAAATGGCTGCTGGAGGGGGTGTCCACGACCGAGGTAATCGAGACGGGTACCCGTGTTGAGCAACTAACGACCCGGATTTGGGAGTCGGAAATTACTCCCAATCTTCTCACGTTGGATGCGGTCAAGCCCGAGAGTCTGCCGGCCACCCAGTTGTGGCAGTACGCAAGCTACCTTCGTGGGCAGGGACTGCTGGCAAATGACATTGAGTTAGCGTTCTGGAACAAAGTACTACAACCTCTTTCTTGCGCAGGGCTTGTGGTTTTGGCCATGTCCTTTATTTTTGGCCCTTTGCGAGAGGGCAATATGAGTACCCGTATCTTCGTGGGTGTGCTCGCCGGTGTAATATTTAGGATCAGTCAGGACTTTTTTGGCCCCATGAGTTTGTTGTTGGGGCTGGGTGGTGGTGTTGCAGCCTTACTCACTGTTCTGTTGTGTTGGGTCGTGGGTGTTTTACTGCTGAGACGCGAGCGATGACCAATGTAGCTCAGGGGCCACGTGACACCCTGGTGCTGGCCCTTCCCGTCACTTAGATATACCAAATATTGTCCAATGCCTAGGCGAGCGTGGCACTGCGACCCCTAACAAGCCAAGCCAAGTCAAGCAGGTAAACCAGATCAAGCCAGTTCGCTGCTTGACCATCGATGCTATGGCCTAGGACTTCTTTCGTTTCGGTGTTTGCAGCAATTCTGTACCTGAGAGCACGTCATGCAGGTAGTGGCGTGGTGCATTCGTGAAGCGCCAGAGCACCCCTGCTACAGCGAGTATGCCCGCCAAAGCGTAAATCCCACCCGGAGCGTCATTCACATCAAAGAATACGAATGGAAGGAGGGCAGCGAGGAGCGGAAGGCAGGCAACTACGACGCGCGTTATTACTTGGCGCCAGGTCACTCGCTTGCTTGAGTCCTCTTGCGCTACGAGCTTTACCCGCCAGGCTTGCATACCGAGCGTTTGGCCCTGCTGCCGCCAAAAGACGCCAAAAAAGGCTATGAGTGCTACCAAGGCTAAAACCCACTGTTGCCATGCGGGAACCGCGCGCTCTGCCGCTGCTTCGACGGGGCCATATACCCACACCAAGATCGCAGAGGTAACCATTAAAAGGGGAATGATGAGAAAAAGGTCGTACACCAACGCCAATAAATGACGCCAAACAGGGGCTCTGGGGTAGCTGCTTAGGATTTCGGGTGAATCAATGGGTGTGGAGCTCACACTTAAGTCCAGATTGCGAATTACTCGACGGTTAAGTGTAAATGATCTGTATCTACATTGGGTGGTGTTTTGTCGCGCAACAGATTGGGGATCGTATCCCCGTGCGGAGCGAGGGATAGTGTCGAGCCTGAAGGTGCCTGCTTTACCGGTTTTGTGTTCGATTTGGATCTATTCATTGAATCGAGATTTTCCGCAGCTATGACTTCGACACGAAGATCGATGCCCCACGCTGCGAACTGCTTTATCAGCTTTTCAGCTTCCTCAATGGTGCATGACCGTTTAATTCGGTGAGAGTTACCGTTGATTAAAACGGCGGCCTGATTGGCAGGCAAGTTGAAGGCCTCTACTAAATTGTCACGCAATGCTGCCAAGGTTTCCCCGTCGTATTGTGCTGAATCCAGCCATATATCCATCGCCGCGTCGGTCATTGATATTCGCTCGTTTTTACGTCTGTCTGGTATCCTTCGCTCACGTTTAGGAGTCTAGCGCATGCAGAGTATTCAGAATCAACTTGAAGATCGTCTCGAGGCCCATTTCTCACCCGTTTTTTCTGAAATTGTGAACGAGAGCCACATGCACAACGTGCCACCGGGCTCAGAAAGCCATTTTAAGGTCACTCTGGTCTCAGATAAGTTCACCGGTTTGCGGCTCGTAAAACGTCACCAAGAAGTCTACGGGTTATTAGGTGATCTGATGAGTGGTCCTATTCATGCGCTGGCACTTCACACAATGACAGCCGCCGAATGGGAAGCGAAAGGCGCTGTGCCGGACTCACCGGATTGCCGCGGAGGAGGTCGTTGATGTCACTGGACGCTCCGAGCACACAGGTTGCAGCGCTTTACCGGTTTGTCCGCTTGGAGGACTTTGAAAACCTCAGAGCGCCATTGCTAGAGTTCTGCGAAGCGCGAGGCATTCGCGGGACATTGCTGCTAGCCGAGGAGGGGATTAACGGAACCATTGCAGGGACTGAGCAAGCGATTTCACAGGTGCTCGCGTACCTTAAGCGCGATAATCGCCTCGCAGATTTGGATTGTAAATTTTCATACAATACAGATCGGCCTTTCTTGCGCATGAAGGTCAAGTTGAAAAAAGAGATTGTCACCATGGGACGCCCCGGTATCGATCCAAATCAATGTGTTGGCCGCTACGCTTCGCCCGAGCAATGGAACGCGTTAATTGATGATCCGGACTGTCTGGTTATCGATACGCGAAATGATTACGAGGTTGAGATCGGGACCTTTCAGGGCGCGATTAACCCCAACACGACCAGCTTTAGGGAGTTTCCTGAGTGGGTTGAGGAAAATCTTGACCCAAGAAAGCATAAAAAGGTGGCGATGTTTTGTACCGGGGGCATTCGCTGCGAAAAATCCACGTCGCTACTTGTTTCCATGGGATTTGAGGACGTGTGGCATTTGCAGGGTGGCATCCTGAACTATCTGGAAAAGACGCCCGTTGAGCAAACGCGATGGGATGGGGAGTGTTTCGTTTTTGACAGCCGCGTGTCGGTTGATCATTACCTCGAAAAAGGGAGCTACGATCAGTGTTATGCCTGTCGGTTCCCCATAGATGATGCACAAAAGGCATCCGATTTGTTCGTGCCCGGTGTCTCCTGCCCACGATGTCATGATGCACACAGTGAACAGCAGAGACAGCGATTCACTGAACGACAAAAGCAGATTTCGTTGGCTAGATCGCGTGGAGAGGCCCATATAGGCGCCGACGCTGCTGCACGATTGGGTGATTGAGTCAGTCGTCAGTAATCAGTAACTGAGCACTTGCCCGGTGTGGCAACGAGGAAGTCGGATAGGCATAGGTAACGGAGGATGAGTCGCCCGCAGATATTATTCCCACGGCCTCGTAACCGCCATTTATCCTTCTCGCTATAAGACCGCCTGAGTCGCCCTTTGAGAATCCGCAGTCAAGTGTTAGCCGGTACCCCACCTCCATCGCTCGGCAGGTCAATGCTTTTGGCGTAGACCGCGAATTCTGGGCGTGCCCACCCCAGCCAAATCCGTACAGTATTTCACCGGCCGTGACAGGTTGAGACGCCAGAGGCGTGGGTGCAAGTGAGTTATCAAAAGCAGCCCGAGGCGCAGTCATTAGCAGCCAATCTTGTGTCATGTTGCCTCCTGACTCGCCAAGCGTAGGCTGCGCGTTTCGGCCTGCATGCTTCACGATGGGCGATTTTTGAGTTCGCCGATAACCGTCGATACAGTGCCAGGAGGAGAGGAACAGGAAGTATTCGTATGTTTTTTGTACTGTAAATGCACTGCAGTTCTCGATGAAATTACGCCGCTCGCCATCTTCAACCCGTCGGATCGGAACTTCAAACTTAACGACGCTTCGGGGGTCAAGATCTTGGGCGGCTTTCGAGGTGCTTGCTCTTAGCTGGCTGCGCTCCGTGGTATTAGAGGCTTCTTGATGACCTCGTGAGGTGTCTCTGGCTTCGAGAGGCTCGGCTTGCACAGTTGCAAGCAAAAAAAGCAGCGAGGTGCTTACCATATTGACGATTCGCTTGGGCGAGTTAGCAGTCCACGTACGCTCGGTAGCATGCGTTGCATGGGATTTAATGTGTAATGAATCTTGCACCTAGAGCGTCTCGATGTTTAATTACGGCGGCTTCCTCAACATTGCGTGCAAGTAGGTTCTTCAGGTGACTCAAGCCGACACATTCAGGGGCATACTACTTGCTCTCACCGCTAATTTCATCTGGGGGATTGCGGCGCTTTATTGGATTCAAACCAAGCCCATCGGTCCTGTTGATGTGATGGCGCATCGAGCGCTGTGGACCTTACCCGTCACCTTCCTCATCGTTGCTTTTTTTGGTCGTCTGGGCGAGACGCTTGCCTTGATACGAGCGCTTAAGTTTTGTTTTTGGATCGCGTTGGCAGCGCTGATGCTAACAATCAACTGGGGTGTGTATGTATTTGCGGTGACCAATGAACGCGCGACTGAAGCCAGTCTCGGCTATTTTATGTTGCCCTTACTCACCATAGCGTTGGGTGTTTTCGTCTTTGGTGAACGTCCCAAGCCAGTCCATGTCCTGGCAATCTCATTGGCTGTCATCGCAGTGCTGGTACAACTCTTTGCCTATGGCAGTTTGCCCTGGGTGTCGTTAACGCTAGCGCTTAGCTTCGCTCTGTATGGCGCAATCAGAAAACAAATCAACGCCGATTCCATGCAAGGCTTATTTTTAGAATCGCTCTTCATGGCACCTTTTGCCGCGTTGTGGATTTTGACTCACGATGGTTCAGGTATGGGAGCGTATGGTCTTAAGGTGGATTTGTTTTTACTTTGTGCGGGCGCCTTTACGGCTGCTCCTCTGCTCACGTACGTTGCGGCAACGCGTGTTCTGCCCCTTTCTACCATTGGATTGCTCACTTACGTGGGCCCATCAATACAGCTGATCGTTGCTATCTCCGTGCTGAGGGAGCCGGTAACAAGTGTGACGATTGCAACGTTCGGGCTCGTTTGGCTTGGCGTGTTAGCGGTATCGATCGAGGCAGCTTACAGCGCTCGTAAATCACAAAAGCTCAGAGCCAAGACTGCTCAAAAGCTCTGAGGTCGACAGTAGTACATCGGATTCCCGTTCGATGAAGTCGATCCCTGTGTGCTCAATATTGTCAGTGATAGAAGGATTCCTAACGGAGACAGTCTGTCCCAAGATGTGGTGAGTATCGGCAATAAGCTGGGGAAGTAAGCTTTTCCAAGGCTCTTCTTGCGCAGCGCGCTCCCAGAAAAGACTGTCGATGACAGTCTCAGTGGCATTCAATTGTTCTGGAGACTTCTCTCCAGTGCGCTCTGGGTTGTAATGATCGACAATGATGTGGCAGCCGATGGATCTGAGCGCTCTTGTTAATCGTTGGCAAGTGGCAGACTCCCGCAGCTGCAGTGAGTCCGATATGAGGAAGCTAATTTGCGAGGTGCCGATAGCGTATTCGGAGATCAGCGATAAAATCCGATCCTCAGCACCAGCGTGAATACAGGTATCCT
>CBFHQN010000074.1:0-9866 GCA_965657765.1 Luminiphilus sp. | reverse complement strand
GCTCTAGGCGCCCGGTCTAATGGCCGGGCTTTTTTTTGTCTGTTGCTTGCTATTTATCAAACCTAATAGCAGAGTTCCAAAATGAAATGGGAAAACATCAACGAGCAGGTCTGCTCTGTCGCTCGAGCTCTCTCTATCGTAGGAGAGCGATGGACTCTGCTGATCATCCGCGACGCTTTTAAGGGCACACGACGCTTTGAAGGCTTTCATAAGAATTTAGGTGTGACGCGCCACCGCCTCGCTGAGCGTTTGGCGATGCTCGTTGATGAGGGCGTGCTCACCAAGGTGCCCTACAGCAGACATCCTGAGCGCTTTGAATATCGGCTCACGCGCAAAGGCCTAGGGCTTTATCCGGTACTGATGACGTTAAGTCAGTGGGGCGATCAGTGGTTGGTTGATGAACAAGGTGCTCCGGTAAACTACTGGCACAGTGGCTGTGCCAGTGATTGTCATGCGGTCTTGGCTTGCAGCGAGTGTGGAGAACCTTTGCGAGCGGAGGAGGTCTCAGCCCAGAATGGCGCCGAACTTAGTGATTATGTGGCACACTTAAAGGAACACGGATTGCCAATGCCGACCGATGCTGAGTTGCCAAAGCTGGCGGGCGAGCATCGTAAAACCAAAAACATAACCAAAACTAAGGGAGCGGTCAGATGAATCAACAGGTTAACAGCCTCATCATGAATGCAGATGAGAATATGGGGAATGTCGAGCGCTCACCTTTGGATGAGCAGCTGTTTCGCAAACAACGCCTCGCAGCTGCGCTTCGTATTTTTGGGCGATTTGGCTTTGATGAAGGTGTGGCAGGCCATATCACCGTTCGAGATCCGCTTGATCCCGAGACCTTCTGGGTAAACCCCATGGGTCGCTCGTTTAAGATGATGCGTGTTTCTGATCTCATACGTGTTGATCATGATGGCAACATTGTAGAGGGCAGCGGGATATTGAATGGCGCCGCGTTCACAATTCACAGTCAAATTCATGCGGCGAGACCTGATGTAACCGCCGCTGCTCATGCTCACTCCATTTATGGGAAAACATGGTCTTCATTGGGTCGACTGCTTGATCCGCTGACTCAAGATGCCTGCGCGTTTTACGGAGACCACGCTCTGCTCGATGATTACACGGGCGTTGTGGTAGATATGGACGAGGGCCAGCGCCTAGCGGCGACGCTCGGTGATAAAAAAGCGATCGTGTTGAAAAATCACGGACACCTCACTGTAGGCCAGTCAGTGGAAGAAGCGACCTGGTGGTACGTGACAATGGAGCGTTCCTGCCAAGCACAGTTACTTGCGGAGGCGGCAGGTGAAACTAAGCCTATCCCTCATGAGATGGCGGTTCATACCCAAAAGCAAGTCGGTAGTACTCTGTCGGGCTGGTTCAGCGGACAACCATTATTTGACGTCATTTTGAGCGAACAGCCGGAACTTTTAGACTAATCTTTATCCAGGCTACGTGGTGGGCTCTCGCCTGCTACGTGCGCGTCTGAAACTCACTGCAGTGAAGTTGGTACACCATTCTTCAAACCTTGTGCGACCGCATGGCTATGATGAGCTTAGAGGCTGGGCCTTAGAGCAGGTCGCTTAAGACTCCCAGCCCTCTTTTCGGGGCGCTTCATTGACCTTTAGAGTGTCGCGTTGAATCGAGAGCGGTCAAACGACATGAGCAGCAATCCAACATTCGCCGCCTGAACAATTAATAATGGGTAGTGGATGACCTGCACAAGCCTGATTGGATCATCGGTATTTAGCCAAGCACGTGCGAACTGATAAAACGCAGCGGCAAAGGCTAGCCCCAACAAGGCCCCTATCGATTTACCAATATCGAGGTGCTTTAAATTGTCTTTGGCAACAACAAGCGTTTCCAGTCGCCCGAGGTAGCTACCGAAGATTAGCGCCAGCTGAAACCCGAGGTATATCCCCGCCGCGAGTGCGAATCCTCCGGGATAAATCAGAATTGCGAGAACGCTGATGAGTGCAATCAGCTCAACGCCCAGTGAGATGCGAAAGAAGGCCGTGAGATTGAACAGTTTCGAATAGCCCAGTGCGACCAACCATGTACCTAAACTAAAGCCAATACCGCCTGCTGAAAAGAGCTCGGGCGGCAGAGGCGTCATCAGTCCCACATAAGCAGTGCCCCAGACGCCTTGAAAAAATGCATTCGTTGCTTTGTAACCTATGAACGGTTTAAGTCTGAGGGCAGGGTGGGTCACTTCCGACACTTAAAAATCCACGCCTTTACGTGCTTTGATCCCTGCTCTGAAGGCATGTTTGACCTCTTTTACTTCCGAAACCGTATCAGCGAGCGCTTGCAAGGCTGCGCCACCACCACGACCTGTGACGACAACGCTTTGCTGCTCGGGCCGCTGACGAATTGCGTTCACAACCGCAGTCTCCTCTAGATAGTCGAAGGACAGCATATAGGTTAGCTCATCGAGAATGACCAGATCGTAAGCGGGATCATTCAGCATGCGCTGAGCTTCGCCCCAAGTACGCTTTGCGGCCTCAATATCGGATTGACGATCCTGTGTATCCCAGGTGAAGCCTGTGCCCATCTGATAAAAGTCAGTTTCAGGGAGGTTAGCTCGAGCAAATAATTCCTCGCCTGAAAGTTGCTCGCCTTTAATGAATTGAACGATGCCTACGCGATGTCCATAGCCCATGGCTCGCATGACCATCCCGAACGCAGAACTTGTCTTGCCCTTCCCATTACCAGTCAGGAGCAGGACAAGACTTTTTTCAGAATCTGCAGCTGCGATGGATGCGTCGACGTTTGTCTTTTGCTTTTCCATCGAAGCTTTATGTTTCGCGTCTTTACTCATATTGCTTGCCTAGATTGATACGTTGAGACCAAGGTAAAGCGTTCTACTGGGGCTGCGGTAACCGACAATATCAGAGTAGCCCTCATTGGTGAGATTCTCTGCGCGCACTGAGACATTTAGGTCTTCGGTGATTGCGTAAGTGAAAGAGCCATCCATGACAGTGTACTCACCAAGTGTTGTACCAAAGCCATCGCTCCTGTCACCTGTATAGCGCGCCAGCAATAGCCAGTTGACCTTCTCGCCACCGAACCGTGCCGAGATCTGTGCCGTCGTCTCGGGACGATAGGGAAGGTCGTTGCCGGACGCATCTTCGGCTGAGAGATCGCTCACGAAGCCCTCGAGTGTCACACCTTCACCAACTACCCAAGAAGCGGTTGCTTCAACACCGCTGAATTGACTGGAGCCAGGAACTTGAATGTATCCGCCGGCAAACAAAGCTGGGTTGTAGCTGTAAATGATGGCATCACTGACTTCTTGATCGAAGTAGGTCAGCTCCCAAGCAACGTCGTTTTGACCTCCGCGAAGCCCCATCTCCCAGCCTTCGCTCTGCTCTTCTTTAAGCGCGTTATCTCTTGCCGCTGGGAGTGCAAAGGGTGACTGATTAGAGCCGACCTCGTAAGGAGAGGGTGCTCTGAAGCCAGTTCCGTAGGCCGCTTTAAAAGCGATGCCCTCGAGGCCTGTCTCGGTCAGGGCGGTAAGACGCCAGGAGGTATAGCGGCCAAAGTCTTCGTTGTCGTCACTGCGAACAGCGGCGGATAACGTTGCTCTTTCACCGGTGCTTCGCAGGTTGACGAACATGGCCTCATTATCGCGACTTCTCGCTGTGCCAAACCCGTCATCGTAGCTTTGCTCATCGACATCGAGACCGACCGTGAGGTCCATGTTTTCCGATAAGTAGCGATTGTGAGACAACGACATTTGCTCGTTCGAGCCTCTTAATGCGAATTGAAAAATGCCATCTGTAAAGTATGCTCGGTCGCTGTCACTTTCGCTGATACTGAACTGCGTTGAGTGTCCATCACCGGCGTGGCGCGCAACAAGCCCTTGGGTCTCATTTTTGTACCCGTCGGAACAGTCGTTACTCGAGATGAAGCTGAAGTTCTCGTCAAATCGACCACATCCGTCGTAATCGGTGGTTGCATCGACGTCTCGCGCGCTGAGTGTCGCAGACCAACCATTCCACTCAGGCGTTGTATAGCTGAGTTGAACGCTGTCGTTGTCGTAGCCGTCATTGTCAGCAAGTTGGGTATCGCTTTTGAGCGCGTTGAAACCATCCATTTCGACGTGGTTGAGTACAGCGGTGAATTCACCAAAAGCCATCGTTCCTGTGCTCGCCACCAGGGACTCGGTTTCAAAACCATAGCCACCGCGTTCTGCAGAAATATCTATACTGGACTGCTCGCCACCTCGTCGACTGGTCAGCGAGACGACGCCTCCAGCATCAGCGCCCCACAAAAGGCCTTGAGTACCCCGCAGTACCTCAACGCGTTCGAGAGATCCCGCCACAATGTGCTCCATTCTGGGTGCAATCTGTGGGGAGGAGGGATCACTGATATCGATGCCGTCGATCAATACACGTGTTCTGAAGCCATCTTGTCCTCGGACGCGAATCCCACTGACCGCACCAATGCCGCCAGTTTGCGTTGTTGAGATGCCGACTTGTGAACGCAGCAATTGCGGTAATGTCGCTGAGCCCAGGGCTGAAATAAGTTCGCGATCCATGACGTTGACCGAAACAGCAAGCGACTCAATCGCCGTTTCGACTCGATCGGCTACGACGACTGTTTCTTCAATCTTATCAGCCGTAGCAAAGCTAGATGCAATAGCGAGGGAGACCGCGAAAGGGAGGGATTTTTTGATCGTGGACATGTTGGCTCCATGTTTGTCTGGAGCAGTGAGCGGGCAAAGAGGCCAACAGCGTAAACAGCACGAAGCGATCTCCCTGCTGGAGCCCACCGCGCCGTCGGGTTTTAGTTATCAGGCAGGTATCGGGCTTTGCACACGACATGCAGTTACCGTTGCGGGGGCAGCGCTGGTTCATCCAGACTTCCCTTTTAACCTACCCGTGCGTTTCCACCTGTAGGCACCTAACGCGCGGACCTTACGCCCATGATTTATCCGAGTCAATGAGATTTTGTGCTAGGGTGCGCGCATGCAGTTTTCCGACAAAATTTCCAAACAGGCGAGCGAAAGCAGGGCCCGTGTCAACCAGTGGTACGACTTTGTCACCGAGCGACTGGGTCGCGAACCCAGAGGCTTTTGCGATGTCTCTGCCTTCAATAACAACGGACAGCCTGCGGTCATCCGAGTTAGTTCAATTGTGGACGAAAAGCCGTTTCCAACCATGTTTTGGCTAATCGATGCAGACATTTCGTTGAAAATAGATCGCCTTGAAGCTGCCGGATGGATCGCAAAGCTTCAGCAGATGGTCAACGAGAGCAGTGCGATCAAGCTAAAAATGAAGCAAGCACATGACGCGCACAAAAAATTGCGTGATGGGTTTTTGGGTGAAGAGGAACGTGTGCTTCTTGACTCGCGAGGCATGATGTCCGCGTTATCAGATCGGGGTATTGGCGGGATTCAGGAGTCGGACAGAATTCGGTGCCTACATACCTGGTACGCTGCACACATGGTTGAGCCTAATTGCGTGGGCGGGGCGGTTGATCAGTTGATGAGCAGTACCGAAGAGTTTGAGTGGCAACTATCCTAGTGTTTCCGGGCACTAACCTCGCGAGTCCCCAGAGTTCATTGATTCCAAACTTCCTTGATAAGAGTTTGGCGGGTGCGCGACCTACTACCTATTAAGTCGCGCCCCTAAAAAAGAGCCTCTCCTTTACATTGTGAAATGGCAGAAGCAAAGCTTATTGCCCTCTGCATCTCTAACGTAAGCACCGTAAAACAGACCTGGGACGCGCTCACCTGGCTCGCCGTCACAGGTGGCACCGAGCTCGATTGCCTTCGTGTAAAGTTCGTCGACACCTTCAGTGCTTCCGCCATGGAAGGCAACCATCGTGCCATTACCGGCCGTGGGCGCTTGTTCGTCGTAAGGTGTGCAGATAGCCAAAGCGGCCTGCTCCATTGACGAGCCAAAGAAAACGATACGGTCGGTTCCCATCAATTGCTTCCAACCCATTCCTGCTGTAAGCGCGGAATAAAATTCTATGGCCGCGGGTAAATTTGAGGTGCCGAGTGTGACGTAACCGAGCATGTTTATTTCCTTTTTTGAGTAAGTGATGTGTTACTTTAGCGCGAGGTCGATCTTCGCACGAGGGTATAGAAACGGCGCTTTTTGTACCACTTTTGAGCGATGATTATTTGAGTTTTGGGGGTCTCTACGATATGGAGCTATGGCTTGCCGGCCTGACCTTGGTGGGTCTGATTGGTGCACTTGTGTTTTCGCGAGTGAACGCGACTGTGCTCTTCTTAATTGCCGCGTTGTTTTGCCTTGTTGCCGGTCTTGTCAGCATCGATACGTTTTGGTCAAAAACGACCAACGAGGGGCTGGTCACCTTAGTACTGCTTATTTTGTGTGCTGTTGCACTTGAGCGCTTGCCGTGGCTAGGAATGTTGTCGCGTCTAGTTGATTCGCCGCGATTGTCTTGGACCGTTGCAAAGATTGTTGCCATCGCGGCTGCCATGTCTGCAGTGCTAAACAACACGGCTGTTGTTGCGAGCTTGGCAAATGTTTTGCGTCGCAGCGAGTACCACGCCTCTTCCCGATTACTTTTACCGCTATCGTATGCCGCAATTTTGGGTGGCACGCTCACGCTCATCGGGACTTCCACTAACCTGATTGTCAGCAGTTTTTTGGAGGATCAGCGAGGCGTTGGATTGGGATTCGGGGATTTTTTTGTCATTTCTGCACCAGTGGTTCTGCTGGTGGGATGCCTGTTGGTGATCCTTGCACGACGATTGCCCACTCGAGAAAACTTCGAAGCTGTTGAGGCTGAATACACACTCGAGGCTGAGGTGGACGAAGAGGGTGCTTTGGTTGGAAAAACAGTCGAGGTTGCGGGTCTTCGGGCGTTAGAGACACTCTATCTTGCAGAGATCCTGCGCGATGGTCGGAAAATAAAACCAGTCTCCCCGACAGATATATTGTTGTCGGGTGACCGACTGGTTTTTACCGGTGATGTCTCTGATGTGGCGCGCATTGATCAAGTAGAAGGTCTCAGTACGTTTGCCAAAAGAGAGGGCTTAATGCAGAGCGAGCTGACTGAGGCGCTCGTTGCGCCTGGCTCGATTCTTGAAGGGAGGTCCGCCAAATCTCTCGGATTCCGAGCGCGATTCAATGCAGCAATCGTTGCAGTACAACGTGACGGTAAGCATGTTGGAGGAAGATTAGGTGAGTTGCCACTTCGCGTAGGGGATTTACTTGTGCTGGCCACAGGCGATGACTTCGCCAAGCGTAAAAATCTTGGCCGCAACTTTATCCTTCTGTCGGACAGTTTGGACGTGCGTTTGATGGACTCTACGGCAGGGTTTCTCGCCACTGCCGCTTTGTTAGCCGTTATTGTCATGGCTGCATTGGGAACGATCTCGTTGTCAATGGGTCTTTTGCTATTGCTCGTCGGCTTTTGGGCGGCAGACGTTGTAAGTGTTGATGACTTGCGGCGTCGTTTCCCCTTCGATATTTGGATATTGGTCTCCTCTGCCTTGGTCGTTGCTGACGCTATGATCGAGAGTCAACTTGTTGCGAGCTTGGTTGGTTCGGCGATTCCCTTCCTCTCTGGGAGTACACCGTTCCTCGGATTAGTCCTCATCTTTGTGTTGACGCTGATACTCACGGAGCTGGTTACAAATAACGCAGCGGCTGCCCTAATGTTCCCTATTGGCTACGCATTGGCAGAGGCGTCGGGTGTTGATGTAATGCCGTTCGCGCTTGCGGTGGCTTTTGCGGCAAGCGGCTCTTTTCTGACGCCCTACGGTTACGCGACTAATCTCATCGTGCAAAACATCGCCGGTTACACCCGTGCCGACTATTTGCGCTTCGGCTATCCAATTACCCTGGCTTATACCGTTGGCGTATTGGGAATGCTGCATACGGTATACTTTGCACAGGCGTGAGAGCCATTTAATCTGTGTGAGTCGAGTGCGAAACGCGCTTACCTCAACACGCAGAAAGGAATCGATGATTTATGAGACCCAGTGATGTGTTATCGGCGCAAGAGCGTGAACAGTTGCTCGAGCGAAGCGACTTCAGGGCATGGATGCATGTTGTTAACACTTGGGCGCTTACCTTTGGCATCCTTTTACTCGTGGGTTATTTCCCAAGTGTGATAACCCTGCTCTTTGCCTGGGTTGTGCTTCCTGGCAGGCAGTTGAGTCTTGCTGTGTTAATGCATGAAGCGGGTCATGGCACCCTTTTCAAAACGAAGGGCTTAAATGTATGGGTAGGGCAGTGGCTATGTGCGCTTCCCACCTTGGGAGACCTCGCGTCCTACGCACGAGGCCACACAGCGCATCACCGTCTTGCGGGGACCGATGAGGATCCTGATCTACCGAATTACCGCGCCTATCCAATCAAAAAAAGCAGTCTCTACCGCAAATGGACGCGTGATTTAACGGGGCAAACGGGTTTCAAGTTGTTAGCTGCCTTGGCAACGGGGGCCGGCAGTCAAATGAGCAAAGAAACTGTCGGTTCGTCGAACCTATTGACGAAACAAATCCTCGTGCACCTTGTCTTTGCATCGATTCTGATCGCTATGGGTGTGGGTTGGACCTGGTTCGTTTGGATGGGGACTTTCTTGACGTCTTACATGTGGGTTGTGCGACTTCGCCAAGTGGGTGAGCACGCGGTCGTGCCTGACCTCTATGACCCAGACGTTCGCATGAATACGCGAACGGTTGACGCACCATTTTGGCAGCGCTTTTTGCTCGCACCTAACAATGTGAATTTCCATATGGAACACCACTTCATGGCAGGTGTTCCATGCTACAAGCTGCCTAAACTGCGAGCTATGTTGAAGTCCAAAGGCCTGCTTGATGACGTTCCCGAGATCAGCGGTTATGGGCAAGTTCTAAAGCTTGCGGTGGCTGATTAGGCTACCTATTTGTCAGAGCAGTGCCCGCAAGTTTGATGTAGATAATAACTTCTTGCTACCAGCTACCAGCTACCAGCTACCAGCTACCAGCTACCAGCTACCAGCTACCAGCTACCAGCTACCAGCTACCAGCTACCAGCCCGGCGATCGCCATCTTTGTTTTGAACTTCCGTGACAGTGCTTATGCCCTCAGCCGTGGTTGCTATTCTTGCGTTGACTGAGCCATGGTTTTTTCTGCCTCGAGTGACGTAATCCAATCCATGACGAGGTTAGATGCACTCATCATTGACTTTTGAAGCCTGACATCTCGCTAAGTTGGTGGCTTTTGTTCGTTTAGAACCTTCTTTGGACATCGCTCTTTCTGAGATTCTGTTTACCCCGAGATGGGGTTGGTGAATAGATGACCAAGGAGGGTCGTAATGAAGCAAATTAAAACTTTAGCGGTACTCGCGCTTTCGATGGGAATGTCACTTACTGCCGTGGCTGCGCCCCCAGATGCGCTTATCAATAATCATCTCTCGCTTCCTGGTGAAATGACCAAGTCGATTATGCTCGATACGGATATTTCTGAAGTTCGTGGTGAAGTTTGGCCGATCATATTCGGTGTTGTGGCAGTTGATCTTGCACTTCAAGCGTATTTCTACGGGGTCTATGTGCCCTCAACGCGAAGAGGCTAATCAGCGAGTCTGAGTCAAAACTAGGGTTATCGTTTGAGGGCGGTAATCCTTTTTATAACCAGAGCTGTAGGCGTTTGGGTGCGAATTGAGGCCAATTTGGTTAAAAAATTCAGGGCGGCGATGGTCGAAGAAAGGTCTCGGGCAGTTTTGAGGCTTGTGTTTTTTCTCTGTGCCGATAGGTTTCGGGGAAGATCACATAGATAAAGAAATTAAAAATTAGGAGTGCGTTATGTCGTCAGCCAGCGAACAACTGCAATCTAAGTTGTGTAATCAAGAGAACGAAAAGAAGAGAAATCGGACATTTTTGAGTGAAATTGCGGGCCCATT
>CBFHQN010000073.1:0-9928 GCA_965657765.1 Luminiphilus sp. | reverse complement strand
GACGTAACATTAGATTTCAGCTTCTTAGACGAGGGCACATACACCGCGACTATTTATCGCGATGGCGAAAACGCTGATTGGGAAACCAATCCGTATGACGCGGTCATTGAGCAAATGTCGGTAACATCCGCCAGCAGCCTTGATCTAAGTATGGCCAAGGGCGGTGGCTTTGCGATCAGTGTGATCAAGCAACAATAGTTTTTGAAAAGGGCTGTTTATCGGCCCTTTTTTAGTTGGGAGATATTTCCATGACGAGTTCTCGATTCATTACCTCTTTCCTGCTCCTAATAGCCGTGTCAAATGGTGCAACTGCTGGAGTCATCGACCGTATTGATCCACCTAACTGGTGGGTTGGCATGGAGAACAACACCGTCGAACTCATGCTTTACGGCGATAACCTTGCCAATGGCGAGGTCAGCAGCAGTTCTGAAGGTGTAAGCGTCAGCCGCGTGACTGGCGGCGACAGCCCAAACTACCTTTGGGTCACGCTTGAATTAGATAAGGCGCTCGGCGCTCAAACCGTCACCTTGGAACTTACTTCAAAGACCAATGAGCGCGTAACGATCGAATACCCGCTTTTGGCGCGAGCGAAGGGGTCTGCAGATAGAGAAGGGTTCAGCGCAAAAGACGCTGTCTACCTGGTGATGCCCGACCGATTCGCTAATGGCGACCCCTCAAACGACTCAGTAGCCGGACTTCACGAAGATGCGGATTGGCAGCACCCCTACGGCCGTCATGGGGGAGACCTCGCGGGTATCACCAAGAATCTGAGCTACCTCGAATCGCTTGGGATGACTCAGCTTTGGATGACCCCAGTACTCGAAAACAATCAAAAAGAAGGCTCTTACCACGGCTACGCGATCACTGACCTCTACCGTGTCGATCCACGATTGGGTAGTAACGATGACTACGTTGCACTCAGTAAAGCGGCTAGCAAGCGTGGAATCGGTGTTATCCACGACTTCGTGCCGAACCATATAGGTTCGGAGCATCCATGGATGTTTGATTTACCCACCAGCGACTGGGTGAATCGCGACGCCGAATTTTCGCCAACCAATCATCGACGGGAGTCGCACCAAGACCCCTACGCCTCGGATTTCGATAAATCAGAAATGACCACGGGATGGTTTGTCCCGACAATGCCAGACCTCAATCAAGATAATCCTCTTGTGGCGAACTACCTTATCCAGAACATCATTTGGTGGATTGAGACCGCTGACCTATCGGGCGTCAGAGTCGATACATGGCCCTATAACGAGAAAGGCTTCCTTGCCGACTTTACCGGTCGCGTCCTAGCTGAATATCCCAACTTCAGTATTGTTGGAGAGGAATGGACCATGAATCCGGCAACTGTCTCGTATTGGCAGCGAGGCAAGAATAATGCTGACGGTTATGATTCGGGGGCACCACAAATGATGGACTTCCCGATGCAGCAAGCGGTTAGAGACGCGGTTAACAACGACGAAGGTTGGAACAGCGGCCTCACCAAGCTGTACCACATCCTGGCGGATGACTTTCTCTACCCTGACCCCATGGGTTTAATGTTAATTGCTGATAACCACGATATGAGCCGCTTGTACCCGGGTGTTGGTGAGAACCTAGCACGCTACAAAATGGCGATGACTTTCCTTGCCACCACACGCGGCATCCCACAAATGCTTTACGGTACTGAGCTTTTAATGACCAACCCAGATAACGGTGATCACGGACGCCTTCGGGCAGACTTCCCCGGGGGTTGGGCAGGCGACAAGGTTAATGCGTTCGAAGGTAAAGGCCTCGCGAGCGATGTAGCTGATGCGCAATCCTTTATCAAAAAGCTATTCCAATGGCGGAGATCTGCGTCAGCGATTCATGCGGGTGAGCTCCTCCACTTTGCGCCACGCGACGGTATTTACGTTTACTTCAGGAGCAACGCAACGCAGCGTGTCATGGTGGTAATGAACAACGAGAAGAATCTCGTCCACTTAGACAGCGCTCGTTATTCGCAGGGCTTGGGCGATTCATCGACAGCACGTAATGTACTGACTGGGGAGAGGCATCGTCTCTCGGATCGCATTCTTATCCCTGCCAAGTCGGCTCAAGTGTTTGAGCTCGACTAAAGCATGGCGGCGTGTGCCCAGAGATTTAAGATAGCCATGCACTGTTTTGAAGGCCCGCATTGAGGCTCATTGATTAAAGGCTGTGTGTTGAAAGGGCCGTGTATTGGAGCTGTGTACTGGAAGGCCCTTGTGTTGGGGCTGTGTATTGAAAGGGCCGTGTAGTGAGAGCGCCGTGTACTAGGAGCTATGCAATGGAACGTTTCACCAAAATAAAAAAATGTGCAAGCTTCTCTGTAGTAATCCGAGGCTTAGTCGTTGCAACAGGCGTGGTATGCGCGACTATCACCTCAGCTTCGACCTATTCAGCAGCTACCGAGACCTTCACAAACCCCATTATTCCCGGGGGCTACCCTGACCCCAGTATTTGCCGAGTCGGTGAGGACTTTTATATCGCGAACTCTTCGTTCGAGTATTTTCCCGGCCTCCCCATCCATCACTCCAAGGATCTCGTGAATTGGGAGCTGTTAGGTCACGGACTTCATCGACGTAATCAAGTCAATGGTGCGGTCAACTTGGTTGATGTGCAGTCGGACGGCGGCATTCACGCCCCCTCCCTGCGATGCAAAGACGGCAAGTACTATCTGATCACCACCAACGTCTACTCGCCAAAAGCGTCAGGAGAGCCGACGCAAATGGTGAACTTCGTGATCACAGCAGATAGTCCAAAGGGGCCGTGGTCTGAGCCAAATGTCATCGAGGGCGCGCCCGGGATCGATCCTGATTTATTTTTCGACGATGACGGCAGTGTTTGGTACCTCGGCAATCATGCCCCATCAGATGCTGCCTATCCTGGTGAGGGTGAGATCTGGTTGCAGCGACTCGATCCTGAAACATGGAAGCTAGTAGGCGAGCGACACTTCCTGTGGCGCGGTGCCTTAAAACGCGCCATTTGGGCCGAAGGCCCGCATCTCTACAAGCACGATGGGCGCTACTACCTCTTGGTGGCTGAAGGTGGCACCTCGTTTAACCATGCCGTCACCATTGCAGTCAGCGACGAGCTAACAGGTCCTTACGAGGGTAATGAACGCAATCCGATTCTCACCTCGCGCCACCTCAGCTATGACAACTGGGTTAACAGCACCGGACACGCTGACCTCGTCGAACTCGAGGATGGCCGCTGGTACATGGTTGCGCTGGGCATTCGAAACGACGAGGAGCGGCGGAGCAATATGGGGCGCGAAACGCACCTAATTCCCGTCGACTGGGAGCGAGAGCCCTATTGGTGGAAGGAGAAAAAGTACCTTTGGCCAGTGGCCGCACCCAAAACAGGTCGCGTTGAGCGCGATACGGCCCTGCCTTTCTCTGGAAAAAGTCAAAAAGCGAGATTAGCGTTTTTCGATGATTTCACTTCGCCCGAGCTTGCAGTGGAATGGACGTTCAGAAGAATGCCCGCTACCGATGCTTACAGCTTGTCGGCACGACCTGGTCATTTGCGACTGTTTACGCAGCAGACAGCTCCTTCTGCCAGAGAGCGCGTGGCCCAACTAGGTATTAAGCAAACCGAGACAGCGTTTCAGTTCACCGCGCATATCGAGTTTGAGGCGAGCCAATCAGGAACCGAAGCCGGCATCAGTCTCTTTCAAAAAGACGACCATTATCTGAATGCGACTGTTAAGCAATTGGGTGACCAATACGTTCTTAGCGTGACTCTGGCAAATCGTGGCGCGCCCGAGATACTCGCATCACAAGTACTTCCTAGCTACTCAGGTGAGCTTGAATGGAGAATCGATTCAGCGGGCGGCACTTACAGCATCAGTTATAAAGTACACGCTGACAGTGAGTGGTCACTATTACACCAACTGCCGTCAAAGCTATTGCTGAGTCAATATTACACCGGTGCACATATCGGTTTTTACACGTCCAGTAACGGTGCTGAGACCGACGATTTCATGGATATAGATTGGATAAACTACCAAGGCCGATCCAGCGCTGAATAGCGCGGACGGTGTGGCTCAGTGACACAAGATAGAGCGCGCCATTGGCGAGTAAAACTCATAAGAAAAACGAGCAAAAACCACGGCCGATAAGAGCAAACGATAAATCTAGCGACAAAAACAAACGGCACAATCGGGCAACAATACGATCAGACAACAATAAAAGCGGTGAAACATCATGAGTAAGCAACCACAGCTGAGCTTCTGGCAAATCTGGAATATGTGTTTTGGTTTTATGGGCATCCAGTTCGGCTTTGCGCTGCAAAACGCCAACGTCAGCCGCATATTCCAAACCCTGGGGGCCGACTACAACAACATGACCTTGCTCTGGGTAGCAGCGCCCATTACGGGGCTCGTGGTGCAACCCATTGTTGGTTACTTTAGCGATCGAACTTGGGGGCGCTTAGGCCGACGACGTCCCTACTTCCTTTACGGTGCACTTCTCTCGACAGCAGCGCTGTTTGTCATGCCCAACTCGCCCAGCCTTTGGATTGCTGCGGGCACGCTATGGATTCTCGATGCATCGATCAACGTGTCGATGGAACCTTTCAGAGCACTCGTGGGCGATGTTTTACCGCCTGAGCAGCGAGGCTTTGGTTATGCGCTTCAATCGTTTTTCATTGGCATTGGTGCCGTGGTGGCGTCAGCACTTCCGTGGATGATGACCAACTGGTTTGACGTATCGAATACCGCCGAAGCTGGTGCGATCCCTGAGTCCGTGAAGCTATCGTTTTACGCGGGCGGCTTAATTTTCTTGGCTGCCGTATCGTGGACTGTTTTCCGTACTAAAGAGTACTCCCCTGAGGAGATGGCGTCTTTCTTCGATAAATCATCGGACGACGAGTCCGAAGCAGGCACCAGTAACTCATCCGATCAGTCGTTTATGAAAGGCGGACTGCTGTGGTTAGTTGTAGGTGCTGTTGGCACGCTCGTTATCGACCAATTCTCAGATGTGCTAGATCGCAATCTCTACATTTTAAGCTTTGGCGTAGCAACCTTTGGTCTCTGCCAAATTGCAGCATCAATGCTTGTGCGTAAAGGTAAAACCGAGCACGGCTTCGTTGTCGTACTCACTGACCTTTTTAACATGCCGGGACCGATGCGGCAGCTCGCCGCCGTTCAGTTCTTCAGCTGGTTTCCGCTGTTCGCGATGTGGACATCTACAACGGCAGCCGTGACGTCCTACCACTTCAATACGACTGACCCCACCAGCGGTGGCTACAACGAAGGCGCAGACTGGGTGGGCTTGCTGTTTTCGACCTACAACGTGGTAGCGATGTTGTTCGCCATCTTGATTCCGATCATGGTTCGCCGCATGGGACTCAAAGCGTCTCACATGACCAATCTTTTCTGCGGTGGTCTTGGCTTTGTGTCCTTCGTCTTCATCTCAGACCCCTTCTTCCTGCTGATCAGTATGGTGGGCGTTGGCATGGCCTGGGCATCGATTCTGTCGCTTCCCTATGCCCTGTTATCAACCGTCATTCCCTATCAAAAGATGGGATTGTTCATGGGCATCTTCAATTTCTTCATCGTGCTGCCACAAATTCTCGCGGCGAGTATCCTCGGTATTATTGTTGGCCAATTCTTCGGTGGTGAGCCGGTTTACGCACTGGTGGTAGGGGGCGTGAGTATGATTATCGCGGGTCTTCTGACACTGCGAGTCGAGCAGCCAGAATAGTCATTAGAACGAACGGGAAAACATTTCGGTACAGGGCGAGCGCCCATAAAAAACGGGGCTGATTAAAGCCCCGTTTTTGTTTCTATACGCTTTCGCCGCAGCTTCAGCGGTGACTTCTGTTACTCAGAGATTGATCAGATTCCCTCTGGAATCTTCTTGTGCGACTCAAACCACGGCAGCGCAACAATTTCAGCGTCAACCAGCGTACCGCGGATATCAAGCTGCACCTTGGTACCCGGCTCAGCGACGTCGGTAGGCACGTTTACGAGTGCAATGTTGTGCTCCAGCCGTGGCGAGTAGCAGCAGCGAGTGATGCGACCAACGACCTCTCCGTTCGCATGGACGTCCCAGAACTTATCGTTACTCCCCACAGGGTCTCCGCCAAAGTTCGCTCCGACCAGCTTGCGAGGGATCGGTTCTTTAGCAAGGCGCTGCAACGCTTCCTTACCGATGTAATCGCTTGGCTTATCGACATCGATAAGTCGCTCAAGACCAATCGTGAACGGCGTGTCCTCGAGCGTGATATCAGAGGCATAAGACAAAATACCGCCCTCGACGCTGCGCGCGAGTGAGGGGCAAGCAGGGATAATGTTGTACTCCTCGCCCGCGGCCATAATCAGGTCCCAGAGCTCGGTACCGCGCGAGCCATCGAGCAGGTAAATCTCATACCCTAGCTCACCACTCCACCCCGTTCGTGTCAGCACCACGGGGATGCCGTTGAGCTCCAAGAAGTGGCAGTGGTAATAACCCATCGTCACAGCAATATCGCCAAACAGCTTCTTGCCGACATGGGGCGATAAGGGACCTTGTAATTGAAGAGGCGAGATATCGGGCTCGGTAACGCTGACGTCTAGACCACGCCCTAAAGCGAGACCCTGCGCCCACAAAATCACGTCGCTGTCACCAGGAGATAACCAATATTTGTTGTCCTCAACGCGCAGAAGAACCGCGTCGTTGATAATCCCACCATTGTGGTCAGTGAACACCACATAGCGCCCCCGACCGACAGGCAGTGTCGACATCTCGCGGGGAGTTAGTAACTGAACCAACTCCAGCGCGTCGGGGCCTGTGATTTCAATCTGTCGCTGCGCCGCGTGATCTGCGAGTACAACGCCTTCCACCATGCCCCAGTACTCAGCGAGTGGGTCGCCAAAATGTACGGGCAAGTACATGTGGTTATAGATGGTGAAAGACTTCACGCCAGCAGCAACTGTGGCGTCGAAGAAGGCAGATTGGCGTACGCGAGGGCCCACGGCCATCGCGAAAGGAGGTAGCTGAGACATAGTGTGCTCCGGTGGTGCGCTTATTTAATGCGCTGTAATTGTTCTTGAGACCACTGAACAGTGTTATCGATCTGGTTAAACGTGAACATGTAGAGTCCTTCGATGGCCATACGTTCATCGTTCATCGCTGGTTTCAACTCTTTGAGAAGCGAGTCTGGCTTATAAGTGGGGCTTCGCAAGAACATGCCAATCAGACCCTTTTGCTTCTTGGCGTACTTGGCTGACTGGCCGACACCAATGCGCAGAGAGGTCTTGAACAAGCGCATGCGATCCATGACACCTGGCAGGCCAATCCATACGGGCGTCGTGATACCGCGATCCCGCATCTCAGAGAGCCACTTAACGAGCACAGGCATGTCAAAACACATCTGAGTCACCATGTGGGTTGCGATGCCTTGTTTGGCGGCGAGCGCCTCAAATAAGAGATCGTCAGATATAGCAGGGTGGCCTTCCGGATAAGAAGCGACGCCAATACGCGTAAACGGGTGGTCCATCTCAGCCAAATCCTGAAGAACAGCCGCGGAGCTATCGTACTCACCCATGGGCTCGTCGAGGTCACCACCAGGCACAAAGATCGACGTGATGTTGCTGTCAGTGAGCTGCGAGACGATATCTTTAAGGTGCTGTTTGTTCTTTACTTGGCGCGCAGCGAGGTGTGGCGTCAGTGAAAAACCGCGGTCCGAGAGCTTGGCGACGGTGTCCAAAGTGACCTGCAAGCCTTGCTTCGGAGAGCAGGTAATACCGACACGATCACCGGCCTTCAGCACATCCAATTTTTCCTCGAAGCCCTTCATCGGAATGACCTCGAAATACAGCGATTCAAGTAACTGTTTCACCGCACTCATAACCCGCTCCTTTCACAGAATGCGCGACGGTAACGATGTTTATTTGCGAACGCAATAGGCGGAAATACCACCCCCCTCTTGGGGGTTAGATACCTCTAATTAGAAGGCGGACAATCGCTCGTCAGTGTCCGAAATTTCGTAGTTCGACGCGGTCTCTCCAGCCAAGGATTCTCGAATCCCTTGCTCGCTTTCTGCGAGACGATAGAGATCCTTCATGGCGGCTACTGCCTCAGCACTGTTGCCGGCAATTTGCGCACAGGTCGCAGCGAGCGCATCGTCCAGTGCCTCGGGCGAATCAAAGCTTGCGTTAGCCACGCCCCATTCGACCGCTTGAGCACCTGTAAATATGCGAGCGGTGAAAGAGAGCTCGCGTGCACGGCGCTGACCTACTGCGCGAGACAGTGTTTGCGACATTCCCCAAGTCGGGCGTAGCCCGAATTTGGTGTGGGTATCACCAAACTTTGTTGAATCCGTTGTGTAGACGAAGTCGCAGTGAAGCGCGACCTCAAGCGCACCGGTAAAGCAAGCTCCGACTGCACGCGCAATCACGGGCACGCTTGAATCACGAATCGCAGCAGCGAGCTCGGCCGCAGGCTCATCAAACACGTTTCCGATGATGCCACCCTCCGGCTTGATACCCTGCAAGACTTTCAAATCCACGCCTGCAGAAAAGGCTCGTCCCGCACCCCGGAGTACGATCACCTTTACCTCTGCATCGTCAGAGGCCAGACGCACGAGACGGGCAGTCTCTGAGAGCATCTCAGGCCGAAGCGCATTCAGCGCATCGGGACGATTGAACTCAACACTCAGGCAGTGCTCTGCGAGTGAAGCATTGATGAAAGGCGTGGATGATTCGTAAGTCATGATTTTATTTTCCCCCGGGGTTACGGCCCCTAATATCCATGGCTTATCTCTCTACCGCAAGACCAATGGTGGATTTGGATTGAGAGTCAAAAAGTGCGTGATGAGTGAACTTTCGACATCAAGCTCGTAAAGACGCGACTCCGAATTAATAGAACAATGAGCGATCGCTCTAAAACAGTAAATCCGGACCCGCTTGACTCCGATACGGCACAAGAGCGGCAAGGCTCGCTAGTACAGCAATCTCAACTCACTCCCTGAGGTTTGCGGGATGAGTTCTCTAATCGTTTGAGCCAACCTTCTAAAAAGTGGGCGCGCGGGTGATCGACTTCGCCAAGCCAATGCATGATCTCGATACATATTGACCCCGAATACATCTGCCACCCGGAGCGGGTCCGTATCTCGAATCTCGGAAGCGACGTATAGGGAAGGCAAGAAGGTGATCCCCATACCCATTACGACCATCTGCCGAAGCGTATCCAACGAGGTGCCCTCGAAGTCCCTCCGAGTTGTAGCGCCAAGTGTTTGGCAGAGTTCGGTCACCTGACGGTGATAAAGGTGCTGCTCGTCCAATGTGAGCACCTCCTCTCCAACCAGATCCATTCGGTTGATCACTTTCTTGTGCGCCAACTTGTGATCGAAAGGGATAACAAGTTTCAACGGCTCACGAAACAATGGACTTATCTCTAAACCGGTTTCGGCAATGGGCTGTGTTGAGAGAATCAGATCGTGTTTAGCGCTTCTCAAATCTTGGCTCAGTTCTGCTGGAACACCCTCGCGCACGAACAACCGCAACTCCTGAAACCGCGAGTGAATTTCCGGCAAAACTTGCGGTAATAGGTAGGGGCCTAATGTTGGCGTTACGCCGATGCGGTAGGTCCCTGCAACGCCGCCACTAAAACCATGTGCCGTATCAACAAAACTCTGCACCTCTTCCTGAATGCGGTTACAGACAGGCATCAACTCTCTCGCGGCTACCGTGGGTGTTGCGCCTGAACGCGTTCGCTCGAACAATTTCACCCCGATTGACTCCTCAAGCGCTGCAATCTGGGCTGTCAGCGTAGGCTGGGTTACACCAAGTCGTTCAGCTGCTCCTCGAAAGCTCCCGACATCCCCAATGGCCTTGAAGTACTCGAGCTGTCGCAAGCTCACGTTAAGTTTGGGTTCCATAACTGCATGACCTCTTCACACCAAGGCATCACCTCGCGAAACCGGCACCGACTATCGC
>CBFHQN010000072.1:5153-9991 GCA_965657765.1 Luminiphilus sp. | reverse complement strand
GCCCTGAGCCCTGAGCCCTGAGCCCTGAGCCCTGAGCCCTGAGCCCTGAGCCCTGAGCCCTGAGCCCTGAGCCCTGAGCCCTGATTTTGTTATTGCTGTTGCGTAGACCAGACACTAAAAAATGCAGTAATGACTTTCGTGGTGGATGTTTGGCAAGGGCGTAAGACTCATGTGTAAATCAATTTCGCCTCAGCATCGTTACGCATCCCGGTTGTGAGATACTCCCGCCGCAGCCGCCTTACCCAGACGCAGTGCATCCTAGGTTTTTTCAACCCTAAGTGCCTGTCGATTATGGGAAAGGATCTTTTCGAGACGTAAGTTTGCACTCCGTGCATCTCGCAGATAAGCGAAAAACAGTATCTTTTTACGTGATTATTTTAGAAGACATCAGCCTCAGCCGCGGCCCTAAGCTCTTGATGCAGAATGCATCGGCCACCTTGCAGCCAGGGCAAAAACTCGCGCTCATTGGTGCGAATGGTACCGGCAAATCGAGCTTCTTTGCCATGTTGCTGGGTTCGTTAGGTGCTGACAGCGGGAACATACGCGGCATGTCCGGATTGCGATTGGCGCATATGGCGCAGGAGCTCGAGGCGAGTTCTGAGACGGCACTTAGCTTCGTCATGGCGGGAGACTCAGCGGTCTTCATTCTTCTGCAGAAAATTGCCGAGGCCGAGCGCACCGAAAACTATGAACAGGCGGCGTCCTACTATCAAGAACTCGATACGCTAGATGGTTACGACGCAGAACGACGCGCTGAGCAGCTCCTGCTGGGTCTTGGTTTTGATCGGTCTGAGCTGCATCAGACCGTGACAGATTTTTCCGGTGGCTGGCGCGTGCGCTTGAATCTGGCGCGGGCGTTGATGACGCCTTCGGACGTTCTTCTGCTTGACGAGCCGACCAACCACTTAGACCTCGACACGATGCTATGGCTTCAGTCGTGGCTGCTCAGATACGAAGGGACATTGCTCATGATTTCGCATGACCGCGATTTCATCGACGCGATTTGCGACCGTACGTTGAGCCTAGAAGGCCAGCAACTCGTTACCTATCGAGGTGGTTACTCGGCGTTCGAGAAGCAGCGTGCAGAACGCATGGCACAGCAGCGCGCCGAGCATGCCCGTCAGCAACGCGAGATCGCTCACATTGAAGACTTTGTGCGTCGGTTCCGTGCCAAAGCGACCAAAGCAAAACAGGCGCAGAGTCGCTTGAAGGCACTCGAGCGCATGGAGACGGTTGCACCCGCGCACGCCGATTCACCGTTTTATTTTCAATTTCCCGAGCCAGGTAAAACCAGCGATCCACTGCTGTCGATCGATGATTTGTCATTGGGTTATGGAAACGAAACTATTCTAAGCAAGGTCTCGTTCTCCCTTCATCCCGGTGACCGTATTGGGCTCTTGGGTAAGAACGGGGCGGGTAAATCGACTTTACTCAAAGGATTGACGGGTGCCTTGAAAAGTCAGGGCGGTCGACGTGTCACGGGTGCGCACTTGCGAATCGGCTATTTCGATCAGCAGCAGTTAGATGTGCTCGATCTTGACGCCAGCCCGCTTCTTCATTTGCAACGCTTAACACCCACAGCGCGTGAGCAAAGTATGCTCGATTTCTTGGGAGGTTTTAATTTCAAGGGCGATCGAGCCAAAGAGGCAATTCGCCCATTCTCTGGCGGTGAAAAGGCACGTTTGGCGCTGGCAATGGTGGTGTGGCAGGACCCCAATGTCCTCATTTTGGACGAGCCAACGAACCACCTCGATTTAGAAATGCGTCACGCGCTTGCAATGGCGTTGCAAGGCTATACCGGTGCTATTGTGTTGGTGAGTCACGACCGGCATTTACTCCGCCATGTTGTCGAGTCTCTTTGGCTGGTCGAGGGTGGCTCGGTGGCGGAATATTCCAATGATCTTTCGACCTATGAAAAATGGGTTTTAGCGGGAGACAAAGCCGCAGAAAATCGACCCGAGCAACCCAAGGGCGATACATCCGGATCTGCCGGACGAGCTGATCAAAGCCCAAGAGGAGGTCATGGCAATTCGGGGCTGCCTGATGTTACGAATAATAGCTCTGTCGCTCAGACCTGGACGTCTGGCAGTCCTCATCAACCAGCGCTCCGTGGAAAGGCACAACGGCAAAGTAGTGCAGAGCAACGCCAGCGACTCAAACCTCTTCGACAGGCATTACAGAAAACAGAGAAGCAGCTTGAAAGCCTTCAAAGCAAACTGGAAGCGTTGCAGACTGAACTTTCGGATCCCGCGATGTACGAGGCGGAGCAGCGCGATCGACTGGCCGAGGTGGTGAAACAGGAGGGGGCGATCAAAGCGGAGCTGGAGGCTGTTGAAGAGCTCTGGATGGCGCAGCAAGAGGCCCTCGAAAATGCCAGCTGAGCCAAAGACCATGGCGGTTTCCTCGCTTCAGCCATCTCGAGCTGAGGTTGAGCGCAAAACGCTCGGGTGGGTGAGGGATTTTGTGGTCGGGCTTAATCTATGTCCCTTTGCGAGACCGCTTTTAGGGTCCGACGTTCTTCGAGTGAAAGTCTGTGAAGCCACCGACGATAAGGGTGTCGCTGGAGCACTGTTGGATGAAATTGAGCTTATCCAAACAGCGTCAGAGGCAGAGATCGCAACAACGCTGGTTGTGTTTCCAAATGCCCTTCAAAGGTTTGATACTTACTTGGCGTTTCTGGATGGCGCGCAACAACTTCTCGAGGAAATGGACCTTGTAGGTGTGCTGCAGCTCGCGAGTTTTCACCCCGACTATCAATTTGCTGGGGAGCCGATCGAGGCTGCGAGCCACTTCACCAATCGCGCGCCGTTTCCCATGATCCATCTGCTTCGCGAGGATATGGTGACTCGGGCCTTGGAGACCTACCCAAACCCAGAGCAAATACCCGAGCGCAATGTCCAGAGACTGGATGACTTGGGTCTAGATCGATTGCAGCAAATGCTCACTGCGTTGGATTCTTGACTCTCCCGGTTCGGGCTCGACGTTCGGCGCATCGCATCAGCCGGGATTACGATCCACCATATCCTTTTTGAGACGCGGCCATGTCAGCAAGAAGAAGAGCGAGCACAGTGCGTACAGGCTCGCTGTGATGAGAATGGCTGACTGAAGACTCTGGGCATATACCGCACCGCAGGCTTCTTGGAGATTGGTCTCCAATAGTCCAATGACTTTGGGGTGGCACTGGTTGCGCGCAAGTTCATCAACACCGACACCGAGTTCGGTAATGCCGTTAACAAAGAACACATCCGAAACAGCACCTATGAATAGGGGGCCAAATCCGTATCCCAAAAGATTGACCACAAATAAGAGGATGGCTGTGGCGATTGCGCGCGCACGCATGGTTACAACGCCCTGGCCGATCGTGTACTGCGCAGCTAAATAGCCGTACTTAGAGAAGCCAGCAATGGCCAGACCAATGCCTGCCCAGAGAAGGCTCTCTGTTGTGAAGGCAAATAAGTAGAAGGGCACTGAGATACCCAAGCCAATAGCAGGCACCCAGGCAATCGCACCCGGATATTTTTTGTAAAGTTTCGAGGCGGTCCAGCCTGTACCAAACGTGCCAAAAGCCGCTGCAAGCGCAACAGGTGTGTTGATCCAAATCGCAGCCTCGCCCGCGGTGATACCGTGGGATCGTACAAAGAAAATCGATTGGAAAGAGCTAATGCCATAGCCGCAAAATGCCGCAATCGTTGCGCCCGCAGTCATCAGCCAGAAAGCAGGCTTGGTAGATAGCTCTTTTAACGCCTCCCCAAGTGAAACCTCATCCCTAGGTTTGGTGCTCGCTGGATCTGTGTAGCCACGTGGAGGCTCGGTGACGGTCAATTTAAAAACAAGCGCGATCAAAAGTCCGGGTAAGCCCAGGACGAGAAAGGCAGCACGCCAATCGAAGGCGTCGGTTACCCAGCCACCAATCAGGTTGGCGAAAAGACCGCCCAGTGTAACGCCCATGGCGTACACACCTAATGCCTGGGCACGATCCTGTGGCGCGTAGTAGTCGGCGATAAGCGAGTTTGCGGGGGGTGTGCAGCCCGCTTCACCGATGCCAACGCCAACACGGCACATCAGCAAAACCCAGAAGGCACCGATAGTGACAGAGCCAACCGTAACGTCGGTTGCCAAACCGCAGAGCGCCGTCATGAGCGACCAGAGCCCAATACAGATCGTCATGATCCAAACGCGGTGCCCGGTATCTGCGATGCGCGCCAGGGGAATGCCAACGATTGTGTAAAGCAGCGCAAAGCCAAAACCTGTTAAGAGGCCGAACTGTGTATCGGAGATACCGAGCTCTGGAACTAAGTCAGGGCCGACAACGGAGAGAAGCCCGCGATCGACGAAGTTCAGAACATAGATGAGTGTCAGGGCAGAAAGAACGTAGGTTCGATAGGGTTTTGAGCCGTAACCTGTGTTCTCGGTGTGCGCATCGTTTTCCGCGAGCGTGGCATCATTGCTCATTGATTGACTTCCCAGACCAAAGTTTTCGTTATTAACATTATGGTGTTCCAACCATATCAGAGAATTTGGGAGATACCTCAAAATAAGAGGATCAAATCGGATTATTGATAGACTCGGACAACTGCAAATTTGGTGGCGTGTACTATCCACATATTAGACCGAGGTTTCCTATGAATTTGAGCAATAAAACGGCCGTTGTAACGGGTGGCGGAAACGGTATTGGCAAAGCGCTTTGCCTAGCTCTCGCGGAGGCAGGCGCCAAGGTGGTGATCGCTGATATCGAGCTGGAAGCTGCCATGGCGGTGAAAACTCAGCTCAACGCCAATGGTCATCAATCGATTGCTGTGCAGGTCGACGTGAGTGATGAGTCGAGCGTGATTGCCCTG
>CBFHQN010000072.1:0-5132 GCA_965657765.1 Luminiphilus sp. | reverse complement strand
TATGCACGCCACCAAGCCGCTCTTCGCCACCACAACAGCCGATCTAGAGTGGGTGTTTTCGGTCAACGTCGGTGGGGTAATGAACGGGGTTCGTAGCTTCACTCCGCTCTTCATCGAGCAAGGCACACCTGCGTGGATCCTCAATACCGCCTCTGAACACAGCTTGGGTGTCCCTCACTTGGGTGGCGGTTTATACACGGCCTCAAAGCACGCAGTGCTTGGTCTGTCTGATGTGCTAAGGCGCGAGTTGCCGGAGCATATTGGTGTCAGTGTGCTTTGCCCGGGTATCACTGGGACCACTTTGTGGAAAGCGAGTGAGCGCCGCCAAAATCGTTACGGTGGGGCAGAGGCGGGTTCAGAGCAGGCTGGTGCAGCGATGCAACACATCGGCATGCCCGTTGAGGACGTGGCAGAAGCGACGATCCGCGGCCTTGAAGAGGAGACCTTCTTCATTGTCACGCACCCCCATGCGGTTGAGTTCGGAAAATCTCGTTGGTATGAGATCGATACAGCGTTCGCAGCTCAAGCACCGAGGTTTGAGGGCGATGAGAAATACGATCTCAATGTGGTTTTGAAAAAAATATCGGGTGACTAGCGCCCTGTAAAAGTCCGCGTAGTGTGAGGCACTACTTCCAGTAGCGCAGGCAGTTCAGTAGGTACTGTTGAATCTTTTGTCTCTGGAAAATGGGTGCCCATGAAGCAGTTGACCCGTTGCTGCCATCACTCCGAAGAGGCACTGACCGCTTTGATTTCCACCTGAACATCCATCGCATCCAAGGTGGCTCTCACGTCATACGCAATCCACGCGACCCAAAGGGCAGCAGCGCCTGAAACCCAAGCTGTGGGTAAAAGCACAAACGCCAGTACCCACAGTGCAATGAAAATCGGCCAGCGCTTGAACGCTTTTGCAAAGCGTTTTGGTGTTGCTTCTGCCCCCGGAGAGTAGGCGAAGGACTTCACACCCAAGAACCATGCGTTCGCTACAAGCGCTGCGATGAACACAAGTTTCGGTGGCGGTGGCGCATCGATTTCCGGGTTCTCGTCGAGTGGCGCGTGGACACCATGACTTTCGTTTGTAAGCGCCTGTTCAATGGCGTTCCAAACGTGCATTGGCGTGGGTCTCGCCACCGTGCCATTCAGGTTTTTCTCAGAGGGCACGGAGCGCCAGCGGTAGAGAATCTCACTCGATTGATTGACTGCCAGCACACCGGGTTGAAAAAAACCTTTTGGATGTTCGACCTTCCAGTTGGCACCGCGCTGCAGAAACTCGGTTTTTCCTCGACTGGCATAGAGCGTAAGCCAACCTCGCTCGTTACAAACGCGCGGGATCTCTTGGTGTGGGTCTCCGACGTTTTCGAAATTTAGATCCCAATGAGTATGCGCCTGATCCGCAAGATATTGTGGCTCGCTGGTGATAGCGTAGATCGCGCCACCCGCTGCACGAATCTTCTCGACAACGCCGTCGTCAATATAACTCCGTAACTCGGAGCGACAGGGCGGTCACCAAAACCCTCGGTAAAACAGCAGTACCACGAATGCGTGCTGGGCAATCACGGCGTCAAGCCAAGGGAGGCGGGCGCCCGGAGGTGGGTCGAGTTCAGCCTGCGCCTTGCCTTCTATGGCTGGTGGACCATTCACAATTTCAATCGACCAAGGACTGCTCCCCCCACTAACCCGAAACGCGTGCTGCTCGCAGCGGTCACCACCACACAAAATAAGCTTTAAATCACCGGATTGATCGAGAGCGCTATCGGCGTCGATGATGCCTGTTGCACTGAACGTATCACCCGCAGCAAGGTCTGAGTCATTGAAAAACGCCACTGCCGCATCAACACGTTCGCTGAGTGCGGCGGGGATTGTTTCGCTGACCTGGTGGGGCATTGCTTTCTCGCAGAGGAGCTTAGGGCTACCACGTTAGTTAAAAAGAGTGTCACAGGTCAACCCTGTTAGCTCGAGGCAGTAGGTCAGTGACTGAAGCGTGGAGATGAGGCAGAGTAGGAGTAATGACAGTTAAATGCTCACATGCGGGAGCTGACCACCCACATTGATATTTTGAAAGGCCCCGCACCGGAGATCCATAACAATGCCTACTGTGCCAACAATCGACTTATCTCACATTGACGCTGCCGCGCTTGCGGCCATTGACCATGCATGCCTTGACCATGGATTTTTCAAGCTAAAAGGACATGGCCTTAACGACGCTATTGATGAGATGTGGTGCGAGGCCAGGCGCTTCTTTTCACTACCCAGAGACATCAAGCAGTCAGTGATGCGCCAGCCTGATCGGGCGTTTGGCTACTTTGATCGAGAGCTCACAAAACAGAAGCGCGATAAGAAAGAAGTGTTCGATTACTCAGCGAAACCAGAGCCCATGTTTGACTCGAGTGAGTCGAGTTACTGGCCTGATAATTCTCAGGGACAGCTGACTGAACACGGTGCAGAGCGCTTTCAAGAGGTGCTTCTCGGCTTTTATAAAAAGCAGAATGTGTTGGCCCACGAAATCATGCAGTTGGTCTGCCGAGCTATGGGCGCGCCTGAGGGAGCCTTGGATGATCTCTTTGGCGAGCGCCACACCAGCACAGCGCGCCTCAACAACTACCCCACAGAAGACCCTGTTCCCGAGGATGAGCGCGACCCGACCATTGAGCTCGCCTCTGTCGCACTCGGTGAGCACACAGACCCCGGCGCTGTCACGTTGCTGCTTCAAGATGACGTGGGTGGTCTCCAGACCGAGTCCGACTCTGCCGGCTGGGTCGATATCGAACCCGAGGAACACACCTTCATCGTCAATATCGGAGATATTGTGCAGGTTTGGTCAAATGGCCGCTATAAAGCCGCGGTGCACAGGGTAACTGCGGTACCTGAGGGTGCGTCCCGACTATCGATGCCTTTTTTCTACATGCCGAAGGCCGATGCTCTCATTAAACCGATCACCTTTGGCGGAGACGCGAAATACCGCGAGTTCACCTGGCGCGATTTCATCAATAAGCGCATTGCCGATAATTATGAAAAGGTGGGCGACGAGGACATGCAGGTGTCGGATTACCTCATTGGATAGCAGATAGGGGGACTCAATGGCTGTTGGCTCAATCAGAAAGTTTTTAAGAGGTGGCTTGTCGCCCACGCATGTTTGGTGCAGCGTTGTATTGGGCTTCCTGTTGGGAATGACCCCGGATTACGCCGCTAGTGCTGGGCTCGTCGCTATCCTCGCGCTCTGTTCCCTACTCATTCGTGTTAACGCTGGCTTGTTTGCGCTCTCGTTAATCGTTTCAAAGACCCTGCTTCTGCTGAGCCTGCCTTGGCTTTTCAATCTTGGGCAGGCAGTTCTTCATGGGTCTCTAGGACTTGGTTTGCAGACTTTGAGCCAGTTACCTGTGCTGGCTTGGTTTGGTTTTGAGCGCTACGCAACGGTGGGTGCTCTGTTTGTCGGCGTGCCTCTCTCACTGATCGCAGCGTTTGTCGTAAACGCAGGTGTTCAAAAGATGCGACAGGCGGGCGCAGGCTTAGACGCGAATCCAAAGTTCGACGCGTTTGCGCAGTCTCTGCTAGGGCGGGTCTCGCTCAATTTAGTGATTGGCAAGCCAGCAAAAGACGGTCTGGGAGCTGTGCTTAACAGCCCGGTCCCGTTGCTCAGATGGAAGGAGGGGGCGGTTGGTGCCGCGCTAATTACCGTCCTCGTAATGGGTGTCTGGCAATGGGCAAAATCTGATCTCAAAAGCGCCGTAAAGCCCGTTTTGGAGCGCGTCAACGGAGCAACCGTAGATGTCGATGAGCTGAGTCTGAATCTGTGGACAGGAACGCTCGATGTCACAGGTTTGGCGTTGGCGGATCCGTCCGATCTTTCTCTTAATTCATTCGCAGCAACCGAGCTACGCATTTCGGTTTCCAGCTTGGCCTTGCTCTCCAAGCGCATTGTGGTCAATGAAGTTAGCACTACGGATGCGACCTATGGCGTGGCAAGAGTCACGCCCGGGCAGCTAGTAGGCCCGTTGATTGAGTCGCCCACTGTCTCAGCTCCAAGCTCGCAGGACCTGGGGGGGTATGTAAACGAAGCAGAGCAGTGGCTTAAGCGACTAAAACAAGTGCAGAGCTGGCTAAAAAAATGGGAGGGAAGCATACCTAAGGGTTCCGACGCAAAACCCGAGGTCGGCTCGCCAAGTTACGAAGAGTGGCTCGAGGAACAGATCTCACAAAGTGGGTACATAAAGCTATCGTTTGCTTCCATCGAAGACAGCTTCTGGTCTGTTTTAGCGAAAAAAGTGTCTATGGCGTCGGTTCGTATAGCCGCGCTTGGCGATAGAGATCTGACGCTGTTGGCTGAAGATTTAGCCTCAAATCCAAAGCAGCTCGAACTATCGCCTCACATCGAAATGACCTCGGGGGATGAGTCACTGAGCGTTCTCTTGCAGCTTAACGAGTTGAGCGGTTCGGGACCTAATCGTCTGGCTATTAATGCTGAGAACTTGGATGCAGAGAGCACGCTGTCGTCACTGAGGTCCTCGATATCCAAGCAAGTCAGTGGTGGGCAGATAGCTTTGAACGTGAACGGTGAATTTAGTTACGCCGGAGATGGTGAATTAAACCTCGACCTGCTCGCTGCGCTTTATAACTCTGAGCTCACGGTGGGGCGGAGGAATATCCCTGTTGAGAAGTTGGAAGTGCCGGTGCAGATACAGGGATCCTTCAACGCGCCGAAGATCCGATTGGACAATAGGGCGATGGAAGAGCGGCTAAAGAAACTCGCTGAAGGGGCTCTTAAGGATGAAGCTAAGTCGAGGGTCGAAGATAAGGTCAAGGACAAGCTTAAGGGGCTGTTTAAGCGGCGTTAGAAACAACCATGGAGTATCCTCTGGTAAAAGGGGGTGGTTTTTTTAGCTTCATTATCCAGTGCACCGATGAGGATCGTGCCAACGTCTTGAGGTTGCTCCCGGCCCTCCATGGCCTTCGCGACCGGCCAACGTCGTATTGGCCACCCGCGCCGTTCCGGCGCGTGCTCAGTCTTCCGGCAGTCCCGTAAAACGCAAAAAGGGCAGTCTTTTCAGACTACCCTTCTGCGTTTGGTGGAGGCGGCGGGAGTTGAACCCGCGTCCGCCAGTACTCTGCCTTTGGCTCTACATGCTTAGTTTCCGTTA
>CBFHQN010000071.1:0-10130 GCA_965657765.1 Luminiphilus sp. | reverse complement strand
TGAGTTAGATCACCCGTTGTTCAAGGAACCGAGAGCGTCGTGAAGATCATTATTTTGGGAGCCGGGCAAGTTGGCGGCACGCTCACCGAACACCTCGCCGACGAACAGAACGATGTCACGGTCGTAGATAACTCTGACGCTGCCCTCAGGCAGCTGCAAGAACGGCTAGATATCAGAACGGTTAAAGGTGACGCATCGAAACCAACAACCTTGGCGGATGCGGGCGCCGAAGATGCGGACATGCTAATCGCTGTTACTGATAGCGACGAAGTGAACATGCTGGCATGCACAATCGCCTACACCTTGTACCGCACACCGACGAAAATCTGCCGCATCCGCGAAGTCGACTATCTTAACGAAGACAAAAAGCTCTTTCAGTCGGGCGCTATCCCTGTCGATGTATCGATCAGTCCCGAGCATCTTGTCACCGACGCTATTCACCAACTCATCCTCAACCCCGGCTCGCTTCAGGTACTCGATTTTGCCGGAGGAAAGATTCGGCTTGTTGCCGTACGTGCGGTTGACGGTGGCCCGATTGTGGGGCGTGAGTTGCAAGAGATTCGAGAGCACATGCCAAGCGTTGATACGCGCGTAGCGGCAATTTTTCGTAAGTCGCAAAGTGCCATCATCCCGGAAGGCTCGACCGTTGTAGAGCCCGATGATGAGGCCTTCTTCATTGCGGCCAGCGAAAATATTCGAGCGGTCACATCAGAGCTGAGAAAACTGGATGCACCCTATAAACGCGTCATGATTGCAGGCGGTGGAAAAATTGGTGCATCGCTCGCAAAACGACTGGAACAGGACTACCAAGTCAAAGTCCTCGAACTTAATTACGATCGTTGTCGGCAACTGTCGGAGGAGCTTGAGGAAAGTATTGTGCTGAACGGAAGCGCAAATGACTCGAAGCTTTTACAGCAGGAAAACATCGCGAATACCGATGTATTTTGTGCTCTCACCAACAACGGTGAATCCAACATCATGATGTCGATGTTGGCCAAACGACTCGGTGCAAAGAAAGTGATCACCCTAATCACTAACTCAGCCTATGCCGAGCTAGTCGGCCAGGAAATCGACATCGCGATTTCTCCCCAACAGATCACAATTAGCAGTCTGCTTACTCACGTCAGAAAAGGTGATATCAGCGCTGTGCACTCGTTGCGCAGGGGTGCTGCCGAAGCGCTCGAAATGACCGCACATGGCGACCCCAAGACGTCAAAAGTCGTGGGGCGCCGACTCGATGAACTCGATCTGCCACCGGGAGCCACCGTGGGTGCAATCCTCAGAGGGGACGAAGTCATTATTGCGCACCGATACGTCGTGGTCGAAGAGGATGATCATGTCATTTTGTTCCTAACTGACCCTTCAAAGATAAGCTTGGTTGAAAAACTGTTCGTTGTAGGTGGCAGCTTCATTTAATGAATATCGGCCTGTGTGTTCGTATCGTTGGCTTGCTTCTGATGCTATTCAGCCTCGGGACGCTGCCGTCGATGACATTGGGGTGGCTGCAGAGAGACGGTACGGCAACAGTATTCGGTCAAGCCTTTGCGGCAACTGCAACCTCAGGGGTTTTTCTTTGGCTTGCGACACAGCGCGTCAAATCAGAGTTACAGATTCGCGATGGTTTCATGGTCACTGCGGCGTTTTGGATCGTTCTTGGTATCTATGGTGCGCTGCCATTTTTGTTGAGCGACGCCGTAGACATTTCGGTCTTTGATGCTGTTTTTGAGTCGGTATCAGGTTTGACAACAACCGGCGCCACCGTACTTGTAGGTCTTGACCATATTCCGCAGTCGATCTTACTTTACCGCCAACTGCTTCAGTGGCTTGGCGGCATCGGTATCATCGTTTTAGCCGTAGCTGTTTTACCTATGCTGGGGATCGGTGGCGTACAGCTGTATCGCGCGGAGAGCACAGGTCCGGCGAAAGACAGTAAACTGACACCGCGTATTACATCGACTGCGAAAGCACTTTTCAGTATTTACTTGGGGCTAACTGTGAGCTGCGCGCTGGCCTATTTCCTTGCAGGAATGACGGCTTTCGACGCCATTAGCCATGCGTTTTCAACCATCGCTATTGGTGGTTTTTCAACTCATGATGCGAGCATGGGCTACTTCAACAGCAACATGATATTGCTCATCAGCAGTCTATTTATGCTGATCAGCGCGGTAAATTTTGGTCTGCACTTCGTTGCCTTCTCCAAGCAAAGCCCAACGATTTACCGGTATGACTCAGAAACCAAATTCTTTTCTGGCGTGGTGCTAATCGCAGTCATCGTTACCTCCGTAACCCTGGTCACCATGGAAACATTGGCTTTAGAAGAGGCATTGATTCACGGCATATTCCAAACCGTGTCTATTGCAACAACCACTGGGTACGCCAGCGATGACTTCTCTGCCTGGCCATCGTTTTTACCTATCTTTCTGCTGATGCTAAGCGTCATGGGCGCTTGTGCTGGCTCGACGGGTGGCGGCATGAAAGCAATGAGAATCTTACTCATATTCCGACAGGGCCTTCGGGAGCTTCGACAACTCCTGCACCCAAATGCCGTCATTCCACTCAAGCTCGATCATCGCCGTGTGCGGCCTGAGGTTGTTAGCGCCGTCTGGAGCTTCTTCGCTGTTTATATGTTCTCTTCGCTCGTACTGGTACTCGCAATGCTGGGTACCGGGCTGGACTTCCTATCAGCGGTGAGTGCAGTGATGGCGTCAATCAATAACCTAGGCCCTGGCTTAGGATCAGTAGCTGCCAATTATGGTGCCGTATCAGATGCAGGGAAGGTAATTTTATGTGTTGCAATGCTGCTGGGACGACTAGAGATCTTTACGCTTCTGATTCTCTTTACCCCAACGTTCTGGCGTCCTTAAACGACGAGGCAACCATCGGCGCTACTTTAAACCGCGAGACTGTTTGATGAGGTCATAAGCAGTCGTTATGTTCTGAGACCGTTCCGTCGCCAAATCGACCATTTCTTTGGGAACACCATTAGCGCTGAGTTTGTCAGGGTGGTTTTCACTCATCAGCCGACGGTAGGCTTTTTTGAGCTCACGATCGTCCACATCGGGTTTAACACCTAAAGCCTGATAGGCCTCCACCAATTGACTTCGCTGCGGCTGATATTGCTGGCGTTGCTGCTGGCGATGCCCTCCAAAGTTAGCCTGTGCTGCCACCATGCTCACGATTCGCTGAAGTGCGGTGTCAGAAATTCCCAAAGCACGTGCGACACGGGACAGCGCTTGCTGCTCTGCCGTATCGAGTCGTCCATCTGCTAACGCCATGCTCACTAAGAACAGCATCAAGGTTTGGGAGGTGTTGGGGCGCAGAGCAACAATGCGCCTGAAACGCGTCAGCTCGGGTGCAGGATCAAAACTTGTCTCAGCACCCCTTTTAAATCGTTTGATGGCGTTTTCGCGCTGAGACGGTGTCAGTCTGAACTGCGTGAACAGTGCCTCCGCCTGCGCTATCTCGGTTTCCGATACACGACCATCCGCCTTCGCAATATAACCCATCATCACAAAGGTCGTATCAAAGAACTCCTGCTGCAACTCATGCAGCCCGTCAGGGCCCGTCATTCTGATGGCTCGTAACAGACCGGAGTCGAAGAGGTGGCCAACTAAGAACCCAACAAAGCCACCGATAACTCCTAGGGCCGAAAACCCAATGAGTGTCCCTAAAATTTTCCCAAGGAAAACATTCATTTTTTTCCTCCTGGGCGCTTTACACCGGCGTAGTGATCAACCAGTGAGCGCGGCAATGTTCGAAATCGCTTATACGACCACTGGTACTGCTCATCACGCCCCGTAAGTAGCGTCTCTATGTCGCGATTCATTGTGCGCAAAGCTACCTCTAGGTCGTCGCTGTAGATTGCGTCAGACACAGGTTGATACACCACCTCCCAGCCCCCGTGAACCCGAAACACACCTGCAATAACGGCCTTGGCGCCCGATTTAGCGAGTAAATTGGCGCACAAACTTGCCGTAAAGCAATCGACACCCATGAAGGGAACATTCAAGCCCGCAGACTCATGATTTGGCACTTGATCAGGTAAAATACCTGTTAAGCCCCCGCGCTTAAAATGGCGAATAAGCTGCACCAACCCTTTGGGCGTCGTCGGTACATACTCGCCACCAGGGCGTCGTCGATTAGCCAGCACCTCGTTACCGACACTCGGCAGCTTGGGAGGCTCAAAAAGGCCAAAAAGATCTCCCTGCGTAACCAAATGATGCGGTAGCACCTCCCAGTTTCCTACGTGAGGTGCTAACACCAGAACACCCCGTTGATCGGCCAGCGCAGCATCGAAAAACGCCTGACCAACGACGCTAATCTTGGACATCACATAGGCTGGGGAGCGGCGCCAAACATGTCCCATTTCACTGATCAATGCGCCTTGCTCACAGATAGAGGCTTTCACGAGCGCCTCCTGTTCAGCAGAGTGTCGATCTTGATACGCCAATTCAATATTGCGACGAATGACACGGACTGTTGTCGAGTCAAGGGCATACAAGAGACGACCCAGTAAACGACCACAACCACGAGCAAATTCAAGCGGCATTAAGGCTGACAGCCCTAAACTCACCTTAAGCACACCTGCGGCGAGACGATCCTTAACTAAAAACTTTGCTGAATTGTGACTCTTTGACACCTGGATGCACTTAATTGCCGTTGATAGTTCATATTATGCCAGTGCTCGCCACTGTATACTCGCGTCTTCGATGTACCGGGGTATTTACGTGAGTTCACCACTAACATTCCAGCAGCTAATTCTCGAGCTTCAAGCGTTCTGGGGAGAAAACGGCTGCGTCATTCTACAGCCACTGGATCTAGAGGTTGGCGCGGGTACCTTTCACCCTGCGACGTTTCTCAAAGCATTAGGTCCCGAAAACTGGAACTCTGCTTATGTTCAGCCTAGCCGACGACCCCAAGACGGTCGATACGGCGAAAATCCAAATCGCCTGCAGCATTATTACCAATTCCAGGTAGTGATGAAGCCATCACCCGCAGACTTTCAAGAGCTTTATCTCGGCAGTTTAAAGCGTCTGGGCTTGGACCCGCTCGAGCACGATATTCGGTTTGTTGAGGATAACTGGGAGTCACCGACGCTTGGCGCCTGGGGACTAGGCTGGGAAGTTTGGTTAAACGGCATGGAAGTGTCGCAGTTTACCTATTTTCAGCAGGCAGGCGGACTCGAGTGTTTACCTGTTACTGGCGAGATCACCTACGGTATTGAACGATTGGCAATGTACATTCAGGACGTCAAGTCCGTCTATGACTTAGTCTGGTCAGAGACGCCCACGGGCGTCATTAAATATGGCGATGTGTTCCATCAAAACGAAGTGGAGATGTCGACGTTTAATTTTCAAGAAGCGGATGTCGATCATCTCTTCGCTCATTTTGACTTTTGTGAACGCGAAGCGGAGCGACTTGTGGGGCTTGAATTACCGCTGCCCGCCTATGAGTTCGTCATGAAAGCCTCTCACACCTTCAACTTACTGGATGCACGTCACGCGATCAGCGTCACTGAGAGACAGCGCTATATCTTAAGGGTTCGAACGATTGCTAGAGCAGCCGCCAAAGGCTATGTCGCAGCACGTGCAAAGCTTGGTTTCCCCCTAGCTGACGCAGACCTTGCTGAAGCCGCATTAGCGACACTCGCGAAGGAGGCTGCAGCGTGAGTACAGACACGGTTTTATTTGAGCTAGGCACAGAAGAGCTGCCTGCAGGTGAATACGTGGTAATGGCCGAAGCCCTATGCGCAGGGATTTGTAATGGCCTTGAAGGCCATAGCCTGAGCTATGGCGAAGCAAACATACTGGCTACACCAAGACGCCTAACCGTCATCGTTTCTGACGTTGCGACAAATGCTGCTGATACCGAGCAAGAAGTTTTGGGGCCACCTATTGCGGCGGCAAAAACTAAAGAAGGGGAGTGGTCTCCAGCGGCAATCGGCTTCGCTAAGAAACAAGGCGTCCCAGTAGAGGCGCTGGATACGATTGCAACCGATAAAGGCGAACGGCTTGGCCTGGTAAGACGTGTGACGGGTGCGGTTTGTGCCGAGGTACTTCCGACAATCGTTAGCCAAGCTGTGTCACAAATTCCCGTATCAAAGCGAATGCGTTGGGGTAGGGAGCGATACGAATTCCTACGCCCCGTTCAATGGCTAATGTTGCTATTAGGTAATGAATCACTCGATATCTCACTTTTCGGGCTTAGATCAGGGCGAATAACGCGCGGACATCGTTTTCATGGGAAAAGCGAGATCACTATCCCAAGCCCCGAACACTACCAAGCGATGCTTCGCGACGAGTATGTGATTACCAATCATCAAGAGCGTAAGGTCATGATTCGTCAGCAGGTCGAAGCCTTGGTGTCAGGCGACGAGAAGGCCGTCATCGACGATAGCCTACTTGATGAGGTCACAGGCCTAGTGGAGTGGCCTGTCGCACTTCGCGGCGCCTTCGATGAAGCCTTTTTATCAGTGCCTCGACAAGCGCTTATCTCTTCGATGCGGGAGCATCAAAAATATTTCCACATTGAGTCCAGTGATGGTTCGCTCCTACCGGCCTTCATTACTATCTCCAATATCGAAAGCACGAACCCACACGCAGTAATCTATGGAAACGAAAAAGTAATCCGGCCCCGCTTGGCTGATGCTGCGTTTTTCTTCGAGACCGACAAGGCAACCAGTCTTGCTGCTAAGTCGGAACGACTTGAAGGCGTTTTATTCCAGCGTGATTTAGGAACCCTTGCGTCGAAACAGCGCCGAATTTCGCGCCTTGCCACTGCATTGTGCGAAGAGCTCGGTGCCGATAAAACCACCGTTAGTACCGCAGGTGCAGTGCTGAAAGCGGACCTAGTGTCCGATATGGTCGGTGAATTTCCTGAGCTTCAAGGTATTGCGGGAAGGCATTACGCACTCAACGACGGTCTTTCGGACGCGGTTGCAGACGCAATTGAGCAGCATTACTGGCCTAAATTTTCAGGCGACCAGCTACCATCGTCACCCGAATCAGCGGCTGTGGCATTAGCCGATAGGCTCGACACGCTTGTCGGCATCTTTGGCATTGGACAAACCCCTACGGGTTCAAAAGATCCATTTGCTTTGCGACGTGCGTCGGTGGCAATTATCCGTTTATTGCTTGCTTATGCACCTCATGCAGACATCAAGGCAGTGATTTCAAACGCTGTCGCCGGTTTTGAGTCCGGCACTTTATCGTCTGACACTGTTGATACGGTGTACAACTACTTACTAGAACGTTTGCCCGCCCATTACGAACATCTTGGGGTGTCTGTTGAGATACTGCGAGCGGTCACTACAGTAGGGACTCAAACATTCGGGGATATCGATGGTCGAAGCCTAGCGCTGCAAGGTTTCGTGGGTTCTGATGAGGCAATGTCGCTCGCCGCAGCTAACAAACGCGTGGCTAATATCCTAGCGAAAACCGAGGAGACGCTAGGGGATATCGATCCATCACGTTTTGAAGGTGCCGTCGAGTCAACACTATTTGAATCATTACAGACGACACAACAAGCGCTTGATGAGGCGTTGGCCGTATCGGATTATGCGGCGGCACTTAACGGCTTGGCAGGATTGCGAGATGTGGTAGATAACTTTTTTGATCAAGTGCTTGTCAATGCAGAGGACGACGCAATTCGTCTCAATCGCTTAGCGTTACTCAAGGAGTTACGTGGCCAGTTCCTGCGCGTGGCTGACCTGGCAGTGTTAGCAAGATAACCGAGGTAACTCTCTATGGGTTTTGCTATGGGTTTTGAGGCGATTGTTAGTTTACTTTTGATCATAGGTCTTCTCGGCTTAACAGCGCACAACAACCGAAAGCACCGCCACTACAAAGAACGGGTCAGCGAGGCGCTGACCCGTGGTGAGGTTGCCAAAGAGGCGGTGGAAGACCTTAAAGGCGAGATAGCGGCTTTAAACGAAAAGCTATCGGCGTCGTTCGCACGTGAAGAAGGATTCAAGGCAACGCTTAATGTCAAAGAGACCGAGCATGCGGCAAAAATTGCACTGCTCGAGGATGCCAAAAAAGTTCTTAAGCTTGAATTCGAAAAGGCCGCACAAACGCTAGTTAGCCAAGGTGAAAAAAGCTTGGCGTCACGTAATCAAGAATCGCTAGATCAGTTACTCAAACCACTCTCTGAAAAAATAGACGGCTTCCAATCCCGAGTTAACCAGGTTCACACAGATTTGACCGGTCAAAACGCGGTACTCAAAACCCAAATCAAACAGTTGCACGATATGGGTCAAGTTATGTCCTCCGAGGCGAGCAACCTTACGCAAGCACTTAAGGGTGATAAAAAGCTTGTCGGAAACTGGGGAGAAGCCCAGTTAGAGCGAACGCTTGAGTTAGCGGGGCTGCGAAGGGGAGAGCACTACGAGGCTCAGCAAGCCTTCAAAGGTGAGGATGGACAGCGATTGCTTCCGGATTTCGTGATCTTCCTACCACAAGACAAACATATTGTTATCGACAGTAAGGTGTCGCTCGTAGACTACGAGCGCGCCATCACAACAGATGATGACGCGGTACGTACACAGTCATTGGCGGCACATGCCAATGCGGTTAAAAGACACATCGACCAGCTATCTGATAAAGACTACGCAAACTTGGCCGGGCTACAGAGTCCAGACTTCGTGCTGATGTTTATGCCCGTAGAGCCCGCATACATCGAGATTATGCGTGCAAGTCGCGACCTCTTTAACTATGGCTATAAAAAGAACGTCGTTTTAGTTTCACATACGACGTTGATGCCCATTTTAAGAACCGTTGCCAACCTCTGGATGGTGGAGAGAAGCAACGAGGAAGCGCGCGAAATCAGCGATCGTGCTGGCGATATATTTAATGCGGTTTGCCTCGTTGCAGAGCGGATGGAAAGCGTCGGTAGTTCGCTGTCTCAAACCACACGGCGTTATAACGACGCAGTAAAGAGTTTGGTCGGTAGGCAGGGACTTTACGGCAAGGTTGATCGGTTTCAAACGCTATCAACACGCGTATCTAAGTCCTTTCCTGACAACCTGGATGTTCTTCCCGAACAAACAGATGCCAACCAACTCTCCTTAGCTACCGATAAAACAAGTGCTACCGACTCGGGTAGCTCGGAGTGAATCTCACAGGCTACTAAGCGCAACTCTGTATTATCTAAGCGGCACCTAGTAATGGATGGCTGACGATTTTGAGTTCGCCCGTAAAGATGGAGTAAGACACTTCGGGGGAATAATGGCTCTGCTAAAATGCGACGCCTAAACTGAGTAAATCGATCAAAAGAGCTCTATTGTTAGAGCTCCTTTATTTTCCGTACTGGCGCAATGCATTAAACGTCTAGATTAGCGACCGCTAGCGCATTGGTCTCAATAAACTCCCGCCGTGGCTCAACATCATCACCCATCAAGGTAACGAACATTTGATCTGCACGAATGGCATCTTCAACAGTGACGCGAAGCATTCTGCGTGCCGCTGGATCCATCGTGGTTTCCCAAAGCTGATCGGGGTTCATCTCGCCAAGACCTTTGTAACGCTGAATTGAACAACCTCGACGAGCTTCATCGAGAAGCCAGCGCATAATCTTGGCAAAGTCGGATGACGCGAAGACCTTTTCGCCACGCTTTACATAACTTTCAGTACTCACTGAATCGGCGAGAAGTGCGCCTAAATCAGTGAGAGCCCGGTACTCATTCGAGCTAAATAGATTATGACCAAGCACGATGTCAGTAGCGACGCTATGCGCGGTACGCCTCACTACGACGTAGTAATTACCTCGTTCTGGGTCACGCCGAAGGAGACACTCATAGCTGGTGTTGCTTCCTGTTATAGATAGTAAGCGCTCACTTAAATCATTAGCAAAAGCCGCAACCGCAGCTTCATCCGCCATTGACTCAACAAGCAATCGAGATGTGTAAACCAGCTCCCAGAGAATATCCGCCGAATACACACGGCTTAAACGTTGAATTGTGTGTTCCGCATGTTGATAGCGAGACACTATGTTTGCCAGGTCATCACCTGATAGACCGTCACTGCTTTCATCTTTGAACAGAGTCGTATCGATTAGCGCAGCATTTGTTAAGTATTCTGCAAGCGCCTCCTCATCTTTGAGGTACTGACTGGTCTTTCCTCGTGTCAATTTGT
>CBFHQN010000070.1:0-10338 GCA_965657765.1 Luminiphilus sp. | reverse complement strand
TGCTGCAACGATGTTTCGAGCGTTGTCTGAGGTTGGTGTAAACATTCAGATGATCAGCACATCCGAGATCAAAATCTCAGTCATTATTGAAGAGAAGTTCCTTGAACTCGCTGTTCGAGCACTGCACTCGGCGTTTGGCTTGGATGCAGATGAGGCTGGTGATACTTAAAGCTGACGTGTAGTCTGATGGAAGGTTACGCAAACAAGGACGTTAGTTATGCTGATATTAACCCGCAGAGTCGATGAGTCGCTGGTTATTGGTGACAACGTAACTGTGACCATACTTGGCGTGAAGGGTAACCAAGTGCGTATTGGTGTGGACGCGCCAAGGGACGTCACCGTTCATCGTGAGGAGCTCGCGCAGAAGCAGGATCCGCGAGCCCGCACCCTATCTCGGAATCGAGACGACTAGATATTTTGAAGAGCGTCTTCGAGAAAGAGAATAAGAAATAGTATGGCCTCAAACATTACAGTATCCCCGCTCACCCCCGCCATCGGTGCCGAAATTGGGAATATCGATCTACGGCGGGTCAGTAGCGGCGATATTGCAGACATTCGCGCGACATTGCTTGAATACAAAGTTGTGTTTTTTCGAGACCAGACACTCTCTCAGGAAGAGCATATTGCCTTTGCAAGCCAGTTTGGGGAGCTCGAAATTCATCCGGCGACTCCAAAGTCGCAAGAAAATCCCGAGGTGCTGCATATTGCTCATGGTCCTGATTCCAAGGGAAAGGAAAATTTCTGGCACTCCGATGTGACGTGGCGCGAAAAACCTTCACTTGGCTCAATTCTGAAGGCTGTGGAGGTCCCGGCCGTTGGTGGAGATACCTTGTTCGCCAATATGGCGCTTGCCTACGAATTGCTTCCTGATGAGGTTAAAGGGCAGATAAGGGACAGAGTGGCGGTGCATGATATTGCACGGGTATTTGCAGATCGCCTGAATAAGACGGCTGAAGAGCTGCGTGAGCGCTATCCGCCGATGGAGCATCCCATTGTTAGGACACATCCGGAAACGGGTGAATCTGTTCTTTATGTAAACACTGCATTCACAAGCCATATTAAAGATATGGAGGAGGGTGAGAGTGCTCGTTTATTGAGCAAGCTTTATCGCACCGCAGCAAATCCCGAAATCCAGTGCCGGTTTCGGTGGCAGAGGGGTTCGTTGGCTTTTTGGGACAACAGAGCCTCACAGCATTTTGCGAGCTCCGACTACTTCCCTCAAGTCAGAAAGATGGAGCGTGTCACAATCGCCGGCGACAGGCCTTACTGAGATGCACAGAGAGTATGCTTGGCTATTCCGAGCAAGTAAGACAGTCATTCTAGCAAATTCTTACCAGCCAATATCGACAATCAGAGACCACAAAAGCCTCTGCAAAATGGGTCTTTTTGAAAATCCCTTCTCTGATGACTGATTGACTTCACAGCGAGTGCAAATTTGGCTGGCCACCGTAAAGTAAGGCTGTTGGTGTCACTTCGGACTTGTTAGGTCAACTGATGGCTTGTACGGTTGGCCTTACAAAAACTACTAAGGCAAGGTCTGTGATTAACTCCCCCTCCGATCAAAGCTCCAGGGTGGCTGTCGTTACGGGATCGAGTCGCGGAATCGGGTTGGCCATAGCAAAAAAACTAGCCAGAGACGGATTCAGTGTAGTGCTCAACGCTAGGAGCGATTCTGATGAATTGCGGCGAGCGCAACGTCATATTCAAGCATTGTCGTCCGCAGTGGTCGATCGCTTTGCTTGCGATATAAGTGACCTCGCCTCCCATAAGAATTTCGTGGATGCGATATTCGAAAAGCACAATCGCGTGGATTGCTTAGTCAACAATGCGGGGGTGTCAGTGCTGAACCGGGGTGATTTGTTGGACGTAACGCCCGAGTCCTATGATTATGTTCATGCAACCAATACCAGAGGGGCGTTTTTCCTTACGCAATTATTTGCACGACGAATGAGCGAGGCGACGCATGATGTTGGTTTTAGAACTATCATCAATATCTCGTCATCAAATGCAGAGGCGGCGTCTGTCGAGCGCGGTGAGTACTGCATCTCTAAGAGCGGCGTATCAATGATGACGAAATTGTTTGCATTACGTTTAGCCAGTTCGGGCATCAACGTATACGAGGTAATGCCTGGTCTTATTCGTACAGATATGACTGCGGTTGTGGCCGATGTTTATGACGAGCGTTTGTTAAAAGGCTTTTCTCCAATAAATCGCTGGGGTCAACCGGAAGACGTAGCAGGAACCGTGAGCTCGCTAGCTGGTGGTCTCTTACCTTTCACAACGGGCGACTGCATCAAAGTGGATGGTGGACTTCTAATTCCAGGTTATTGACTGGTATGTCTGACGTTCAAACCTACTTAGACAGGATCTTAAAATCTTCTGATGGTCACGGTGATCTGGTTGCGCTAGTCACGTCCGAAAAGGAGATTTCGTACGGTCAACTCTCTAAGGCGATTGATCGCCTGTGCCGGGAGTTGCAACGTATAAAGGTAACTGCCGATTTTGTGGTCGGCGTTAGGTTTAACTGCCCGTTTAAGCAGGCAGTTGCTTATCTATCGCTACTGCGTTTGAACGTTTGTCAGGTTCATATAAATCCTAAAGACGTCCAAGCAATACAGGAGAGAGATGCATCGCTTTTGGAGTTGGATCTGGTTTTGCAAGACCTGCCGCCAGAGCGTGATGTCCATCAATTCACGATTCATGTTGATGATGACTTTTCTTTATCAGTAAGTGATAACTGGGTCGCACGTGAGGCTATAGCAGGGCGTCAGCCAGCCGAGACAGCGCTGGTATTTTTGGGCTCAGGGACCACGGAAGCGCCAAACCTTATCTCCGTGAGCTTTCAAACACTGGCTACTCAGTTGGAGCGTGATTTATCGTTCATCGACTTTTCTGCAGGCGAGCGTTACTTAATCGCGACCAATTTATATTACTTCACGCCGAAGCGAAGGTTGTTGGCGGTGCTGTCGAAAATGCTCGAAGTGCACTTGCTTGAGAATGTGGGGAATATTGCGAACTATGCAAGTCAAAGAAACATAGCGCATTTGGCACTCACAACGAATCAGTCTCGAAATCTCATCACGCGCCAATCGGGTCCAAGCAAAGCTTCAGGCGTACTTCTGCCCAAGGCTAAGTCCTTATTGGTGTCAAGTGAGCTGGTAGCGCCTTCGTTGCGTTTGGACCTTCTGAATGACGTATCACCCAACCTTTTCATTGGATATGGCACCAATGAAATGGGTGAGGTCACGATTGCTACTGCTGGGGACATAGAAAAACACGAGGGAACCGTAGGCATCCCCTTAAGCGGGATTGACCTTAAGATTATGCGAAAAAATGGTTCGGTCTGTGACGTTGATGAGTTGGGGGAAGTTGTTATCCGTTACGAAGGCATGTCCTCCTCCTACCTTGCTGCGTCGCCAAAGGCAAAGGCTTCATTTACCGAGTTAGGGTTTTTCCCAAGAGATGTAGGCTCGCTTACGAAGGACGGAAATCTGATCCTCCATGGACGAAGCGATGATGCGATGATGTTTTCGGGGGTGAAGCTGTACCCCTATGAGCTCGAGGCTATTCTTGATTCACATCCAGCCGTGGAGCAAGCGGCAGTGTTCCCATTGACAATCAATGGGACTCCCGATGTGCCCACGGCCTGCGTTGTGCTTGGGCATCAGGCGAGCGAGCGAGAGCTACTTTCTTACTGTCGTCGAATAAATGGATGGCGCAGTCCCGCGAGAGTGCTTAGTGTGAATGCGTTACCAAGGGGAAAATCAGGTAAGGTCAATAAGCGCCGCTTAGCCGAGCTTGCTGTTCAATTTTTATCGAGGCGTCAGACCGACTACCCATAAAATTAACGTCAGAGGAAGCCTTTCGATCGGCACTTTTGTTAGCCTCTTAGCACCGTTTTACCCCGCGATTTTTTTATCAAGTAGCGCATCCAAAAGCGTTTGTGTTTCGCTGTCATCAATCGTTGTCGACGCATACAAAGAAGAGAGGTCCTCCCCCTCCGCAAAGGTGCAGCTTGTAATGGCGTTCAGCGCCTGTACTTCCCGCAGACATTTGGGTGTTTGGACACAAATGATTAGCTCGGAAAGGTCTGGTCGAAGTGCTACCGCCTGTAAATTCTCGAGCAGGCTATCCGTTGTGATATTGAGCTCATGACCTGCCTGAGATCGTACTCGACTTCCCTCTAGGAGAAAAATACCCGTTGCAGACTCGCTTCGGGAGTCGAAATACGCCGTGGCCATTCTCAATGCACCGCTGCCACCAACGAATATGTGAATAGGAATTTGACCGAGATTAGGCAGACATCTATGGAGGTACTCTGACAGGTAAGATTTAGAGATTTCTCCGCCCCCTAGTAGCGGTGCTTGATTAACCTCATTGATGACGGCACCACTTGTCACCCAGGATGCTGAGATATCGGTGGAGATGATATCGATACCTGCAACTGATAGGCCCAGCAGTTGGCAAGCTTGAACTGCTATTTGGATATTGTCGGGATGAATGACCTGGGTGACATCCTCGTCCACGCCCCCCCATTTAGTAGATTCAATGGGTCTTAGGGGAATAAACGCTTCTCGTTCGGGAATCGATGTCTTTTTGAATCCCAAACGACCCATGGTCTTTATCGCTAGCGGATCCAAGGTTGGCATTTTATCTCTGTTCCAAGGTGCGCGCGATTGATCCTGGTAGCGGGCATCGGAGACTATTTCCCCAATAGTTCTCTCGCCGTCAGCATAAACACCCATGGGTAAACGTTTTACGGCGTAGAGTAGTTTCCCATATGCAATGAAGAGGCGATGGCAAACTCCCGGAACTTGTTGCTCCACAAGTACGACGCCTGTTTTTGACGCCTTTTGCGCGGTCTCGAAGGCTGTTGCCAGGGTGTCAGGTTTGACGTCAGTGGTTACACCTTCACCGCGTTCTCTATCAGCTGGCTTTACCACGAGTGGATACTTTATTTTGCGCGAGGCCTTTTTCGCTTCTTCCACTGTCCTAACAGGGATATGCGTAGGCGCTGGAAGACCCGCTAACGCAAGAAGTTGCGCAGAACTGAGTTTGTTCGAGCAATATTGAGAGCCGATGTTGCTGTCGTCGATAGTGCCACTGCGATCAAACAATCTCGAATTTTTGCCCCAGCCCAAGTGAATAATACCTTGTGGCAGCACTCGAGTCCTGACACCCAATTCTCTAGCTTTCATCATTATTTGGAAGCTCGATCTTCCGCGAGACAAGCCCTCAGGGAATCGTTTTATTACTCTCTCGACAACCTCCAGGTAGACAGCATTTCGCAGCTTCATGTCATAGGGATCGGTCTCGTTAAAAATGTGGGCTAGCTTGAATGCCAATGGCATAAGCTGTCTAAGAATCACTGGTGGGACAAGGTCTGCGGGCGGAGCTATTAACTCTGCCAGCCATTTATTCCGCTCATCACTACTTGGGCTACAGCGCTTGCTTAGGATCCGGTCAAAGAGCGGTACCTGTAATAAATGGAGTAGCACGTGAAGCACCGAAACTGAATGCGCTAGCCAGTTTTCAGCCGTGTTTGTAACGCCTTTAACATGGGGTGAGAGCAGAGTCAGGTCATGCTGGGGTGCCAAAAGATGTATCCAGCTGGACAGTCGGTCATCTCGAATAGGTTCGCTGGGAGCCGCAAAAGATAAAGAAACGGTCGAAGGAGCTTGCCGATTGGGGTTGAGCGCGTGCGCGAATAAATAGTGAGTTAGGCGATCTACATCTTTTTGTGGAAGTTTCCCTTGGTCAGTGCGCGGGAGTTCATCGAGGGAAGCCGCAAAATGAAGCGAGTGCGCACCTATTTCGCTCCGCACGTTTGCGACTATTTTTTTAAGGTCCAATGCACTCGATGTGGCGGGTACCAACAAGGCTACAGGACTCTCTCCTGCACTTGGATGCTCGATTGAAGTGACGTGAGCATCGTAGATATCAGGGTCTTTAAGCAGAATATTCTCTACTTGTCTTGGATTAACATTTACGCCACCGACCATCATCATATGATCGGACCGGCCGTGGTAAATAAGTTGACCATCCTTTGTTAAGTGGCCAATGTCTTTTGGATAAAACCAACCGTCTTTGAAAGTTTCTCGAGTGGAGGCATCGTCACCTTGGTAGCCGTCGATTAGTGCGTCGGTTTTGATTCTTATATGCCCTGCTTGGCCCACTTCCAGTTCATTGTCGTTGTCATCAACGATTTGGATGGTGACCCACGGCAGCATGTGACCAACTGTCTGATTTGTGACAAATACAGAGTCCAAAGAGGTGACGGAGCAAATAGATGCTTCATTAGTGCCCCATAGAACGTAAAGCCTATCCGTGAGATACGTTTGTATGTCGGCTCTCATGGACATAGGTACCGGCGCGGAAGTTAACATGAGGGCGTTAAGCTTCTCGTAAAGTCGGGTGGACGACTTCGAGGTGCGCTGTAAAAGCATTTGCACGTGGTAAGGAGTGCCGTAAATTGCTGTTATCGCACCTGACTCTACCTCCTTTGCAAAATCGAGCTTGCCGGGTTCGCTCAAATAAACACAAGCGCCCACACCCCACGCTTGTAATGCCATTCCTTTTGACGCACTGAAGTGAATACTAGAAAGACTTAAGAATGTGTCCTCGGCAGTAATAGGAATCCAATCTTTGGCTTTTTCAAATCGCGCACGCTGCTGCTTGTGTGTCTTTGTTAGCAACTTAGGCGCACCTGTCGACCCAGAGCCATGGGCGACGTGCCATGGATCATCATCACACACAACCACGGGTGCCGGACAATCGGTTCGGGCTTTAGTGTCAACCTTACTTACGTCAATTGAGCTTAAAAACTGTGTTGTAAATTCTGCTGCCTCATCTTCCTGTGAGTAGAGAAGAAACTTTGCACCTGTTTGTTCCAGAAGTGTCTGCTTAAGCAGAGTTGGCATACTCTGACTAAGGCTAAAAACGACTGCGCCTTGGTGTACCACAGACATAAACGCCACAAAATGCTCAAGAGGATCCGGAAGCGATAGTGCGACGACATCACCTTTGCTCACTCCGTATTCCTTGAGTGCTAGCGCTAGTGCGCAAACCCTTTGGTAGGTTTCAGCGAAAGTCAGCTCTGTATCTGCGGTTCGCAATGCGAATTTATTAGCGTTCGCAAGTGCTCTCTCACGCAATAACTCAGCAATGTTGTTAGAGGCTCTTTCTATTTGCATAACGCGCTTCTAGGAAAATTATTTATTGCGGATCAACATCACCACCACCACAGAGTTGCTTACCAATCGCTATTAGTGGTGTTTTTTTGAAGATAAAACTTTTTAGTTTGAATACATCAGTAGTAAAGGGTACCGCTTATTTCAATCAGCCGCTCGTCTTTAAGATTCGAAAGCAGCTGCTCAAGACCACCTTTAAAGATGAGAGCAAGAGGCAAGATCAAAAGTAAGACGGTCGTAACCCCATCACGAGTGGTAGCCTGCTACTCGTTTAAATCGATTGTTATGATTTAGTGCCCCGATTTTGGTGATATGTCAGCTGTTATTTTTTAGCGTTCTGACCTCCCAATTTCGATCCACTGTGCTATTCTCGCGCGCTCGCAGACAATTGCTTTTTGTCGCGGTCTCGAGCCTTTTCGTGAATAGGTGAGGGCACCAAAGGTCGAAGACGCGCCCGAGTTACGAGGGCGACCCGAAGGGCGAGACGCAAGGCGTCGAGTAACGCGCTCCCCGGGAGCATCCAAAGACTTACATCGAAAGGTGTGAGCGACAGAATACGGAGAAGTGGCCGAGTGGCTGAAGGCGCTCCCCTGCTAAGGGAGTATACGTTAATCGCGTATCGAGGGTTCGAATCCCTCCTTCTCCGCCATTATTAAAAAAGGGACCCAGTGGTCCCTTTTTTTATGATGTTGGATAGGCGGTGTGGACGAACCCTCGGGTTCGACAAACTCTGTCACGGACAGAGTTTGCACGCGCAGTCGACAGGCGGAGCGCCCTGCAGGGGAGAGAGCGGCGAAGGCAGCGCCGCTCGAATGAATCCCTCCTTCTCTGCCATTATTAAAAAAGAGACCCAGTGGTCCCTTCTTTTGTGTCGTAGAATCTGAAGTTGCGAGAAATGTCTCGCGAAAAACACCGCTTGGATGTGGCTCAAAATGTTCTAAGTTGACTAGTCAGATTTGTATCGAGCCTTCTTTAGTCCAAGAAATAACCCAATGACAGCGCCTAGAAGCACGCCAACGGGTCCCAAAACAAAGATGCCCCATAGCGGACCTAGATTTGCTTTAGAGCCGACTAGTAAGCCAATTAGGATCGGACCGAAAAAGCCGAGGATGAATCCCGTGCCGCCGAGCAAAAGAGCTGTGCCAAGGACGTATCCTAAAATAATTGCTAACCGTTTAAGTTGCCCCATCAGCTACTCACTCAGGCCGACTTCCTCTGTTATGGTGGGATCACTATAAAAAATAACGAGCGCAGTAATGATACTTTACAGCGGAGATTTAAGCCCCTACAGCGCAAAAGTGCGCATGCAAATCTATGCCATGGGTATCGCCGACGACTTTAGTTTCGAATTACCAGTGGTCCAGTTTTTCTCGGGAAAGTTAAAGGAAACTTCGCCCATTGGGCGGATCCCCATACTGAAAACCACCGAGGCAATCATTCCTGAGTCCGAGGTGATTGCTGAGTATATTGACGAGCTATATCCGCAACGGGCGCTTGGTGGCAAAACCCAATTAGAGCGAGCCAATATAAGAGTGTTGAGTCGTGTTGCGGACACCTACCTTATGGATAATATTTTTCTAGCGCTCTCTCAGATGAGGACGTCCGAGCCCAACCAAGGCGTTATCGATCTCCTGATAGCTCAAGCGGTGCGTGGGATTACGTCATTGGAAGCGTATATATCGCCAGATGGTTACGCAGCAGGTGGTCCGGATCTGACCCGCGCGGACTGCAGTTTGGTGCCGGCCCTCTACATGTGCGACAGGACTCTTCCAAGGCTCGGGGTGAGCAATCCGGTTGTAGGAATGGAAAAAACTGAGAGGTATTGGACGCGCGTTCAGAAAAACGAGCACGCAGCGAAGATTATTTCCGAGATGGATCGTGGGCTCAAAGCGCGTTTAGACGGATCTGAGCAACGCATGGTGGAAGAGGCAATGAAAAAAGCAGCACAGCGGGATTCCTAGGGACAAGCTATATTTTTGTCATTAAGCAGATTGTTTGCGCCAAAGGCTTGTAGGTACGAAAACGCATATTGATCATTTAATAAGAGGTGCCAGCATGAAATCACAGCAGCTGAGCGAGATCCCCACGGTTGATTGGCGTGATCTAGATAACAATCGCGAAAAATTCATGAGTGATCTTAGATTCGCACTCTCTGAATGCGGTTTCTTGGTTCTTCTGAATGCGCCGGGATTAACTGATGCGTTTCAGCAGGAAGCTTTTCGCGAGGTCCGCCAGTTTTTTGATGCGCCAATGGACGTAAAGAAAACGGCCCACATATCCAATACACCGTATTTCAGAGGATACACCTTGCCCACGCCGGCCGATCGAGGCCAAGGTCAGGTGATCGAAAATTTCCAGTATGGATTTGAACAGGAGCCGGTCTGCGACTACGACGACACGTCTCAACCAATCCATAGACGGCTTTTCACTGGTCCAAATACATGGCCGAAAACCGACACAATGCCGGGCTTCAGGCCACTGATTGAGCGTTTAACTCACGTGTATCACGAGCTGACACATCAGCTTGGAGAGCTCATTGTAGAATCCCTTGGCGAGGATCCAGCAGAGTTCCGACGCTACTTTGATTTTGATGAGCCCTACCTTGCGGCGAGCCTTAATCACAACTACAGCCTCGATGTGTTTTCGGAGGAGGGAAAGCAGGGAGTTCGGGATTCATACGCCAAATTCGATGCGAAAAACGTGGGTGCGCATATCGATGGTCCCCCCTTCGTAGCGCTCTTAATCAACGATCGTCCCGGTTTGCAGGTGGTGGCGGGAGAGGGTAACTGGGTAAATGCACCTGTGACCTGTCGAACGGCACCGGGGGACTATGATGTGCCCGTTATTCCTGGCTCAGTGATCGTTAATACAGGCGGTACTCTGATGCACCTAAGTGAGGGACGGTATTCCGCAACATTACACCGAGTGAATACGCTGTTGATCCCTGAGGGTGAAACCCGAGTCTCGATGCCCTATTTTTTGCTGCCGAAAATGAAGGGTGATTTGGTGCCCTTCGGGAGAGAAGTCGCGGAGGCGCGAGGTGTTGCTGGATATGATGCTGGTCGCGACAGAGGCGCAAACGCCTGTGTTAACCGTATGGGAACCTTCCCGCAGGTCACTCGCCGCTGGTGGGTAGAGGAATTCAAAG
>CBFHQN010000069.1:0-10402 GCA_965657765.1 Luminiphilus sp. | reverse complement strand
CGAAGTAAAAACCGCCGACCATCCAGTCCATACTGTCAGAGCTGCCGCTGATTCGGATTTCTTGAGTCAGCGTCTGGATGTCCGTTGTGTACACCTGATTACCAATTGCGTCGGCCGCTGTGTAGTCAATATCGGCTTGTGGCTGATCCGAGAACGAATCACGATATCCAGTGACAGAGCGAACATCCAAGTCGCCCCAGCTTGTTCTCACATCCAGTGTCAAACCTGAGTTTTCTGCACGGTTGATAGGATCGATATTGCCGTAGGTCCTGAAAGAAAATGGATCCTCTGCATCGTAAGCGGTACCGGGAATCGCTGAAAGTGCAGCTAACGCTCCTCCAGCCGGGCCATTGATTATGTTGGCGGTGCCGCAGCAAATTTCGTCCATTTCATCGTAGTCATACATGAGACGGATTTCCGTTTCATCGCCAACGTCAAATAGAAGTTCACCCCTGAGTGACCAGCGATCGCGTTCATTTTGATCGTTGTCTAACACCGGGTTGTAGAGGTATCCGTCGCGCCTCAGGCTGCTGCCACCCAGACTGTAAGCCACGGTGTCAGAAAGCGGGCCAGTGACATAACCTCGGACGGACTTTTGATTCCAGCTTCCGAGTCCTACTTCAACGTTGCCGCTTAGCTCGAATTCGGGCTTACGAGTTGTAATGGAGATGACACCCGCTGACGCATTTTTTCCGTAAAGCGTGCTCTGTGGACCTCGAAGGACTTCAATCTGCTGGATATTTGGAAGATCAGCAATTCGAGCAAGTGATCGACTGCGATAAACCCCATCGATAAAGACCGCAACAGACGGTTCTATACCTGGATTATTCGCGCCATTTCCAAAACCACGGATCACGAAGTTGGTTTGCGTCGAATTCTGGAACTGCGGAACCCGGAGCGATGGAACCACCGACTGTAAGTCGATTAAGTCGCGAATTTCAGCGCGTTCAATCGTCTGAGCCTCGATAACACTTACGGAAAGTGGCACGTCTTGCAAGGATTCAGCTCGCTTTGTAGCCGTTACAACAACCTCTTCCATCGGCTGTTGTGCAAGCGCTGGTGCGGCCAGGGCTGCTATCACGGCAACGCCTAGAGACTTTTGGATAAACTTCATGTGACACCCTCGTTATTAAATTATCGGATGCTGACACCCTATCAGTTATTGACTTAGGTGCCAAAGGCTTGGTTAAGGTCTTCTTTCACAGTCAGAACTGCTTTGTATGCTTAGTCCGGAAGGGCGTTGTTCCTTTGGTTTTTACAACGCGGTGCCGCTTGGGCGGTTGTCGTGAAGGAACAAGGTGCATCGGCCCGTTGCCAATGAGGTCACGACGACCAATCTTTTTTAACGCATCGCGGAGTGCGGGCCAGTTATCTGAGTCGTGGTACCGCAAAAACGCCTTGTGCAGGCGACGCTGCTTGATGCTTCTCACCGCGGGAACATTTTTGCTATCGCGATCCACTTTTTTCAGCGGATTTTTCTCGCTGTGGTACATCGCGGTTGCCAGCGCCATGGGTGACGGATAGAAAGTCTGCACCTGATCCGCTCGGAACTTGTTGCGCTTTAGCCACAACGCAAGATTTACCATGTCGTTGTCAGTGGTGCCTGGGTGCGCAGCGATAAAGTAGGGGATTAAGTATTGCTTTTTGCCCGCGGCCTTCGAATATTTATCGAACAAATTTTTAAACCGATCGTAGGTGCCGATACCCGGCTTCATCATTTGATCAAGCGGGCCCTCTTCGGTGTGTTCGGGCGCGATTTTGAGGTAACCACCGACGTGATGCGTTACCAGCTCTTTCACATATTCGGGCGTCTCGACGGCAATGTCGTATCTCAAGCCCGATGCAATCAGCACCTTTTTGATACCGGGAATCGTTCGTGCGCGTCGGTAGAGATGAATCAGGGGCGTTTGGTCGGTATTCAGGTTCTTGCAGATACCAGGGAATACGCAACTGAGCTTTCGGCACTTCGATTCGATCTCTTCGCTTTTGCAGGCCAAACGCCACATATTGGCCGTAGGCCCACCCAAGTCTGAGATAACGCCAGTAAAACTTGGGCTGGTGTCTCGAATTTTTTCGATCTCGCGAACAATCGAGTCCTCGGAACGATTTTGGATGATTCGGCCTTCGTGCTCAGTGATCGAACAGAAGGTACAGCCACCAAAACAGCCACGCATGATATTGACCGAGTGCTGAATCATCTCAAGCGCTGGGATTTTTGCGTCACCATAATCCGGGTGTGGACGCCGTTGGTAAGGCTGCTCGAATACCCAGTCAAGTTCAGGTGTGCTCAGTGGAATGGGTGGGGGATTGAACCAAACCTCTCGGTCACCATGCGCTTGTATGAGCGCGAGTGCGTTGTGCGGATTGGTTTCTTTATGCATGACGCGCGCAGCATGCGCATAGAGCACGGGGTCGTCTTTGACCGCTTCAAAGCTGGGTAGACGAATAACGTCCCGAGAGGGTGCGCTGCTTGCAAGAAGCGACACCACCTGGGCCGGTTCCTGAATCTCTTGTGAATCAGCAGAGCCATCATCAGATTTGGCTGCCTCGCTTTCACACACTTCAGGCTCCATGCCTTCGTAAGGATTGAGGTGCGGATCAACTTTGCCTGGTTCGTCTACCGATGTTGAGTCAATGACTCGGTAACCTGGCTCAGGCGCTGTTGTCACATAGGCTGTGCCGCGCAGATGGCGGAGTTGCTCAATCGTTTTGCCTTCAGCTAGGCCATGCGCCAAATCAACAATGGCACGCTCGGCGTTTCCGTAGAGCAAGATGTCGGCTTTACTATCGACGAGCACCGAGCGACGAACCTTGTCGCTCCAATAGTCGTAATGCGCCATTCGCCGCAGGCTGGCCTCGATACCACCAATGACAACTGGGACATCTTTGTAGGCTTCGCGCGCCCTTTGGCTGTAAACAGTTACGGCACGGTCGGGTCGCTTGCCGGCAATGTCGCCCGCTGTGTAGGCGTCATCATTGCGCCGCTTCTTGTCCGCGGTGTAGTGATTGATCATCGAGTCCATGTTTCCAGCGGCGATGCCAAAGAACAGGTTTGGTTTACCCAGTGACCGAAAAGCCTCGGCGCTACGCCAATCGGGCTGTGAGATGATGCCTACCCGAAACCCTTGGCCCTCGAGTACACGCCCGATGACCGCCATACCAAAGCTGGGGTGATCAACATAGGCGTCACCGGTCACGATAATGATGTCGCAACTATCCCAGCCGAGCTGATCCATTTCAGCACGGGACATGGGGAGCCACGGTGCAGGCCCAAAGCATTCCGCCCAATACTTGCGGTGTGAAAATATGTCTGTCGGTTTTTCGTTCACGGGAGTTGTGGCTTTTGCTCTCTCAGCTCGTCAGGGACCTCGAGATCCGCACCACAGTGTTTGCAGTGTTGCGCATCGATAGCATGATCTACGCCCGCACACACCGGACAGTTCCATGCCAGCGTTTGCGCGGCTCGACGGGATCCCAATCTTTCCCATAGTTTACTGGTTACGATGGCCGTCGGCACAGCCAAAATCGAATAACCGATCAAAATACCAATCGAGGCGACAAACCGGCCCATCGACGTTCCCGGGACGACATCCCCGTACCCGACGGTTGTTATCGTGACGACGGCCCAGTAAATACTCATCGGAATGCTGATAAAGCCGTGCTCTGGTCCGTCAATCACGTAGAGCAAGCAACCGAATACAACCACCGTCACCATTACAATGGAGAAGAACACCATGATAGATCGTGCCGTAGCCCGCATGAGTCCGATGATCTCAATGTATTCTTCGTGCAACTCGAAGAGGTGCAAGATACGGAAGACCCGCAAAACGCGAAGCACCCGGATGACGATAAGTGACGAGGCCTCGGGCACAAATAACGTCAGAAATGTTGGGAGGATGGCTAAGAGATCCACTACGCCCCAGAAGCTGATGGCATAGACAGCAGGACGTCTCAAACACCACAGACGAGTGAGGTATTCAACCGCAAATATTAGAGTGAATCCCAGCTCGACCCACCGGAAGACAGCGCCGTAAGACGTGTGATAGGCCTCCACTGAATCCAGCATGACCACGAATACGCTGGCGAGGATGAGAATGAGGAGCGTCAGGTCGAAGAGGTTACCTGCTCGCGTTTCTGTGCCGAATATGATGGTTTCGACACGATCTCTTATCGGCCGTGCCTCGCTCATCGTGAATCCTCCTCAAGCATCATGAGGAGTGTCGGCCAGACTACATCTACGAGCATCGGCTGGGCTTCCGCGTTTGGGTGGATACCGTCGCTCTGCATCAAGCTTGGGTTCAAAAACACAGATTCGACAATAAACGGCAAAGTCTCGACCCGCTCACTTTCGGCGAGTCGCTCGTAGATCCCTCTAAACAGGCTTGTATAGCGACGTCCCAGATTGGGTGGTGCTTCTGCGGCAAGCAACAGTACTTTTGCGCCAGCAGCGAGTGAATTAGTTGTCATCAGCGTCAGGTTTTCGCGCATTTGTTTGATAGGAAGGGCACGTAGTCCGTCGTTGCCACCCAGCTCAATGATAACCAAGGTCGGTTTGTGGTCTTTGAGCAACGGTAAGAGTCGATAGGCCCCCCCGCGAGTGGTTTCACCTGATATGCTTGCATTGATCACCGTTGAACCTTCAAACGGTGTTTGCAGACGTTGCTCAAGCAAACTGACCCAGCCTTGTTCCATGTTAAGACCATAGGCTGCGCTCAGACTGTCTCCAACAACAAGAATTTTTGCAGGCGCTTCCGCGGTTGCGGTGGAGCTTGTTACGGCGCCGGTCAGTAGTAGCGGGCCAAAAAGTAAGGCATTTCGCACGAGGGAAGTGACATACCTCCTGCGGTTAACCCCAAGCCGCAGACAAAGGGAGGCGCGGAGTCGCGTCAATCCGAGGTGACGGTGGCGTCGTAAGTGATGCGAGAGGTAAAGACGCATGATCAAAACATCCCAATTGAATAAGTCCGTAAAAACCGCTGATGCGGATTTGGAGATCCTGCGAGGGATCGATTTGGAAATCAAGCGTGGAGAGACAGCAGCGATTGTGGGTACGTCGGGCTCAGGCAAATCGACGTTACTAGGCTTGCTCGCTGGCCTGGATAGTCCCTCAGGGGGTGATATTTACCTCGATGACACCAATATCGTGCAGCTCGATGAGGATGAGCGAGCCGTATTGCGGAGCCAAAAAGTGGGTTTTGTTTTCCAAAGTTTCCAATTGTTACCTGCGCTAACTGCGCTAGAGAACGTCATGCTACCGCTCGAACTTGCCGGTACAGATGATGCTCGCGTGATGGCCGAGGACTACCTGGCACGTGTTGGGCTTGGCGAGCGTTTATTCCATTACCCTCGTACACTTTCAGGCGGGGAGCAGCAGCGCGTCGCTATCGCCCGTGCTTTCGCTGCAAAGCCGCTCATCTTATTCGCGGATGAGCCCACCGGTAACCTCGATACGGCAACGGGCGCCAAGATCGTTGAGCTGTTATTTGGGCTCAATGAAGAGGAGGGAACGACACTCGTGCTCGTAACCCACGACAACACGCTTGCTGATCGCTGCCAGCGCAAACTAGTGATGACAGCGGGTCAATTGAGCGAAGCTGCATGAAATCACCCCTTGTAGCGTCAATGAGGCTGCTCGTTCGGGACTGGCGAGGTGGCGAGTTGGGTGTATTGCTCAGTGCTCTGTTATTGGCAGTGTCCTTGGTCGTTGCGATTAGCGGTTTCGTGAATCGCCTCCAATTCAATCTCGAACGCGAGTCTGCGAGTTTCCTTGCTGCTGACCTTGTTGTTTCGAGTTCTCGGGAAATTCCTGCTGAGTGGCTGGAAGAGGCGATAAATACCGTTGGTGCGACGGGTGAAACAGTGACCTTCTCGTCGATGGTGATATCCGAGAGCGATGACATGTTCTTGGCTTCAGTCAAGGCCGTTGGCGGCGGTTACCCGTTGCGAGGGTCCTTGCGTGTCGACCTGGGCGGTGGTGGCCTTACTACCGACAGGCCCGAACCGGGAAACGTTTACCTTGCACCGCGCTTGATTCAGCAGTTGGAGACAGCCGTGGGCGACGAAGTTTACGTCGGTGATGCAACACTTCGCGTGGCGGGTACGCTTCTCGATGAACCTGACTCGACCACGGGGTTTTTTGGCTATGGCCCTCGGCTGGTCATGCATGTTGATGATCTTGACGCGACGGGCGTCATTCAGCCGGGTAGCCGCGTGACCTACCGTTTGCTCATGGCGGGTGAGGCAAATTCGTTAGAGCGTTACAAAAATTGGGTCGAGCCTCAGCTGGTGCAGGGGCAACGGTTGCTGTCGGTTGATGAGTCTCAACCGGGTATCGGTGCGACGCTGGAGCGCGCGCGTGGATTTTTACTGCTCGCAGGAAGTCTTGGTGTGATGCTCGCTGCGGCTGCAATTTTGGTGGCTGCGCGACGTTTTGGTGAACGGCACACCGATCAGGTGGCGGTCATGAAAAGCCTTGGCGCTACCAAAAATACGATTCGCACACTCTATGCGTTGAGCCTTGCTTGGCTTGGTATGTTCGCGATCACGGTCGGTAGCGGTATCGGATGGTTGGCGCAGGACGCCATGTTTAATGCGTTGTCAAATCAACTACCGGGTGAGGTGACTCGCACAGGAGTGATCCCCTATGTTACGGGTGCAGTGACAGCTTTGGTGTGTATTGCTTTCTTTGCATGGCCGCCACTCGCGCGGCTCGGCGCCGTGTCGCCACTTCGGGTTATTCGGCGAGAAACGACCATCGCCGACTCTACTCGAGCAACGGATCTGTTGCTTGGCACGTTATCCCTTGGGGGCCTAATGCTCTGGTACAGCGGTGATATCAAGCTGACGGCAGCGCTACTCGGATCAATTGGGATAACCGTTGGTCTTGGTTTCTTTGTTGCAAAGGGCTTATTGAGCGGGACGCGGCAGATCGGCAGCAGCGCTGGCAGCGTTTGGCGTTTGGCGTTGGCGGGAATGCAGCGTCGCGGTACAGCCAGTGCCTTCCAAGTCGTTATCTTCGGTATCGCTATCATGTTACTGCTTGTTTTGACGGCTGTGCGCACAAGTTTGCTAGATCAATGGCGTCTACAGATTCCCGAGGGCACTCCCAATCACTTCATTCTGAATGTAGCCCCAATCGATGAGGCGCCACTGCTTCAATTTTTCTCGGAGCGCGATATCGAGGTAGGCGATCTCTACCCGGCGGCGCGTGGCCGTATCATGGAAGTAAATGGCAGTACGCTTCCTGAATGGGGGCCTGATGCAGCGGGTCCACGACAGCGTGAAGCAAACTTTACCTCCACTGACTCCAAGCCAGAAGGCAATGAGATTCTTAGCGGTGAGTGGTGGCCAGTCGGTTCTCAGGAGTCGCTGATTTCGCTCGAGGATGGCTTTGCTGATGACATCGGGGCGAGGGTAGGGGATCAGTTGACCTTGCGCATTGCTGCGGATGAGTTTGAGGTAACCGTTGCAAGTATTCGATCGGTTAATTGGGAGTCCATGCAGCCCAACTTCTTCGTCATCTTTCCCGAAAAATTGCTTGATCGTTTTCCAACAACCTTGTTCACGAGCTTTTATCTCGAGCCTGATGAGAAACATCGTGTTTCAGAACTGCTTGAGTTTATGCCGACCATTACCTTGATTGAGGTTGACGTGGCGATCCAAGAAATCAAAACCATTATTGATCAGGTGAGTCAGGCGATTGAGCTCGTTCTGGTCATTATTCTTGTCGCCGGGGCATTAGTACTTATCGCCGGCGTGAGTTCTAGTGTTGATGAACGTCTGCACGAAAGTGCCATTCTGCGGGCCTTGGGTGCGGGTCGAGCGACCTTGTTGGGCGCTGTAGCGATCGAATTTGCGGCGATGGGTGCACTTGCGGGGGTACTCGCTATTATGGGTTCGGAAGCCGCTGGCTGGGTATTGCAGACTCAGATGCTCGAGTTGGATTACCAAGTGCAATGGCTACTCTGGCCTCTGGGTATTCTTCTGGGGTCACTGATAATCGGAAGCTTGGGCACGTATGCATGTCGGCAAGTAGTGTCTGCCCCACCCCTGCAGGTCTTGCGAGAACTTTGAAGGCTTTCCACTTACTACCCACCGCTATGATTGTCATCGCAACCGGGCAGTTTATAGAAATTCTACCCTCAGTCGCGGAACACGACAGCCAGCCCTCCCTGAAAAGTGGTACCGAAGTCGCTCGAAAATAGAGCGGCTCGGCCACTATGGGCGAGGAATGTATGCTTAGGCCCGGTAGCGTTAAAATTCGCGCCATAAACAGAAGAGAGCAGCGCCACTGATCATTGGCAGTTGGCGAGAGGTGGCTTAGCGGGCCCGCTTAGAAATAGGTCGCAGCCCGGAGTGAGCTGCAACCATGATCATCGATTATGACCGAACGGATGATAAACCAGCGCCGAAAGTCCAATACCCTGGGATTTTTTGTGCTGGCTTAGTAAGTTTTAGCCCAGCAGATGTCTAACCGCATCACGCTCTTCACTGAGCTCCTGAGCGGTCGCGTCCATTTTTGCGCGACTGAATTCATTCACTTCTGCACCTTCTACGACAGTGTATTGACCGTTGGTGCAAGTGCAGGGGAAGGAGTAAATCAAGCCTTCGGGTACACCGTACGCACCGGTGGACAAGATACCCATTGAGGTCCAGTCGTTGTCAGCCGTTCCCAGAGCCCACGTACGCATGTGGTCGATAGCAGCGTTGGCTGCTGAGGCAGCCGAGGACGCACCCCGCGCTTTGATGATGGCCGCACCACGCTGCTGTACGGTCGGGATGAAGTCATTTTCGTACCAAGCCTGATCAACCAATTCGATCGCTGACTGACCCTTGATTCGCGCGTTGAAAAGGTCAGGGTACTGTGTTGCCGAATGGTTGCCCCAGATAGTCATATTAGTGACGTCCGTATTCACAACACCCGTTTTCTGTGCGATCTGCGTGATAGCACGGTTGTGATCCAGACGAGTCATCGCTGTGAACTGGCTGCCGGAAATATCCGGTGCGTTGTGCATGGCAATCAGCGCATTTGTATTAGCGGGGTTACCTACGACGAGCACCTTGATGTCTCTGCTAGCAACAGCGTTCATCGCTTTACCCTGGGCAGAAAAAATAGCTGCGTTGGCTTCGAGTAGATCTTTGCGCTCCATACCGGGTCCACGCGGGCGCGCACCAACAAGCAGGGCGTAATCAGCATCGGCAAAGGCGATATTCGGGTCATCGCTACAAGTGATACCTGCGAGCAGTGGGAACGCGCAGTCGTCGAGCTCCATCTTCACGCCTTCGAGCGCATCGAGTGCTGGCGTGATATCGAGCAGGTTCAGCTTTACAGGTTGGTCATTGCCCAACATGGCACCTGACGCAATGCGAAAAAGCAGTGCATAACCAATTTGTCCGGCTGCGCCGGTTACAGTAACTGTTACAGGTGTCTTCATTTGGTTCTCCTCAGATACACGGCCCCAGACCGCTGTTTGTCAAAGATGCGGATATGGACAAAGTTGCGACGCGAATTCTCGTGGTCTCGGCGGCAAACTGCAAGTGCGTTTTATCGTCCAATTACCTGTATTCAGTTCGCTAATTTTGCGATGTGCGACCGGGACAATTATGATCCGCGTTTTGACGCGATGATTTCCGCATGTCTCAGCCTATCAATCCGGTTCAAGCGCACTCACCCAATGGTGGGGAGCCTCCGTCGGTTGAGTCGCTAGTTGGCGACCACCGAAAGGCCTCTTATAACCAGAATAAACTGCGAAAACGGCTTCGACGGCTTACGGGGCAGGCTATTGCCGACTACAACATGATCGAAGAGGGCGATCGTGTGATGGTATGTCTTTCCGGGGGTAAAGACTCCTACACCATGCTGGACATTTTGCTTCGCCTGCAGCGAAGCGCACCCATCGATTTTGAAATCATTGCGGTCAATCTCGATCAGAAGCAGCCGGGTTTCCCCGAGCACATTCTGCCCGAGTATCTCGAGGCAATGGGCGTGCCGTACTATATTCTTGAGCGTGATACCTACAGTGTGGTGCGTTCAGTTATCCCTGAGGGAAAAACCACCTGCGGACTGTGCAGCCGATTGCGGCGCGGCACGCTGTACGGCTTTGCAGAACAGATCGGCGCTCACAAAATTGCGCTGGGACACCATCGCGATGATATTGTGGAGACGCTCTTTCTCAACATGTTCTTTGGTGGGAAGCTGAAGGCCATGCCACCAAAGCTACTGAGCGACGACAAACAAAACATCGTCATTCGGCCGCTTGCTTACTGCAAAGAAAGCGATATCGAGCGCTACGCAGCGCAGCAAGACTTCCCCATCATTCCCTGCAATCTGTGTGGCTCTCAGGAAAACCTGCAGCGAGTTGAAATCAAGAAGATGCTTCGTGAGTGGGAGAGAGAGTTCCCT
>CBFHQN010000068.1:0-10494 GCA_965657765.1 Luminiphilus sp. | reverse complement strand
AGGTGTTAGGCGCGCTCCGATGGGTACGTTTCTCGAGACCCACAATGGAAACGTTCAATAAAAAAGCGCCCGCGGGCGCTTTTTTTAATATCAATCATTTAGGCATCGCCAGTGGCTTTTAAGTAGACCGAGCACTGCCGGCTGATACTCGCGATAGAAGCACCGGCTGATCATGGGTTGAGCATCGAGTCGCTTAGCAAGGACTCGAAAACCTTTGTGAGGCCCATTCTCTGCGCACCGTCGCCGGCAACTGCCGCGCTTTTCCAAGAGGACATCGAGGCTGAGATTAACCGAACTTCGCTTCGCGCTTCTCGAAAAATGCAGCCACTGCCTCAAGTTGATTGGGCTTGTAGATAATCTCTGTTTGCTCGACAGACTCAGCCATGAGCAAGTCTGCATCGGTCGCCTCCCCCATCATGTTGGAGATCCGTTTTGCACCTCGAATCGCATCTGGATTCTTGCTAGCAATGACTTTGGCAAGCTCCAATGCTCGCGCAAGCGGATCCTCATTCACCTCGGTCGCGAATCCATAGCTCTGCGCCTCCTCGCCTGAGAAGATCTCGTTCGTGTAAACCAGACGGCGCAAAATATCGTCACGTACATTACCGCGCCAGAGCGGATAACCCGACATATCAGGCACCAAGCCCCAACGCATCTCCATAACCGCACAGCGTGTTTCCGGATGAATAATCTTGATATCAGAGCCGGCCATCAATTGAAGCCCACCACCGAAACACACACCATGCACCGCAGATATCACAGGCACGGGGAGCTGACGCCAACCCCAGCCCATGTGCTGCACCCAGTTTGCTTTGCCATGAGTTCGGGGAACGAGGTCAGAAGGCGCGTCATCGTTGAGACCAAAACTTCCCAAGTCGAGACCGGCACAAAAGGCATTACCCTCGCCACTCAGCACAATTGCCCTGATGGAAGCGTCAGCTGCAAGCGATTCAAGCGCACCAGTGAGGCCCTCGAACATTACTGGATCGAGTGCGTTCATTTTATCGCCTCGGTTTAATCTGACGTGACAGACACCGTCTGTAGTGCTCATCAATACGCGATCTGACATTTATTTTCCCTTTTTTATAGGCAGTTATATCTGCCGATTTATGTATCCAACACCTTTAATATCGAATAGGATTTTTGGCGGAGAAGTGAGGCCCGCAGGCTCGTACTAGACCCACACCGCGCATGATAGCGACCGCTCGGAGTACCGGCAATGCGCGGTCTTACACCCGGGCGATCAGGATTTACTCTAAACCTGTCAAAAACCGCCCACACATCGACGGCCCCATCAGGATAATTGGCATTTGCAAAGCCGCGATCACAGGGGTACTTTTCGATCTCAACCAACAATAACGAGGCCACCATGAACTCGATCGCTGATATCAACCCATCCATTGCTGCTTCGGTAGAGCAGGCGGAAGCCATTCGCGGCTCAATGCAGATGAAGCTCGATGAGATGCGCCAGGCGTACCACAAAGCGCCCTACCCGACCCTCGACGAGCGAAAGCACGATCTGAAACAACTCAAGCGACTCATCGGCGACAATACCGAGGCTATTTCCAAGGCGATTTCCGAGGACTACGGACACCGGTCAGAGCACGAGACCATGTTTGCGGAATTCATCGGTACCGGGGGCGGCATCGATGACATTCTCAAAAATCTAAAGAAGTGGATGAAAGACGAAAAGCGTCACATTGACTCGACAATGTTTCCCTTCGCAAGCAATACAGTAAAGCCTCAACCACTGGGCGTCGTGGGGCTTATTATTCCGTGGAATTTCCCCATCTTCTTGTCGGTATCGCAGATTGCTACGGCGTTTGCTGCGGGCAACCGAGTCATGGTCAAAATGTCCGAGAACAGCCGCTCGCTGACACGCCTGCTGCGCGAGCTCTCTCCAAAGTATTTACCCGAAGACAAGCTTGTATTCCTTGAAGAAACCGGCGGCGTTGGCATCGAATTCTCCAAACTCGCCTTCGACCTGATCATCTTCACTGGATCTGGTGCGACGGGTAAAAAAGTGATGGCATCTGCGGCAGAAAACCTCACCCCTGTGATCCTAGAGCTGGGCGGCAAGTCCCCCGCTATCATCGATCCAAAATACGATCTCGCAAAAGCTGCCGAGCGCATTATGTTTGCCAAGCAGTTCAACGCAGGCCAAATTTGCGTGAATGTCGATTATGTGATGGTCCATAAGTCACAGGCCGATGAATTTATTCAGCACTGTAGTGACTGGCTAAAAGCGAACGTGCCAACGATTAATTCGGATGACTACACGTCAATGATCGACCAGCGCGCCTACGACCGCATGATGGCAACGCTTGATGATGCCCGTGCCTATGGCGCCAAGATCATTAACCCCACAGGCGAAGAGCCCAATCCAGAGACCCGCAAGGTCCCTGTTCAGTTCGTGGTAGATACCTCTCCTGAGATGATCATTCGCAACCGCGAAACCTTTGGCCCAATCCTGATGATTATGACCTATGAGTCTGAGGACGACGTCATTGCGCACGTCAATGCGGGAGACCGCCCGCTGGCAATGTATCCGTTCACAAAGAGCAAGAAACTTGCCGATCACTACATCACTCACATCATGTCGGGCGGTGTCAGTATTAATGACGCGCTGCTTCACGTATCACAGCACGATCTACCCTTTGGTGGTGTCGGTGGCAGCGGTATGGGGCATTACCACGGCAAGGAAGGCTTCATGTCTTGCTCGAAAATGCGCCCAGTATTCCATCAGGCAAACTTCACCATTAACAAGTTCATGGGACCTCCCTACGTGGGCTTCAAAGACAAGATGTACCGAGCACTTACCAAGAAAAACCTTAAATAGCGCAAACGAGTGCTCAGACGAAAAAGGCCCCTACTGGGGCCTTTTTTTATGCGACGAGTTCGACTCAAACTTTATGGGTCATCCGCAGCTGCGCTCGAGGTTTCAAGTGTTGAACGTGCCCAGCGGTATACTGATTACCGCGGTGCTTTTACTAAAACACCCGGCTATCTGAAGCCCTCTAGTCCAAACGCTCCACTGAAAAAACACTCCGTTACCAAAACGCGACGTAAACAAGCACGAGGATCAAGCCGATGGCAATCGAAGCCACATTAAATCCTTGCGTTGTCCCGAACTGAATATCGCCCAGCATGACTGGCTGCCCCTCCTCGGGTGCCTGTGTCAGGCGCGAAACGATGACCCCAAGCGCTACGTTTAGCAAAAATACGAGCCAGATGCGTAAGACAAACGGTAGATCCGGCATGGCTACCTTGAGCGCCAAACTAGCGACAACTGAGCCAACTAACACGGCGTAGGCACTCGCTTCATTGGCACGACGATCAAAGAATCCCAAAAGGAAAATAATCACCACACCAGGTGCGATAAAGCCCGTGTACTCCTGAATCGTTTGAAAAGCGCTCTCCATCCCACCTAGAAACGGTCGGGCAAGGACCAGCGCAATAAGCATCGCTGCAAAAGCGACTACACGCCCTACAGTGACGTAATGTGCTTCGCCGCGATCTCCAGCGGTGTACTGCTTGTAGATATCCATTGTGAAGATGGTTGCAATCGAGTTCATCATTGATGCTAGCGACGAAACGATTGCCGCTATCAGGGCGGCAAAAACCAACCCGCGAAGCCCCTCGGGTGCAAGTTTCATCAACTCGCCGTAGGTTCGATCTGATTTTTCATTCAAAACTTCCGCGGCAAGTGCGCCGTCTTGTGCAAGAACCAGTGCCGCGATACCGGGAATGACCACAATGAGCGGAATCAGTAGTTTCAAAAAGGCCGCAAAAGCGAGACCCTTCTGCGCTTCAGCCAGGCTCTCCGCACCGAGTGCTCTCTGAATGATGTATTGGTTGAAACCCCAATACGAAAAATGAAGAACCCAGAGCCCACCCAGTAACGTCCAAATCCCCGGAAGATCCCCGTAATTGGGGTGTGACTTATCGAGAATCATTTCAAAATGACCGGGAACCTCTTCACTCAGCCGAGCCAGCCCAGCTCCAGCGCCATTCCCTGATCCGACGGCATCGAGGGCAATCCAGGTGATCGCCAGACCGCCGAGGATAAGAATCACAACTTGGATGATGTCGGTCAGTGCAACCGCCTTCAAGCCACCATAAATCGAATACGTGACTGCAAAGATGGCAAGCCCTGTCATGGCAATCATCACATCAAGCCCCGTAAAACTCTCGATTGCCAGACCACCCAACCAAAGAACAGCGGTTAAATTGACTGCGGTGTACAAGACGATCCAATAGAAGGACATCAAGGACTTAACACCCGTGCCGTAACGCGTCTGAAGGAACTGCGGCATGGTGTAAATTTCGCGCTTTAAAAAGATAGGCAGGAAATACTTGGCCACGATAAGCAGCACAATCGCCGCCTGCCACTCATACGCTGCAATCGCTAGACCGACGACAAAGCCTTGACCGGACTGACCAATAATCTGCTCAGCCGATATGTTAGCCGCAATCAAGGAAGCGCCAATCGCCCACCAAGGCAGCGTCCTACCTGCTAGGAAATAATCCTCTGTGGTTTTTGCCTGACCTGAGTCACGCGATACCCACTGAGCGATGCCAAATAAGCCGATGGCGTAAACCGCCAGAATCACCAAATCAATGGTGCCCATATGAACCCCTTTTATTATTCGTTGTCGACGGGAGCGTAATCACGCTAGTCGAGCAACATTGTGTCGTTAACAAGGTCTGCGCAAGATGCTATCGATCGTATCTCGGGCATTGTTGTTAGTTTGATCTCCGATACGTCCAGCGTTATATCACCCTCAGTTGCTAGCACAAAGGCTGTATTTACCTGCGGCAAATTTAGACCTGCCTCTTGGAAGCAGGCGACGGGTACCGCGCGCTTGGTCCACTCACCCACAGGAGCATCGAGTAATACTTTAGTGAATCGCACGGCGCCGGAGCAGGGGTATTTGCAGTCCATCCTCAGCGATACCGGTGACGTCGGCGGACTCTCGACCCTGAAGTCGATTGATAATGCACCTCCCGCGTCATTAAGCGCCGTCAGATCGGTGGGGTACTCAGACTGCATGTAAACCTGCGAAAGCCGACCTTCGGCGCCCGTGAAGGTCAAGCGTCGAGCATCTTCTTGCACTACACGATCAATTGCCTCGATGGTTACACTACCTGTTGAGGATTGCGAGTTGCTTGATGTTGCCTCGACCGCCCAATCACTTGAGTCTCCCGAGAAGAGTTTCCAAGAACCGCGAGGCCCACCATTGAAAACTTCTTGATCGAGACTGTTATCCGCACCGATTAACACTTCGGACAGCTCACTCCAAGCAACCGAATCGGTTACAGACAGCCCGTATCCAATCGGAAAGGCAAACGCATCAACCGGCAAGTCGCGATCGGTAGCATTCACGTCTAGCGCTGGCCACGGCATCGGTAACCTGCCTGTGAAATCGTGCTGAACGCCTCCGTCTGCGTCCCGCAGTAATACGTCCGCCACGCCCTGTCCTTCGCTACCCGGCAACCAAGATACGACAAACGCGTCGCTCAAGTTCAGGATGTCGTTCACCCACATGGGGCGCCCCGTCAGGAAAACCGCAACAACCGGAACACCTCGATCTTTCAGAGCCTTCATACGAGACCGCTCTGCACGCTGGTCGTACCACGCTACGGAATACACATCGCCCTGCATCTCAGCGTACGGTGTTTCACCGAAGACGAAGATCGCAGCGTCTACCTCTGCTGACTCATCAGTGGTTACGCTGCCACCTGCTGCCTCTAGTTGTTGTTTGAGACCGCCAAATATCGATGTCGCGCCGGGGAAATCGGCGTTTGTGTTACCCGTTCCTTGCCAGCTGATGGTCCAACCGCCGCTTTGCTGACCGATATTGTCGGCACCAGGACCGGTCACAAGGTAGTGCTGGTTTGCGCGGAGCGGTAGCAATTGCTGATTATTCTTTAAAAGAACCTGAGACTTCCTAACAGCTTCTCGGGCGACCGCTCTGTGGTCAGTGTGCCCAATTTGATCGCGATACTCTGCGGCAAACTTAGAGGGCAAACCACGCGTGAACAGACCTGCTTTGATCTTCATAACGAGGATTCGCGATACAGCCTCGTCAATACGCGCCTCCGAAATCTCACCCGATGCGACCTGCTCCAACATGTTGTTATAAAGCGATCTCCAATCAGCAGGCACCATTACCATATCGATGCCGGCATTGACTGCCTGAGCACAGTTGTCGTTAGTGCATCCAAGAACCTCACCGACACCATTCCAGTCGCTAACAACCATCCCCTCAAAGCCCATATCCCCCCTGAGGAGATCAGTCAGTATGGCTTTGCTACCGTGAATCTTGTCTCCGTACCAGCTATTGAAAGATGACATGACGCTCATGACATCTTTGTCGATCGCTTCGACATAGCCCTGCCCGTGGATCGTCACCAGTTCTTCGAGCGGCAAACTGGTCTCGCCGCGATCATCACCCCGCAAAGTGCCGCCGTCACCGATGAAGTGTTTAGCGGTAGACGCAATTCCCTCCGCTTGCATAGCATCCACTATCGGTGCAACAAAGCTTGCAGCGATTTGAGGATCTGAGCTGAAGGATTCGTAGGTCCGGCCCCAGCGTGCATCTTTTGCTACGGCTACTGTAGGCGCGAAGATCCAATCGATCCCTGTTGCTTTCACCTCGCGAGCGGTAGCGCCGATGATTTGCGAGACCAATTCCGTATCGCGAGTAGCGCCAAGACCGATGTTATGTGGGAAAAGCGTTGCACCCATAACGTTGTTGTGACCGTGAACGGCATCCGTACCCCACACAATGGGGATTCCCGCGCCACCACCAGAGGTATCCATCGACGCCGTATAGTAGGCATCCGCAAGTGCAACCCAGTCTTCAACCGCGGCGTATTTATTCTCCTGAGGAAACGAGCCCCCTCCGTTAAGCACACTACCCAAACCGTATACCCGAACATCCTCAGGGGTAACATCGCGAATCTCGCCTTGGATCATTTGGCCGACTTTCTGCTCAACCGTCATCTGCGAGGTTATGGCGTTAGCGCACGACTTCGCTTCGTTCATCGAAATTGCTGTGGCGGCACAGCTTGCATCGATGCCACTCACGGTCGATGGCTCGTCAGGCTGGCATGCAGAGAGCGCCAAGACAAAAGCGGAAGTAGAAATGGAGTATCGTAAAAGTCGCATAGCCCGTCGTAGATTCCTCGTTGGTAAGACGACACCACACCGCCGCAACTCCGCATTTACTCGCAATGACACTTGCAAGGTTTGACGTGTGAAGAGGGCGATGTAGTCCAATGCGGAATTTACTTCGTCGCAGCGATTCGCTGCGACACTTTTGCGATGGCAGGGTCACCAGAGAAGCCAAAATGGACAGGCAGTCGTCAGCAATCACTCTTCCAGCTATTGCCAGCACGGTGGCCAATTTCTGAGCGGAAAAACCTTTTAGGACAGGGCCTTTCGACCACTCTATTAATCACTTCCCATTTACCGCACCGATATCCCGACTTGTCTCAAGGTCACTGTCCTACCGCCAGCGCTCATGGGATGTTACGGTCTGGAAAAAATTCAAACCAATAAACTAGTCGGGGTTACTCCAAACATGGATCGTCACTTGTTTGCTAAAAAACGCGTATCGCTTGCTGTATCGGTTGCTCTGGGAGCAATGGCTGCAACACCTGCTATGGCACAGGACAGTGAAAGCGCAAATGATCAGATGATGGAAGAGGTCGTCGTCACGGGTATTCGCTCAAGCCTTAAGCGCGCGATGGACACAAAACGCGATGCGACGGGTGTCGTGGACGCGATCACAGCGGAAGACATCGGTGACTTCCCTGACACAAACCTCGCAGAAGCACTTCAGCGTATTACGGGCGTTGCAATTGATCGTGACCGCGGTGAAGGCGCGCGGGTAACTGTTCGTGGCTTTGGTGCTGACTTTAACCTAGTAACGCTTAATGGACGTCAGATGCCAACGCACAGCGGCTTCGGTCGATCTTTCGACTTTGGTGATATCGCTTCTGAGAGCGTTGCAGGCGTTGAAGTTTACAAAACGGCACAGGCGAGTGTTCCAACCGGCGGTATCGGCGCGACCATCAACGTATTGACAGCGAAGCCTCTCGACAACCCTGGCTTCTCTGCCTCACTTGCCGCACGTGGTGTTAAAGACCAGAGTTCATTCACTGGCGACGAATGGACACCCGAAGCAGCTTTCTTGCTCTCCAACACGTTTATGGATGACACCGTAGGTATTGCCATCACAGGTAGCTTCCAAGAACGTCAATCAGGCCAAGCGTCTGCCTCGAACGGCAACTGGCTCGAGCGCGATGGCGGTGCGATTCCTGATAATGGACAACAAACAAATGCTCCTGTCGCTGGCAATATTGTAGGTCTTCCTCAGCAACAGACTTATTCGCTTGATGAGTGGGATCGTGAGCGTACAAACGCCCAAGTCACATTGCAGTGGAGCCCCATCGAGACACTGACGGCGACCTTGGACTATACCTATGCTGAATTGGACTTGCGTCACACAGGCAACAGCATGTCTGTATGGTTCAGCCCGACAGGTCAGTCCGGTAACTGGGTCAACGAGGAAGGTGTCGTGAGCCCTCTCGTGTATACCGAAACGAATAATCAGCCCGACCTATCTATGGGCGCATTCGTTGACGCTTCGATCAACGAGCGTAAGTCGACCGGTTTCAATCTAAAGTGGGATCCAACCGATCGGTTGAGTTTAGAGCTCGATTACCATGACTCCGAAGCAACGCGCAATCCAAACAGCGTTTACGGTAGCTCTGCTCAAGTTGCGATGTCGATATTTGGGAGAGAGCTCACATCGGTGAACTTCACCACCGAACTCCCTGTCCTCACAATTGGCATGGCAGAACCTATCTCACCCGATGACCTCCAGATCTCAGGCTCAGTTTTTGGTAACAGCTGGGCCGACATGAATATCGAGCAGGTTCAGTTCGATGGTAGCTTTGAATTGACTGACACCCTGATGTTGGACTTCGGTCTTGCGCAAACAGAGGTAGAGAACTTCACAGCGGGTTCTAATGTTCAGCGTAACACCTGGGGACAGAACCAAACTTCTGCATTTGGTAGCGTTGCCGACCTCGTCGTCCCCGCTACGCTTGAAGGTGTTTACTCTGAACTCTCAGGTGGTGATCAGGTAAATAACAACTTCTTCATTGCGAACATGGAAGAGCTCGCTCAGCGCGCTGAGTACCTGCAAAGCCTGCCTGAGGACGATCCCATGCACCTTGCAACGGCAAGCATACTGGGTGACTGTGGAACCGGTTTCTGTGCAAGCACAACGCCTGATAACCAGGATGTCTTCCAAGAAGACACTGTTGCAGCGTATTTGCAGCTTAACTTTACCGGTGAAATCTTCAATCGCCCTCTTAATGTACGTGCCGGCCTCCGCTACGAAGAGACAGAGGTCACATCGAGTACGTTGGCACAGGCCTATGAGCGCGTTGAGTGGCGATCAACCAACGAGTTCGAGATTATCCGTGCCGACGGTGCGACTCCCTCTTCTCTCGAGGGTGATTACGACTTCACACTGCCTTCAATCGACGTTGATATTGAGCTAACCGACGACATAGTACTCCGCGCGTCCGCGAGCCAATCGATCGCTCGTGCGGGCTTCGGTTCACTGGTTGGCACCTTGAACCTACCAACAATCACTCGTGTCGACCAAGGCGTACCCGGAGAGGCGATTGCGTCAGTGGGTAACCCCGGTCTGCTACCTTACGAGTCAGATAACTTTGATATATCGCTTGAGTACTACTACGGTGATGCCAGCTACATTTCCGCAGGCTACTTCGATAAGAAGGTGCGTAATTGGATTGGTGGAAGCGTCTTAGAGGACGTCATCTTGAACGATCAGTTGGCAAGTCCAGGTCTTGGTCCGTTGTACGCCGATGCAGCAGCAGCGATTCAGGCAGAAACCGGTGTCTACCCAGGTAACGCTGACATCCGTGACTACATCTTCGCAAACTTTGCGGATCAGCCCGGTGTTGACGCAGAGAACCAGGTGATTACCGGGGTTATTGGTCGTGATGAGGCGGTACCTTTCAACGTGAATACACTGACAAACAGTGATCGCGAGGAAAGTATCGACGGCTGGGAGCTGGCGTGGCAGCACAACTTCTGGGATACAGGCCTTGGCTTTATCGCCAACATGACCATCGCGGATGGTTCTGCGGTCTACGATAACGAGCAGCAAGGCAGTCAGTTTGCACTTGTCGGCTTGTCCGATACGCGCAACTTCATCCTGTTCTACGACAAGTATGGTATCCAGGCTCGAATCGCCTACAACTGGCGTGATGGCTACTACACGGGTGGCGACATCAAGCCCGGTTACCAAACTGAGTACGAACAGTGGGACGGCAACATTACTTATGAGGTGATGGATGGACTTGTTGTATTTGTTGAGGGCATCAACCTTACAAACGAGACATTCCGCTCGCACGGTCGTAGTCAGTACCAGACTTACGGTGTTG
>CBFHQN010000067.1:0-10553 GCA_965657765.1 Luminiphilus sp. | reverse complement strand
TGCCATGGTGGATCGGGGTAAGCACCACCGCAACGTGATCTTCCGTACAAGTGTCACCCCGGACTATGCCGTTTCTGCCTATGACGCCGACTCGGAGATTGATCTCTGGAAACAATTAGACGCGTCCTGTGGTGAGGGCTGTGAGTTTCTGACCATCCCTCATAATCCCAACAAAAGCTGGGGCTTAGCCTTCGCGAGCGAGACAATCGACGGCATTCCGTACACGCGTGAGGACTGGCGACTGCGCGAAAAATTTGAGCCTTTGGTTGAGATGTTCCAGATTAAGGGTAACTCCGAATGTGTGTTGGGCTTTGGTGCCACCGATGAGGAGTGTGGATTCGAGCAGTTCTTTCCTGTCTGCGAGGAAGGCCAAACCACGCTCTGCATCCATCCCACCTCAATGGTGCGTGATGGTCTGAAGAAAGGCCTCGTGCTCGAGAAAGAGCTTGGCTTCAACCCCATGAAGTTTGGTCTCATGGCTTCAACCGATACGCACAACTCCAACCCCGGTGACGCCGAGGAGTGGGACTACCGAGGTGCAAACGCGTGGATGGGGTCTCCTGCTAAAGTTAGGCTCCAAGACGGCATGAGGCAGCCTAAGGTCACTAACCCCGGTGGCCTCGCTGCGGTGTGGGCACCTGAGAACACACGCGACGCATTGTTCGACGCCATGAGCCGACGAGAGGTCTATGCCACCAGCGGCACTCGCATGTCGCTACGCTTTTTTGGGGGTGCCGATTTAGCTGAAGATCTTGTCGAAACGGGGGATTTAGAGAGCGCTTATGCCACCGGTGTCCCCATGGGGGGCACACTCTTTACCGGCGACGAAAATGCAGCGGCACCGCGGCTATTTGTATGGGCAACACAAGACCCTGACAACGCACCACTCGCGAAAATACAGATCATTAAGGGCTGGCTTGAAAATGGTGAGGCTCAGGAGAAGGTCTTTGATATTGCCTGCGCAGAGATCGATGCAGAAGGCGATTGTCTTTCCACTGAGGCCCCTGTTGATCTGAGGAATTGCGCTTGGTCAGAGACGGCGGGCGTACCTGAGCTGCGAGCCGACTGGGTTGATCCTGATTATGATGGATCACACAACGCGTTTTATTACGCGCGCGTTGTTCAGATACCTACCTGCCGCTGGACAACCTATGACAGTCTGCGACTCGGGCTTACAACCCCTACGGATGTCCCGGCAACGGTTACTGAAATGGCCTGGAGTTCACCGATCTGGGTCAGTGCTGAAGATCAATAGCGCCCTCGATCGGGGTTAAAGACGCTCAGGTGTCTCTGCCCTTTGAAGTCTCTGACTCACCCTTATCGGGATATTGGAAGTCGAGCTTTTGAGGCTCCCGATTTTTGTTACCGGTGGGCTCGTCGGTTTCCCATCGTGCACATTTATCAATCGCGACATCGCCCTGAGGGTTATTCACGGTATGCGCAATGTTGTAGTCGCCGGCTCTTACGGCTGCGCGCGGCGACACTTCCTCGCTCAAGCATTTGGGAAAGTAAGGAGCCACATCCAAACCTAGCTCTTTTTCCAAGGCGGCCACCTCGCGCTCTTCGCGCGTGGCACAGGCGCCTAATACCGAGATAACGAATAAGCAAAGTAGTGACGATCGCATACTTACTTGCCTGCAAATGGGTGTGATTAGGTTATTACGGACTCAGCTTATTTTCGAGGCCCCTTTCCGCCCGACCCACCTTCGGTAATACTCTTTGCAAACAATACTGATAGACGCAGGCTGGTATGACACTCACAAGAAAACCTCTAACTCGATTTTTTGTACTTTTTAGCGCGCTTGCCGCTGCCTTTGGGTCGGGCGTAAACATTGCACTGGCCTCGGACCTTCCTGTGTTTAAGGCCGAAGATGTTTTTGAGATGGAGTACGCCAACGACCCGCAGGTCTCTCCTGATGGGTTGCGCGTCGCCTACGTGCGAACGTCTATGGATATCATGACTGACCGCGGGCGTCGGACAATTTGGGTGGTCGATACCGATGGCGACAATCACCGACCTCTGGTCAGTGGGTCGGGCAATTTTAGTTCGCCCCGATGGTCACCCTCGGGTGATCGGCTGGCTTATTTATCTAACCGCGACGGTAAGACGCAGTTGTTTGTTCAGTGGCTAGATGGCGGCGAGACCGCAAAGGTCACCACACTGCCTCAGTCACCTCGCAGTATTGTCTGGTCTCCTGACGGGACGCAAATTGCGTTCACACGCTTCGTACCTGCCAAACCACCGATGTTGGCGGAGATGCCTGCAAAGCCAAAGGGTGCCGAATGGGCGGAGCCTGCAACCGTTGTCGATCGAATGACCTTCCGACGTGATGGTGGGGGCTATTTACCCACCGGCAATAATCAGGTCTTTGTTGTTCCGGCAGACGGCGGGACGCCCCGGCAGATGACGTTTGGGGATTACCCCATCAGTGGATCCGTCTCGTGGATGCCGGACAGTCAGTCGATTATTTTCTCCAGTAACCGGCGTGAGAATGTCGAGTACCAGCCTCGTCAAAACGATCTGTTTGCGGCCTCCCTCGCGAATGGCGAAATCACGCAAATGACCGACCATGCCGGACCCGAAAGCAATCCGGCAGTCTCGCCCAACGGCCGCTACTTGGCCTACACATCCGCTGCAGATATTCGTCAGGGCTACAACCGTGCTGACCTCAGAGTTAAGGACTTACGGACTGGCGAGAGTCGCTCACTGACAGCCGATCTCGATCGTTCGGTATCCGATGTTCAATGGGCACCCGATAGTAAAAGCCTGTGGATCAGCTACAACGACCTTGGTATGAACCGGGTCGCGGAAGTGGATTTGAAAGGAACACTGAAGCAATCCGACGTTGTCCTTGGCGGTACTGCGCTCGGTCGTCCTTACACCAGCGGGGCGTTCTCTGTCGGCGGCAAGAACAGGCTCGCCTTCACGTTGGGTCGTGACGACCGCCCAGCGGACCTCGCATTACTGCAGTCCGGCAAAGCCCCCCGAGTGCTGACAGATCTCAACAGCGATCTCATGGGTCAACGAGAGATGGCACAGGTCGAGCGTATGACCTGGGCCTCGTCGCACGACGGCCTTGAAATCGAAGGCTGGATTATGAAACCGCCCGGTTTCGATCCCGAAAAAACCTACCCCATGATCCTCGAGATCCATGGCGGCCCACACTCGGCTTATGGACCTAACTACTCAACGGAAGCGCAGCTTTATGCAGCGGCGGGCTATGTTGTGTTCTATACCAACCCCCGCGGCAGCACGAGTTACGGCGAGGAATTTGCGAACACCATCGACCTCGCCTACCCCGGCTTTGACTACGATGACCTCATGTCAGGGGTCGATGCACTGATTGAACGGGGCTATGTCGACTCAGATCAGCTTTACGTCACCGGTGGCTCAGGTGGCGGCGTCCTGACTGCATGGATCGTCGGAAAAACAGACCGATTCCGCGCAGCCGTGGTAGCCAAACCCGTGATCAACTGGGCGAGCTTCGTTCTGACGGCAGACCTCAACTATTACTTCGCAACCACCTGGTTTGATGCGCCGCCTTGGGAAGACTACGAGGGCTATTGGAAACGCTCACCTCTCTCTTTAGTCGGGAATGTCTCAACACCTACGATGCTCCTCACAGGTGAAGCGGATTACCGAACGCCCATGAGCGAGACAGAGCAGTATTATCAGGCGCTGAAACATCGGGGAGTCGACACGCTGATGGTAAGAATCCCCGGCGCAAGTCATAGCATTTACGCGCGTCCCTCAAACCTCATTGCCAAGGTCAACAACATTTTGGCGTGGTTCGAGCGGCACAGCGGTGCTGATGACAACGATTAGAGATAAGGGAAGTATGAGAGCGGTGTGATCAGAAACCCACCCGCTTAAACGAACAAACAACGAACGACGAGAGTCATAACAATAAGGTAAAACCATGCGATTACTCATAGCAGCGCTAATGACGGTACTGACCACAAGTGCTCTTTCATTTTCCGCACAGGCGGCGACAAAAGCACAAATAGAAGCGTTTGTGGATCGGCTTAAATCAGGTGATCTCGACACCAACGTCCTGCTATACCCCAACGCTGACAGACGGGTTGCTTTTGCCCACACCAACGCGTGGATGCCAACAAGAGCGCTCTACCCCTCTGCCTCGCCTTATGCGCTGGAGACACAGATCGATGACAACCTCTCCTCAGTCACCTACACGGTCGATGGCGAGACGTTCACCGTCGCTGATCTACTCAGCCGTGAGCCATTGATGGGAATGGCGGTCGTTGACGGCAACACCATAAAGCTTGAGCACTACGCAGCAGATCATGGTCCCGAGTCAGTCTGGATCTCTTTTTCAGTTACCAAGTCGTTTACGTCAACGCTGATCGGCGCCGCCATCAAGGACGGCTTTATTGGCAGCGTGGATGACAAAGTCGAGGACTATCTTCCCCGACTGAAAGGCTCGGATTATGGACGTGTCACGCTGAAGAACATTCTGCAAATGTCGTCTGGTATCGCCTGGAACGAGGATTACACCGATCCTGAATCCGATGTTTCGGTCGCCGGCACACTCCAAGGCGTGGCGCTCACTGATTACCTCAGCAAACTGCCGCAAAAACACAAGCCCGGCACCGTGTTTAACTACAACACAGCAGAGAGTAATTTACTGGGTGAGGTACTGCGCGCCGCCATCGGCAACTCTGCTGCTGAATATATGAATGCCAAAATTTGGCAAGGGTTCGGTATGGAGCATGCAGCGAACTGGCTTCAGTCCGCCGCCTTTGCAGGCGAGACCGGTGGCTGCTGTATTAGCGCGTCTATTCGAGATTACGCGCGCTTAGGCATCTTTGTTAAGAACGGTGGTGTGGATGCCTCGGGAGAGTCGATACTTCCCGAAAACTGGATGAGTGATGCGACCGCACCATCCAAAGGGTTCGAGGGATATGGTTACAAGTGGTGGCTACAAGGCGATGGCGCCTTCATGGCTGCGGGTATCTTTGGGCAATATATCTACATCGACCCCGAAAACGATGTCGTGATATCTGTGCACAGCAACGCACCCGCTGCTGTCGACACCAACTATCATGCGCATGTCGATGCGGCGATGGCAGCGCTTGCAAAGTCGTTTGCTGAGTAAAGCAGCGGATTAACGAAGGTTGAGAGTGCGTCCGTTAGCAGGTGCGGGCGCCCTCTTCTGTTCCGCTCTTCCCACCTACTGGATACTCGAACTACCGACTGGATGCTCGGTGGTTTCTCTCTCTAAGACTTAGTTATCGCGCCCAAGTATCAGCGTCGGAACACCATGCGTCTTATCACGAACCGTGCAGACACGCGTATCGGGTCGTCGCCCCGTCCGGATGTCCGACACGTCAAAGCCCTTCTCGCGAAGCTCGCTATTAGTGGCTTCAATATTGTTCGTACGCCAGCTAAGGCCAAAGAAGCGATCGCGTTCGGGCGGAAGCGGTTTAGACAGCGACTGGTAAACCTCCACAATCAGGTCTCCACAGCGAAAGAACATGAGTCGTGAATCCCAATCTTCATTGGTGAGGTCTAAGCGCATGTCGAGTTGTAAGCGGCCGCTGAGAAGGGCTGACGTGAAGTCACCGTCCCCACTCGCCACCACTGCGTGGTCAAGCCCCGCGAGAGCGCCTTCACTCGCGAGATCCTCAGGGACAACCTCACGCTCCGCTACCACCGCAAGATTCACACTTCGAGTGGTTTCCGGGTTCAGTGCAAGAAAGTTGCCGTCCGAGTCACCCTCAAGAACGTCAACACCCACATTAGGCAACCTCCGTCGCGCCGATTCGAGGTCAGGACTACCAAAGACAAGCTGTTTCATACCCTGCCGCTCAGTCGTACCCACCAATCGTAAGCAGGTATTAGCCAACTGAAAGCTGACAGACTCAGCTCCGCGGAAGGCACCTTGTTCACCTGTCTTGCCCACCAAGGCCGCGTAATCTGCCGCGGCCGCATCGAGATCATTAACACCGATTACCACTGATTCGAGCTGGGAAATCATTCGGGACATCTTGCCTATCCTTGTTCGTATTTTTGCTAAGGCTCTTAGCAGCCGCGAGAGGCACAAGGATACTTGGCCGCCCTGCTTAACCCAAGCGTGACTCTTCTTTCTGACTGTGCGTCTCGTCATCAACCGCTTGATCACTGACAGCGCTGTCAAACTGCTGACCAGCCTCGTCCTGCTCAAAGGGAAGCCGGCCAGATGCATGCTCCCAACCGTCTTGCAGTCGCACGCCAATACCGATCAATCTCACTGGCATCTCACGACGCTGCCAGCCCTCGATGAGTAGTTGGCGGTAGTCAGAATCAACGGCGGCAGTACCAACCCGCTCCACCGTGGTACTGCTGAAGTCTGAGAATTTTAATTTTACGAAGGCCTTGTGGATGCTCTCTGAAGCGTTTGCTGATTCGATGCGCCCGAGCAGTTGCTCATAAAGCTTATCGACATAGGGCTCCCAAACACTGGGCCCTGAGAGATCCTCACCGAAGGTGGTTTCCACACTGATCGACTTCCGAATCCGGCTGGGTTGCACGGGTCTTTCGTCCTTGCCCCGTGAGCGCTCGTGAAGTACGACACCAAACTTACCGAACCGGCGAATGAGATCATGAAGATCCCAAGCTCTGACATCGGAGCAGGTTTTTAAACCGTAGCGGTGCATTTTCTCGGCCGTTACAGCCCCCACACCCGGAATTTTCTTTACCGGCAAAGCCCCCACAAAAGCGTCAACCTGCTCGGGGGTCACAACAGTGAGCCCATCGGGCTTTTTCCAATCGGAGGCGACCTTCGCAATGAATTTGTTGACCGAAACGCCTGCGGAGACCGTGATATCGAGCTCTTTCTCAACCTTGGCCCTAATTTCCTTGGCAATCTTTGTTGCGGTTAAGCTCTCGCCGCTAGACTCAGTCACATCGAGGTAAGCCTCGTCCAACGACAGCGGCTCAATGATTTCCGTGTATTGCTCAAAGATGGCACGCATTGCCTTCGAGGCCTCGCGATACTTCATGAACTGAGGTGGCACCACCGTTAGATGCGGGCAGAGCCGCATCGCATGCGCTGTCGACATGGCCGAGCGCACACCAAATTTACGCGCGTCATAATTTGCGGTGGTGAGCACCCCTCTGCGCTCCGCGCTACCACCGACGGCCATCGGAATACCACGTAATTTAGGGTCATCGCGCATCTCGATGGCGGCGTAAAAACAATCTGCGTCGATGTGGATTATTTTGCGCTGCATCCGTTGCTTACTTCACCCTTAGATCAACTGCCATGCGCTTGTTCTCTAAATCTCTCGCTCGCTAGAACCAGGATTTCAGAGAGGGCTTGGTCACCTTACCCAGCGCATTTCGCGGTAACGCCTCAGTAAAGTGCCATCTGCGAGGCACTTTGTACCCACTCATTCGTTCGCGCGCCCATGCGGTAAGTGCATCGTCTGAAAGCGGCTGACTGACTACAAGCGCACAAGCGACCAATTCCCCCCACTCATCATCGGGTATCCCAATGACGGCAACCTCGCTCACATCCGGGTGCTCAAGTAAGGTGGCCTCGATTTCGAGGGCGGAAAGTTTGTAGCCCCCCGACTTAATGATATCGATTGAGGCTCGACCGAGTATGCGATACGCGCCCTCTTCTATCACGGCAATATCGCCCGTTAAAAACCAACCGTCGGCAAACGCCTTAACAGTCGATTCAGGGTTGCCCCAATACTCTCTAAAGGCCGTTGGGCTCTTCACTGCCAACTCACCGGGAGTTGATGCGTCAGTCACTTCGTCGCCATTCTCGTCGACACGTTTTATGACAACCCCCGGAAGTGGCTGACCCACATGCCCGGGACGGCGCTCACCCGCATACGGATTTGATAACGCCATACCCAACTCAGTCATGCCATAGCGCTCTAAAAAACGCTGTGAGGTCAGTGCTTCCCACTCCTCGAATAGCGGCACGGGACAAGCAGCCGACCCTGAAACATTCAGTCGCATGGCAGCAAAACCCTGCGTAATCCGCGTTTGTTTTTCAGCGTCGAGTGTTTTGAGATAGGCAATGAGTTTTACATAAATGGTGGGCACTGCCATGAATACAGAATAATGGCCAGTAGCCGCCTTTTCGCAGACCTGCTCAGCATCAAAGCGTGCAAAAAGATCAGCGGTTGCCCCACGCCAAAGCGCACAGAGAAGAATATTGACGATGCCGTGGACATGGTGGAGCGGCAGAAAGAGCGGTATCACATCGGTATCAACCCAGCCCCAAGCTTCTATCAGCGAAGTCACCATAGCTGACACACTCTCAACGGTATGAACCACTGCTTTAGGTTTACCCGTGGTGCCGCTCGTAAAGACAATCAAGGCGCCCTGCTCTGGGGTAATTGGCAAGCTCGTGGGACTTGCCGCATCGGGTAAGTCCGCTACTGAGAGCTGAGTCACCGAGAGCTGCTCGCATACTCTGTCGAGGCCGCTTGAGCGGAGCGATTCGGGTAGGAGCAAGCGCTTCACACCGGCAACTGAAAGGCAATGCGACAGCTCATCCGCACTGGCATGGACACTCAACGGAACAGCAATACCCCCCGCTGCCACAATTCCGATAATGAGCGAGGCGTACTCAAAGCTCGCTGGGTAGAGAAACGCCACCCGCTCTTCATACAGTGAATCCTCACCGTCTAACAATCCTGCGATCACTCGATTTACTGAGCGATGGAGTTCCTGATAGGAAAGTGTTCGATCACCGTCGACCAAGGCGACCGCTTGGGCTTGCTCCTCAAGACTCGGAAACCACTCGACGGACTTAGCTGTCATTAGCGAATACCCACAATAAGAGGCCACCCGCGAGCAGTGGCAATGCAAAAACCAAGAACAGCGAATACATGCCCCACCCCATTGAAATTAACATTGCAGCCAGGAGTGGCGACACAATCGCACCTGTGCGGCCAAGCCCAGCAGCCCAGCCCACGCCAGCAGCACGAATATCACTCGGGTAAATTTTCGTCGCAAGTGCATAGAGACAGGTAAAGCCCCCGTGCAAGAACACGCCGCCGACAAACATCAAGACCATCAAGCTGTCGAGCCCCGATGGCTCCGCAAGACCCACGTAGGCCAATACAACGCTCGCAGAGACAAAGAACAGTGAAAGAAGCGGCACCAGAGACAGCCGAGTTGTGAGAAAAGCCAGCACCAAAATACCGGGCACAGCGCCGAGGTTAAAACCGGTTAAAGCCTCAATACCCTGCGCCCTTGCGTATCCCGAATCAACAAAGAGTGTCGGTATCCAGGACAACATGAAGTACATGGTGAGGAAACCCATGAAATAAATAACCCAAAGCGCAAACGTTCTGATACGTCGCTCAGCGGTAAGGATTTGGGCGACGGGCGTTGCACTTGGTCGAGTGATATTCGTCTCGAGGGCAGATACCGGATCTCGATCGAGTCGCACTAAAAGGCTGTTCACCACAACCTCCCGATCAGGCCGATTGCCTGCTCGGCTTGCCAAAAACTCAGGGGATTCAGGTAGCAAAGCCCAGGTAACAACGGCGATACAGAGCGTCAAAACACCCCCTGCCGTAAAGACCGCCGTCCACCCGTAATCGGGGATCAACGCGTTCGCAATAGGTCCAGCGAGAACGGCGCCTACCGGATAGCCCATGACCACAAGCGATACAGCCAGGCTGCGATAACGACTTGGCATAAATTCTGAGGCCAAAGCCGGTGCACTACCAAAAATGACACCGATGCCCAGCCCCGAGACAAAGCGAAGAATGGAAAATACCGTGACTGAAGCCATGCTCTCAATCCAGCTAACGGCGAGCATACTTAGACCCACTAGTAGCATAGCCGCAACTAATAGAAGCCGCCGGCCAAGCCGATCGGACAGTGGCGCCAGACCCGCCGCACCAATGGCCATACCAAATAGCGCCGCGCTGAAAAGTGGCCCCAAAGCCGCGCGCTCGAGACCCCAGGCGGCAGCCACACTGGGCGCCGCGACTGACATGGCAACAACATCGATACCGTCAGCGAGATTCAACAGAAAGCCGAGGAAAACAACGAGCCACATCAGTGGCACCACTGGCCCCTCATCAATGCGTGCTCTGACCAGATCAGCATTCATGACCTATCCTTTTATTCTGCTTGTGGCTGTTGGCGGCATTTTTACCGGCGCTATTGCCAGAGGTGTGTGCCTAACAGCCTTTTTTATGGGCTAGATGATAAAACGAAACCAGACCGGCTGTCCGGTGAAAGCGTTCAGGCAACGAGTAAGTAACGTCTTTGAGTCTCAGATTCGTCGAGCAATTTTGACTGCTTGTTCTGACCCAAAGCCGACAACCCAGCACCATGCCTTCAAAAGTACCGATTGACGTTTGGCTTCGCCCCCAGCCTCGTCGCGATGGTCAGCCTCATCCTTGCAAAACCGATGGATCGCCGCTGTGAGCGTCGAGTCACCGTAAGACTCAAGCGCCGCATACTGCGACTCGTAGTGTTTGACGACAAAGGTTTCAACCGCTTCGATTGAGCCATAGACCCAGTTTCGACCGCCGATTGCGGAAACCGCGCCCAGCACAAACCCCGAGAG
>CBFHQN010000066.1:0-10576 GCA_965657765.1 Luminiphilus sp. | reverse complement strand
GGCCAGGTTAGACTTCGCGGTTGGACACCACGCGGCCGAGGTCACAATACCCACCTGCTTGCCGTTCTTCAGGATGAACGAATGCTCGGCGGGCTTATTACCCTCCACGTCTAAGAGGACAAACCGATACCGCAGACCTTCCTCTTTTTGCTTGAGCAGCGCTGCACGCCCATTGAATAATGGCTTATTAAAATCGACCTGCCAGTCCAAGCCCATCTCGAGCGGCGTTCGCGTGCGGCCTGGACGGACGGCAATTTCCGCAGGAACAAAGTCGACCTTAGCCTGCAGGAAGCCTGCTTCAATTCGTGCCATGTGAAGCGCGTCCGACCCGATCGGCTTTATCAGGTAATCTCGACCTTTCTCAAAGAGCGCATCCCAGAGTGCTTCGGCCTTACTTGGATCAATCCAAACTTCGTAACCCAAGTCACCCGTAAAGCCGGTACGGCTTACCATCATCTCGATGCCTTCGAAATCAAAACGCGCAATGCCAAACGGCTTGAGCTCGTTCAGGCCCTCACAGCCAATCAAGGTCAAGATCGTGCACGACACAGGGCCTTGAACAGCGAGCGCAGCGATGTCATCAGACTCGTTAGTGATGCTGACGTCAAAACCGAGCGCATTCCACTCGAGCCACTCGTCTGCCCGCATGTATGAGCACAGCCGGTAATCATTCTCAGCGAGGTGGAAAATGGTTCCATCGTCCATCAGCTCGCCGGCATCATTACACCAGACTGCGTATCCAACTCTGTCCACGCCAATCTTGCTGACATCACGCGTGACCAGCCGGTTAAGAAATGCTTCGGCATCGGGCCCCGAGATACGGTATTTGTTCATCGGGGAAAGATCGAGCACGCCCGCTGTGCTGCGAATAGAGAAGTACTCGAGTTCCACATCGAAGTAGGAGTTCGGCGTGGTGTAGCCCTGCCACGCACCCCAGTCGTTTAGCTCGCAGAGTTTCTCCACCCGCGAGTGAAACGGCGTTGTCAGTAACATCGTCTTGCGTTCAGCAGCGCTCATAACAACACCCCCTGCTTGAGTATTTCTTCTGCGGCGTTTTTCCCCGCAAGACCCATGAGGCTTCCTCCCGGATGCGATCCCGCACCACAGAGATAAAGCCCTTCAACACTACCGGTGTACTGAGTCGATCCTGGGAAGGGACGCATCATCAAGGCTTGGTCAATGGACAGCTCTCCATGATGCCAATTACCTCCGGTCATACCGTGTGACGCCTCGAAGTCTTCGGGCGCAACAACTTCGCTCGCAATGATGAGATCGCGAATACCCGGGGCATAGGCCTCAAGTTGTTGAAGCAGTGACTCCAGTAATTGCTCGCGGGCGCTTTCAGCACCGTCATTGCCCTCACTACCGTCCCAGCCCGTCTTGAGCTCGTAAGGCACGTAGTGCACGAGAGCCGTCAACATGTGCTTCCCGGCTGGCGCGAGCGCAGGGTCTTCGATACTTGGAATGCTAATATCGAACACGTGTTGTGAGGTCAGCTCTTTGTACTTAATGGGGTTCAGCCCCGTCTCCATCGCATCCATCGACGGCGCAATGATCAGGCGCTGGCTGTGATCTTCGGCGGAGACGCCCGTAAACGAAGGAAGGCCCGATAAGGCCAGGTGCAATTTGCCGGTACCCGAGCGCGTGCGATATTGCTCTACTCGGCGCGCCTGTCCGGCTTCAATGTGTCTATACCCTAGCAAGTCACGGTAGGTGGTCTTGGGGTCAGCACTCGACACAACAACCGCGGCTTCAAGGACTTCGCCTGAGCTCAATTCGACACCGGTGACACGATCATCGGTTTTAACAATGCGACTGACGGCCTCGCCGAGTCGTACTTCAACACCCTGCGCCTGAGCGGCACTCAGCAGTGCATCGCCCAATCGACCCAGGCCGCCCATCACCTGATTGACGCCCCGATTACCCAGCGCCTCGCCCACCATGCGGTGAATGTAGGTGAATACGGTATTCGGTGAACGCGGCCCCATATTGGTGCCGGTGATGGCATCGAGCGCTATCGCCGCTTTGAGCCCATCGTGATCGAAGTGCTCGTTCATCACGTCATAGATATTGATCAAGACAAGTCGCATCATATCCTGCATGTTCCTGCGGCCCATCATCTTAAGGCCGAGGCCTAGAGATAAGAGCGTCATGCGATCGCGCCAATTTGCCTCAACCATTTTCGGTGCACGGGTTCGATAGAGCTTGAGCATCAACCTGGCGAAGGCGTGCATTTGCGATCTGAATGCTTTGAAAGCCTTTTGATCTACCGCACTAATGCCCGCACCGCTGAGGTTGTCACCATCAATCGTTAAATGATCACCACTCGCTTGCAGGGCAACCGTTCGCTTGCTCTCTCCCAAGCTAAACCCGTGCTGCTCGAGACTTAAGTCTTTGATGATTTTGTCGTCGAACTGATGCACCCATTGCGCGCAATCAGAGAGTTGAAAACCGTTAGCAAAATCCTTGGTACTTGCGCAGCCGCCAGGCTGGTTTCGCGCATCGACGACCAAGACTTTTTTGCCTGCTTTGGCAAGGTAATTTGAGGTGATCAGTCCGTTGTGGCCCGCTCCGATCACGATGGCATCGTACTTAGTCATCGGCGTAGCTCCCTGGGACGGTATTGGGTCGTTTCAGATCGTAAAGAATCTCGCGTGCCGCGTTTGCGCCGGGGGCCGCCATCACACCCCCGCCTGGGTGAGTGCCTGAACTGCACATGTACATACCTTTAATTGGCATGCGGTACTGCGCATAACCCGGGAAGGGCCGGTTAAATAGGAGCTGATCGAAGGTCAGTTCGCCCTGGAAGATATTGCCCTCTGTCAGGCCTACCTCCGCTTCGATCTCGCGCGGTGTGCGCGTCTCGCAGTGGAGAATCAGATCGCGGAAATTGGGGCTGTATTTTGAAATCTGGTCGATAACCGATTTTTCAAATCCATCCTTGTCCTCATCGGTCCACTCGCGACCCTCAACTTTGGGCGGTGCGTACTGAACAAAGACTGACATCATGTGCTTGCCGGGAGGCGCCATGGTCGGATCTGTCAGCGACGGGATCATCATGTCGACATACGGATCTTTCGACCACGTACCTGCCTTCCAATCATCGTAGGCACGTTCCATGCGCTCGAGTGAGTCACTAAAGTGCAGGTCACCGGCCATTAATGGGTTCTTGGGATCCAAGCCGTTGAAGATCGGCAGTCCGTCCAGGGCAATGTTGAGCTTTCCTGAAGAACCACGAATCTTAAAGTTCTTCGCCTTCTGAACGACGTCTTCGGGGAGATCGCCCGCGTCTGTGATATCGAGCAAGGTCCGCTTGGGGTCGAGGTTAGAGACCACAATATCCGCGTGATATTCATCGCCGTTCTTGAGTGCCACGCCTTTTGCTCGACCCCCTTTCACGATGATGCGATCGACATTCGCGTCGCAAATAATCTCACCGCCAAACGACTGAAACGATTTTGACAGTGCGTTGGCGATGGCACCCATACCACCGCGCGCAAAGCCCCAAGCACCGACATTACCGTCAACATCTCCCATGTAATGGTGGAGCAAAACATAGGCTGTTCCGGGTGAGTAAACGCCTAAAGCCGTTCCGATGATGCCGCTACCCGCGTGCTGCGCCTTGATGACGTCGCTCTCGAAATACTCGTTGAGATAGTCGCCCACCGAGGTCGTCCAGAACTTGATGGTATCAAGCAGGCCCTCTTCACCCATGTTGATAAACGGCTTCGCAAAGTCCACAAGGTCCTTGAGGTCTCGAAGCTTGAGCGAGGTGGGGTCTGGTGGCGTCTTCAACAGGAACGGTCGAATGAGACGTGTCTGGCGACTAGTGTCGGCCTTATAACGCTCGTAAGCATTGGCGTCACGCCGAGAGTGCCGCGATATCTCTCGGTACTTACGAGCATAGTCGCTGTAGTTACCGAAGTGGTCGCCGTTCTGCATAAACGTCGCGCCCCCCCCAAAGGGCACCACCTGTAGGCCGTGACGAGGCAGTTCGAGATCCCGGGTAATCTCCGGGCGTAGCAAGCTCGAAACGTAGGAGCAGTTGGAGTAATACCAACCCTCATAGAGCTCGCGACTGACCGTCGCACCGCCAATATGTGGGTTACGCTCCAGCACGGCGACTTTGAGTCCCGCCTTGGCAAGGTAGGCCGCATTGGTAAGCCCGTTGTGGCCCGCTCCGATAACGATGGCGTCGTATTTATTCACGCAGTTCTCCGCCAGATTTACGGCGATCCACGCTAGGGATACACCGGAAAATTAAGGTCCGTAAGAGTCACCCAATGAAACCTCATAGACAAGCGTTTTGGGGGGTTGCGCTCCACAAAAAAATAACCCGGCCGCAGTATGTGCCGGGTTACTTCGGAATTACCTAAGAGGGAGTAGCCTTACTTTTACTCGACCGTAAAAGCGTTAGCCGCGGCCGTAACAACCTTGCCGTCACTGAAGGTCACCGTTCTCGCGGTATCACCGTAGTTGTAGACAACGTAATTGGTTGTGCTCCCTGTCTTGAAGGCCATTGACGCCGGGTAGTCTGAAGTCAGCTCACCGGTACCGGTTTGCAGTTCGCCCAGCGCCTTCATGGTGTATATCCAATGATAGGTGTGGGCTGGTGCTTCACCGTACTCGGGCTCGTAGCTGGTCGTCGCCTCATAATCAGCGATTGCCGCGTCAGCGTCCGTCATAGCCCAAAGGTTCCACCAGAGGTCGGTCCATTGGCCCGCTGGTAAACCAGAGGGCTTGCGATTCGATGATTCCTCGAGACCCAAAGCCACGTAGTCATCTAGATAATCTGCATAAAGCCCAACGTGCATAATCAGCGGGTTGGAAGGAAGCCCTTGGATACCTAAGATGTGGGCAAAGGCAGGACTGAACCAGGTAGAGAAAGCACTGCCCTCACCCCAAATAATCGACGTTGTAAGCCGTGGATACGCCGGAGGGAAGTTGCGCTTCTCAGCGTCACCGCCTCGCCATCCATCGATATCGTTCCAGTACTCCCAGTAGCTAGCTGAAGTCGAGGCATGAAGATACATACCGCGCTCAGTGATCTCATCATTCCCGGTAACCAGACCATAGAGCACCATGGATCCGTAGGCGTTCGCCGCTTCAGAGGTCGACTCATTGTTGTTACCACGCGCGAAGTTAACCTCGCCTGACGCCCATGAGAAGCCATTAGCCGGGTCAAAGTTACGCAGATAAGGGAACAGTTCATCGTCGCGCCCAGCCGCATAATCGCGAATCAACATCTCGAACATGGGGCCGTATTGCTCAGCGCTGCAGAAGGCTTTGTCGACACGACAGACTTCGGCCGCCGCGCGAATAAAGTAGCCGTAGTGGAAATGGTGATCCTGCAACAAGGTGTGCGCATAGAAAGATTCCTCCATGCCTAGCAACGTGTTCCAGTCTTCGTCGTAGTAGAAGTAATTACCGTCATCAAGCGTGCCATTCTTCTCGGCACTCATCCAATCCGCCAGCTCTGCTTTGAGCCAATCGCGAAGTGCAGCAGCCTCAGAGGTCATCCCGAGCTGATCAGCGAGTGCCAAGACCTCCGCCACACGACCCACTTCTTTACCGTTCCAGTAGGTATCGGTACGGGTATTCCACACGTCAGAACCTAGCCCAACAAACTGGCTCACGAGATTTTGCAAGGTGCTGTCATCGAGCGAACCGTCAATGACGGGTAATGCAGGTAAAACGCCTACCGTAGGCAATTCGTAATCAAAGCCAGTGGCTGGGGCAAACTTAATAACACCTCTCGCACTGCGCGTAGTGGCAGCATAGGTCAAGCCTGAAGCGCGCTTCCAATGGAGCGGCATCAAGCCCGCCATAGTCTCGACAGCCTCACCGCTCGCATCGAGGTAGCGGTGGCTAACGGTAACGCTGTTATCGGCACGATCTACCGCGTAGTCGATAGTCACATTTCGCACAACGTTACGTGCATAGTCCTCAAGGCTCTCGCGAGTTGAGGCAGATTCGTCGGGAGACCAAGCCAAGGTAAATGAATTATTTGGCGCCGTGATGGTGACCACCGCACTCTCGGTATCACTAAAAGTTGTGCCGGCGTCACCGACAATTAGGAAGTTGTTTCTTCCGCCGGCGATCGCAGTCCAGACACCAAGGCTGTTACCACCTTCGTGCCAGATACCACGCTGACCTGAGGTTGCATCGGGCCAGGTCTTGATCTGTGGCTGGCCTGAATACACCTCGAAGAAAATATAGGGCGATCCGTAAACGAAGGTCGCCTCCATCACCAAGGTATTGCCGTCGTACCAGCCGGCCGTGACAGCACCTTCGGAATAGTCGTGCAGCTTCGCATCCATGTTGCTGTGCGCTGAGTTGCCAATGGCCGCACCGTCAAACACCTCGGAGAATGGGTCGGGAATGGTGTAACCAAAGCCACCCGGACCTGCAGACAGACCCGTAGGGATGCCCATAACACGCAGGCCGCGCTCTGAGATGCGTGCAATAAAGGGGTCCGGCGTGATGTAGGCCGCGCCGTTTGCATCACCCGTGCGCATCTCACCAATAAACGACAGAGAGCCCCACCAGCGATGCGTCATCGTGTGCATTTGTGCTGCGTCACCACCTAATTGTGGCAGGCGCTTCACGGGATTGGCGTTCGCAACGTTGTCGCAGGTACCAAGGTTGGTGAACGGAATAACACCCGCGTTGTAAAGCCAGGCACCGTAGTCCTCGACACACTTATAACTCGCGGGGTTAATAGTATCTGAATAGCTACCTAGCCCCATTTCTGTGAGCTTATAAGGCACTGTGACAGGCGGCGTGGTTGACCCAGCATCGGCGTCATAACCGGTAAAGCGCACGTTGTCGATCTGGAAGACCGTGTCTTGGAATTTGGTCGCCCAGATAACGAGGCCCGTGTTTACCTTAGAGAGATCAAGGCCACTCGCGTTCAAACCTGACACTGCGACGCTGACTGACTCCCAGCCGTTAACGCCCTTCTCACCGAGCAGCTGATCGCCTGAGGTACAGGGGTAAGTGCAGTCGAGCTTCATGGTGATATTCGCATCACCTGAGACGACTTTGATGTCGAACTCGATAGCACCGTTCGCATAAGCGGAGACGTCTACGCCAGTGGTTGAGGCAAAGAAAAGGCCCGCCAAGTTACCGTTATTGGCGTGAGTCACTTGCAGCACGTCACCACGATCTGTGTCAGACACCGTCTCCCAAGCAATCGATGGACAATCTGCGCTCGCGCTGCAATCGGCCCAGCCTAACGCTTGATCGAACGCGTTAATGCCGCGATCCCATTCACTGCCTACCGTACCGTCAACATAGACCTTCAGCACATCATCGACGGGCTCTTCGGTCACATCAGGATCGAGCGGTGCGTAATCATCGCCGTCGAGAACACCATCGTTATCGTCGTCATTGTCCTCGTTGTTACCGACCCCATCGCCATCGGTATCGAGACTTTCGCTCGGATCGTTCGGGAAAGCGTCTTCGCTGTCCGCAACGCCGTCACCATCGGTATCAGTTTGCTCGGGTGCTCGTGCCGGTCTCACGAGAATATCGGTAATCGCAACCGCCACGTCCTGGGTGTTGAGATAGAGAATTAGCGACCTAAAGGTATTACTACCCTGCGAGGGCACGTCGATGGTGTAGCGAGTCGCGACATCACCTGAAACCGTTACCGCCTCGGTGTTGTATGAGGGATCCACTTCAGGATGCGGTAGGCGCTCGAAACGAAAGCGAACATCAGCCGACCCACCACTGGGGACTGATGCGGTGAACTGAATCCGCCCGCCGTGCTCGAAGACAAACGGATAAATTGCGGTATTCGAGTTAGCCCAACCCGCCCACGACTCAGAACCTGTGGGGAAGGTAAAGGTACCGTCATCACCCACCAACGCACCACCAAATGCCTCGCTAAAGTCAGCTAACAAAGGCGCTACATCGGTTACTACGAGGGGTTGCGGGTCATACTCATCATCGATGCCATCACCGTCATCGTCGGCATCTACGTTGTTACCAACTTGGTCACCGTCAGTATCTAGCGTTTCACCACCATCGGCGGGGAAAGCATCGGCGTTATCGCCAACGCCATCGCCGTCAGAATCGGCGGATTCGCTGGCGTCCTCGGGGAATAGATCGTCGAGATCCGAGACACCGTCGCCATCCGAGTCTAGGTCGCCGCCCATGATGGCCATGATCGCCGAGAGTAGCGTTGGAGAGAGTGGCTCTTTCGCCAAAGCCCTGTCTGCAAACACCGTCATCACAAGTGACGCGGTAATCACGAAGGCGGCGGTTGCCTGGCTCAGCCCGGGTAATCGAGACATTAGGAGACCCCAGTCCAATGGTTGGACATCTATATTTATGATCGCAGCACGATACGTGCTCTGAGCGCACCAGAACAGCCAAATAAGCCAAACGGGCTGTTTGGTCCGCCAAGTGGATTCGTTGAACAGTAGCTGTCAATACTACTTTATTGGGTCTAAATTAGCGCGGGCGCATCCATCAGTGATGGATGCGCTCAACAGAAAAATTGCCTATAAAACTAGACGGAAAGGACCTTCTCTCCGCGCGCCATCCCTGCAACACCGGAACGCACAACCTCAAGTACCTCTGCCTCGCCGAGTGCAGCAAGGAAGGAATCGAGCTTATCGATTGGGCCTGTCAACTGAATGATATAGGTGCAGGGACCCACATCGATGATCTGACCACGGAAGATATCCGTGGTGCGCTTTACTTCATCACGATGAGCACCCTCGGCTCGCACCTTAACCAACAGCATGTCACGCTCAACGTGAGCGCCCTCGGTGAGATCAACGACCTTCACCACGTCGACAATTTTATTCAGATGCTTCGTGATCTGCTCGATCTTTAGATCGTCACCTGTGGTAGTAAGGGTCAGACGCGACAGTGTTTGGTCTGTTGTTGGCGCCACATTGAGGCTTTCAATGTTGTAGCCACGCTGAGAAAAGAGGCCCACCACACGCGACAGTGCGCCGGGCTCGTTTTCCATCAAAACGGAAAGTATACGTCTCATCTTTATGTTCTCTCCGTCTTACTCAGCCACATGTCTTTCATGGCGCCACTTGGTGCCACCTGCATGGGATAAACGTGTTCATGTGGCTCGACAAAAATATCGAGGAATACGAGCCGATCTTTCATGGCGAAAGCTTCTCGCATTGCGGGCTCGAGATCCGCCTTGTCTTTAACCTGTATGCCGACGTGCCCGTAGGCTTCAACCAGCTTTACAAAGTCAGGGAGCGAGCTCGCGTAGTGACTCTCTGAGTAGCGACTGTCGTACTGCATGTCTTGCCACTGCTTCACCATGCCAAGATAGTTATTGCGCAGGTTTACGATCTTCACGGGCACGTCGTACTGTGAGCAGGTCGATAGCTCCTGAATATTCATCTGAATACTGCCCTCACCTGTGACGCAAGCCACCTCCGCATCAGGCATCGCGAGCTTGATACCCATAGCCGCAGGCAACCCGAAGCCCATTGTTCCGAGACCGCCAGAGTTAATCCAACGACGGGGATAATCGAACTTGTAATATTGAGCGGCAAACATCTGGTGCTGACCCACATCTGACGTCACATAAGCTTCGCCATTGGTGGCTTCATAAAGCGCCGTAATCGCGTCCTGCGGCATGATAAAGTCGGACTCGCCATAGCGGCGTCCGTGCCAAAGACCGTGCGCTTCGCGCCAACTATCGATCTGTGTCCACCACTCGCCAAGTGCGTCAGCGTCAGGCACAGCACGCTCCGAGGCTGCGACCTGCTGGTCAATCTGTGTTTCAAGATCTTTGAGCACGGTGGTCACCGGACCCACAATTGGAATATCGACCGGTACGATCTTGGCAATCGATGCGGGATCAACATCGATATGAATAATCTTTGCGCCCGGGCAGAACTTACTGACCGTATTCGTAACTCGATCGTCAAAACGCGCACCCACAGCCAAAATGACGTCGCTGTGGTGCATTGCCATATTCGCCTCGTAGAAGCCGTGCATACCCAGCATGCCGAGGAACTGGCGGTCAGTCGCCGGATAGGCACCTAAACCCATTAGCGTATTCGTTACCGGGTAGTTAAGCTTTCGCGCCAACTGCGTGAGTAACTCACAGCCCTCGCCCTGAATCACACCGCCACCGGCGTAGATGACCGGGCGTTTTGCGTTTAGCAGGAGTCTTGCCGCCTTGCGGACCTGACCCGAATGGCCTTTCTCGGAAGGCTGGTACGAGCGCATAGAGACAGTCTCTGGATACTCGTAAGGAAATTTGTGCTCAGGGTGCGTCAGATCCTTCGGCACATCGACAACAACAGGGCCAGGTCGACCCGTCGTCGCGATGTAAAACGCTTTCTTGATGATGCTCGGAATATCTTCGGTTCGCTGAACCATGAAAGAGTGCTTCACGATAGGACGTGAAATACCCACCATGTCCGTCTCTTGGAACGCGTCTTCGCCGATCAAATGGCTCTGCACCTGACCTGAGATAACAACCATAGGAATTGAATCCATGTAGGCTGTTGCAATGCCTGTAATGGCGTTTGTCGCACCGGGTCCTGAAGTCACCAATACAACGCCGGGCTTACCGGTTGCGCGT
>CBFHQN010000065.1:0-10769 GCA_965657765.1 Luminiphilus sp. | reverse complement strand
TCGGTAATGCCTTGCGAGGCTGAAACGATCGTTAAGCTCCGAGTATTGAGCCGGAACCAGCAACTCATTCGCATGGACTTCGAGCAACCCTTAGATGACTATGCTGATGAGATGTTTCTCCAGTACGTGAGCAATCTTGTTGCCGAACACGATGTGGTGCTGCTGAGTGATTACGCCAAGGGCACGCTTTCTCGTATCGAGGCCTTGATCGAAGTTTGTCGCGAGCGAAACATTCCCTGTCTTGTTGATCCGAAAGGGACCAATTTCTCTCGGTATCGTGGTGCGACCATGATTACGCCTAATTTGTCCGAGTTTGAAGCTGTTGCCGGTGCCTGCAATCAGTCGGACGAAAAAATCAGTAACGCCGCGAAAACGATGTGCACTGATTATGAGTTTGACGCGGTCCTGGTTACCCGAAGCGAGCGTGGCATGACGCTCCAGCTGAAAGAGGGTGATCCTCTGCATCTACCCGCACTCGCCAAAGAGGTGTTTGACGTGACCGGGGCGGGCGATACGGTTATTTCCGCGGTTGCGGCGGGCATTGCTAGCCAAACCTCGCTTGAGCATGCGACTCGCCTCGCGAATATCGCTGCGGGTTTGGTCGTTGGGAAGGTGGGTACCGCCTCGATTTCTAAGGACGAGCTTGCACAGGCTGCTAACGCCGAGTCAGCGGTTAACTTGCCACCGGAGTTTGGTGTTGTTGATGAGGCTGATTTGCTCGCTGCTGTATCGCAACTTAAGGCCAACGATCAACGTCTTGTGATGACAAATGGATGTTTCGACCTTCTTCACCCGGGCCATGTGAGCTATCTCGAATCTGCGGCAAAGTTAGGTGATGTGTTAATCGTAGCGGTTAACGATGACGCATCGGTGTCGCGTTTAAAGGGTCCAGAACGTCCTGTGAACGCTTTGAGCGCACGCATGGAGGTGTTGGCGGGTTTGCGATCAGTTTCCTATGTCGTGTCCTTTTCGGAGGATACGCCTGCGCGTCTCATAGAAGCCGTGTCGCCCGATGTTTTAGTCAAAGGTGGTGACTACGCAGTCACAGAAATCGCGGGGCATGAACATGTTCTCGCCGCAGGTGGCGAGGTCATTATTCTCGATTTTCTGGAAGGGCACTCGACGACCGCGACGCTGTCACGCATAAACGAATCGTCGAGTGACTAGCTCAACGGTTGATATAAGCCCGACCTAGACCAGCATCCTCTGGCAGGTAGCGCTCAAGCAGCTTGCTCTGGCGCGTTTCCATGGACGTGACTTCGCCGTCGAGGATGACGCTCGTGGCATAACTCGTAACCTCAAGTGGATCACCGCTCCAGATAACCAGGTCCGCACGATTTCCTACTTCGAGTGATCTTGAGCGGCCACCGAATATGCGACTGGGTGCCGTGGTCATAGCCTCTAGCGCAGCTTCATGCGGCATGCCATGCGCTACTGCAGTCCCTGCGCCTTGCCTGACTTTACGCGCATTGTGGGTCTCGCCGCTGGTAAACAGGACTTGCACACCTGCCGCCTGCAACAGAGCTGCATTATCCAATCGTGAACCCAATGCATCAAAGTTAGAGGGCAGGTTGTCGAGTCCATTAACCATGACAGCGATGCCTGCCGCCGACAACTCATCAGCGAGCAACCATGCCTCGCGCCCACCGGCGATAACACTGTTAAGACTGTATTTCTCCGAAAAGGAGATGACCTTTCTAATATCGGCTGCACGATTGGCACCAAATACGAAGACGCCATTTTTGGTGAGACCCTTGAGATGATCCTTACCGGATTGGCTCAAATACTCGCGCTCAGAGCTACGGCGTTTTAAGTCCGCCATCATGCCCTCAAGCATCATCCAATGTCCCGCGCGTGAGCCGCCAACCTTATCCGCGGCGTAGCCACCCACATCAATAAACAGTACATCACGTCCATCAAAGCTTTCGAAGCCACCGTCAAAATCGACCAGGGATCCTCTGCCAGCCACGGAGTATTGACCGCCACTCGCCGAAAGAAGTGAATAGCCGAAGCCTTCTACGCGCGTCACACCAACGAGCGAAGAAAGGGGGGAGTAGGCGTCGCGGACATCGAATTCGACTTGAACCGTGTTGTCCTTGGTCTCTTTCATCGAGCCGTCAGCTGATTCTCTGACGGCATTGACTTCAACGAGACCTGTACCGGTCGCACCCGCAAACAACGCGGGTGTCACAACCGCACCGCCTGCCTCGATCACCGTATCGGCTGGAGCTGAAATGTCCGTGCCGATCTCAGCGATAACACCATCATCAATCAATACGCTGACGCCATTTTGAGTGCCTTGAGGCCCCATACTCATCAACTTTGCATTCGTCACGAGCACACTATCGGCGAGGGCGGCCGGGGCAATTGAGAGTCCGGTCAATGGTCCAGTCAATAGTCCCGTCAACAATCCAGTTACTAAACGCTTCATTCTCCCGCCTCCAGTAGTTGTCCAAGCTCGAAGTCAGAAACCGGCTGCAGCTCAGGGTTCATCCGGTCATAGCGGTGCACACCGTCGATAAAGACATGGTCAGCCTTGGTGTATACGCTAAAGGGATTGCCGCTCCAGAGCACAATGTCAGCCATCTTTCCGGGTGTAAGACTGCCAGTGTAGTCTTCAATGCCGAGTGACTTTGCCGCATTGGACGTAATCCATGTGATTGCTCGCTCAGGTGGTATGTCTAATCCCGCTTTTACGCCACGACTCATCGCCTTTGCCGCTTCTTGGTTGAGGCGCTGGATACCTTCGTCAGAATCAGAATGCACTACAGCACAACTGCCGTCAGGGCGATCAACAAGGGCAATGTTTTCCTGGATGCCGTCATAGGCCTCCATCTTAAACCCCCACCAGTCTGCCCACAGCGCGCCGCACACATCGTTTTCAGCCAGTTCGTCGGCAATTTTGTAAGCCTCGACCCCGTGATGGAAGGTGCCGACCTTATAATCGAACTCTTGAGCGAGATCTAAAATCGTCAACATCTCGTCCGCACGGTAGCAATGCATATGAATGATGATCTCGCCGTTGAGCACGCCCGCAAGCGTCTCAAGCTCAAGATCACGCTTCGGCTTTTTCGCGTCCTTTTGCTCCTCGGCTGATAGCGCTGCGTATTTGGCGTGCTCATCGCGATAGTCTTGGGCTTTGATCCATGCGTTTCTGTAGCCTGCGATGTTGCCCATGCGAGTAGAAGGGCCGCTACCTTTTCTACCGTAGACTCGCTTAGGGTTCTCACCACACGCCATCTTTAGACCGTAGGGTGCACCGGGAAACTTCATTCCTTGATAAGAAACCGAAGCGACGTTCTTTAAGGTCACAGCGCGTCCACCGAATAAGTTTGCTGAACCAGGCAAGATCTGCAGTGTGGTAACACCGCCAGCGAGCGCACGCCCAAACCCGGGGTCCTGTGGCCAAACACTGTGCTCTGACCAAACTTCTGCGGTGACAGGGGCCGTTGCCTCGTTACCATCGGAGTGCGCATCAACATCGGGGGAGGGATAAACCCCCAAGTGTGAATGCACGTCGATCACGCCTGGCGTCACCCAGCGTCCTTGTGCGTCGATGACTCGCGTATCTGCATCCACCTCGAGAACGCTGGTGCTTACGTCAACAATTTTGCCATTGGCGAAATAGACACTGGCACCGTCGAGACGCTGGCCGTCACCGGTAAGCACTGTCGCGTCGGTGATCAACGTGGGATTGTGCGTCGGAGCTTGGTAGGTTGAGGGAAACGGGCCGTCGGCGCTGGCAAGTGGGCTCAAGCATGCAACCGTTGCAAACAAGAGTTTAGATTGAAAGAAATTCATAGTGGATCCACAACAAATTAACGTGGCTGGAACATTAGTCCTGAGAATGAATTTTGCCAAGATGCATAAGTGTTAGATGTCGCCTCCGAGTGGGGGTAAAGTCAGACACGATTACAACCAATTGATCACGAGCTCACAGGGGGTGCCAACCATGCGGCGATTCATTGATTTGTCGATTTATCTTGAAAATGATGTGGTCAGTGATCCGCCGCCCATGCGTCCGAAGATTGACTATATTCGACACGACGCAGGCGCCGAGCAAATGGCTGACTTCTTTGAGGGGCTCGACAAATCTGAGCTTCCGGACAGTGAAGGCTGGGCGATCGAAATGGTGCAGTTGTGCACCCATAACGGTACGCACCTCGATGCGCCTTATCACTATCACAGCACCATGGACAACAAAGCAGGCGGTGCAGAGCGTGCGATCACTATTGACGAAGTACCACTTGAGTGGTGTTTCCAGCCAGGTGTAAAGCTCGACTTCAGAGATAAGCCGGACGGCTACGTTGTTACGGCAAACGATGTTGAGACTGAACTATCTAGAATCGGTGTTGAGTTAGAACCTTTGACGATTGTTCTCGTGAATACCTCTGCCGGAAAACGCTACGGAAGCGAGGATTACGTCAACGCTGGCGCAGGCATGGGCTATGAGGCCACCATGTACCTTTTAGAACGTGGTGTTCGCGTGACAGGTACAGATGCATGGAGCTGGGATGCGCCATTTTCGTACACAGCAGAGCGTTATGCTGCTGACAAAGACGCAAGTATCATCTGGGAAGGGCACAAGGCCGGTCGCGACATTGGATATTGCCACCTCGAGAAGATGCATAACCTAGAGGCGCTACCTGATCACGGTTTTACTGTCAGCTGCTTCCCGCACAAGGTGCGGGGTGGCTCCGCAGGCTGGACGCGCGCGGTCGCAATCATAGACGAGGATTAACTGGCCTTTTTGATCACTTCATAGGCGTCAAGCGCGCCCTGACGCGCCGTTTTGTGGTCCACAATAGGCTCAGGATAGCTTTCGCCTAGTTCAACACCAGCACCGATAAGGGTCATTACCGGTGCCTCCCAAGGTGCGTGTACAAATTTCTTGGGCATATCAGCGAGCTCTGGGCACCATCGCTTTACATACTCACCCTCGGGGTCAAATTTCTGGCCCTGCGCGATTGGGTTGAAGATGCGGAAGTAGGGTGCGGCATCCGCGCCTGACCCCGCTACCCATTGCCAACTGCAGGCATTTGAGGCGATATCTGCATCAAGTAAGCAGTCCCAGAACCATCGCTCACCCTCCAACCAATGAACGAGTAAATGCTTAGTTAAGAACGACGCGACGATCATGCGAACGCGATTATGCATAAAACCCGTTTGCCATAGCTCGCGCATACCCGCATCGACGATAGGGTAGCCCGTCATACCACGCTGCCAGGCTTTGAGGTGTTCTGCACTGTTATCCCAAGGGAATCCCGAAAACTGATCCTTAAAAGGTCTGTCCGGCATCGCATCAAAAAGATCAATCAGCTGATAACAAAACTCTCGCCATCCAATTTCGGCGAGGAACTTATCAATCGCGCTGGTCCACTCTGGAGCAGAATGCTTTCGTTGCTGGGCTGAGGCCCAGACCTGTCTTGGAGAGATCTCTCCGAACTTAAGGTGAGGTGAAAGACGCGAAGTGTAGCGACGCGCAGGAATATCCCGACCCTCAGAGTAGTGCGCCACAGGCCCGTCGAGAAACGCCTCAAGCGCATTGTGAGCGCCGTCTTCCCCGGGCTCCCAAATGTCTTCCCAGCCTTCTGCCCAGTCAGGTGCGCGACTATCTTCTGCAGGGTCTAGGACCCAAGAATTTAGATCCTCGCCAGCCGACACCGCATTGCTCCAGTTTACTGAGGGTGAGGGCAGGGGAGTCGCAACCGGCAGCTTGAGGGCCGCACGCCAGAAAGGAGTGAAGACCTTAAACCCAGTGCCCGAGCCAGTGAGAACTGAGCCAGGCTCGTGCAACAGTGTCCCCGAAAATCGTCTTACCTCGACGCCGTTTTCACTGAACGTATCGTTGATGGCCTTTTCAGTAGCAGCTGACCATGGCTGGTATTGCCGCGAGAAGTAGATCGCGTCGGCGCCCGACTGACTTTGAATATCTATTAAAGCGGTCAATGTATCGCCTCGACGGAGGATCAACTCTCCATCGGACTGCGCAATTGTGCTTCCGAGGTTCAGTAGACTCTGCTTTAGCCACCAGCGACTCGCACCGCCCAACGCCCAGTCACCGCAAGCCTCATCGTCTAGTACGAATACTGGAATAACCGCGCCGCGTTGCGCCGCCGCAGTGAGCGCTGGGTGATCGTGAAGTCTGAGGTCTTGCCTAAATAGAACGATGGTAGTACTCACGCGCTTTTTTTCTCCGTTGAGGGACTGAGTTCATCGATGGCAGACACCAGTCGCTGCATGCCATGCGATCCAATCTTGAGGGTTGCAATGTCGTCAGCGCGGGTTTGGCCCTCGTTAACAATCACAATAGGAATTCGCCGTTTTTGCGCATACCGGCAAAATCGGAAGCCTGAATAAACTTGTAAGGAGCTGCCAACGACAAGCAGACCCGCCGATCGATCGATGGCCTCGAAACACTGCTCAACCCGTGGCTTTGGCACTGTGCCACCGAAAAACACCACATCGGGCATGAGCGTGCCGCCGCAGGAGAGACAGTCGGGCGTTACGGTTTGCGATATGTAGTCATCGGGTACGTCAGCGTCACCGTCGGGACGCGCTATATGACTGTATTCAGGGACAAATGGATTCGCGACCAGTAAACGTTTTTGTAGAGACTCTCGAGTCTCAAAAGAGCCACAGCTCAAGCAGACCGCTCGATCCAGCCTGCCATGAAGATCGATCACCGTTTGCGAGCCTGCACGCTGGTGCAGTCGGTCAACATTTTGCGTGATCAGTGTGTCAATTTTGCCCAAGCGCCCGAGCGCGGCGAGGCTATAGTGATTTGCATTGGGAAGGGCTGCATCAACGCCTTTCCAGCCCACCATGGAGCGCGCCCAATAACGCTGGCGCTTGCTATGTGACTCAACGAACTCTCGGTGCTGTATGGGGTCGACACGAAGCCAGCGGCCGGTTCGGTCTCGATAAGTTGGTATGCCGGACGCCGCACTGACGCCAGCACCTGTGAGTACCGTCCATCGCTCAATTCGGCGAAGCCAAGTCGACAGTGATTCAACCGTTTGCTGCATTTTACGTATACGTTGACTACTGTCCGGTGGTTGTAGGGCGAGAGCAAAGGATAAAGCGGTGATGAAGGTATTTGTGACAGGTGGCACGGGACTAATTGGACGGGCTTTGGTCAAAGGGATGCTCTCTGATGGGTACGAGGTGACTGTGCTGACTCGCCAATCACTGGAGTCATACGGGAGACTTCAGTACGTAAAGAGCCTTTCTGACATACCTGAGGGCTTGGATGCCGTCGTTAATCTCGCGGGTGCTGGACTTGCCGATAAACGGTGGAGCGATGGCTACAAGCGCGAAATTCTAGATAGCCGAATTACTTTGACCCGCGATTTAGTTGATCAGCTCAGCATCAAAGGCAGGCCAGAGGTGTTTGTGAGTGGTAGCGCCATTGGCTTTTATGGCGCTCATGAACATGCGTCTTTTACGGAACCTGATAATGCTGGTGAAGGTTTTTCAGCTAATTTGTGCGCCGACTGGGAGGCAGAGGCACGAAGAGCAGAGTCCGAGGTCACGAGATTAGTGTTACTGAGGACAGGCGTGGTGCTCGATACTGCGGGAGGTGCTTTCCCGCAGATGACTCAGTCTTTCAAGTTTGGAGTCTCGTCTTGGATGGGGCAGGGAAGCCACTGGCTGAGCTGGATTCACATCGAAGACATGGTCGCAGCGATTCGTTTCTGCCTGGAAAATGATCATGTTCGCGGACCGGTAAACATGACGGCACCTGAGCCCACGACTCATCGTGCTTTTGCCGACGCTGTATCCCAGAAAAAACCGATACTACTTAAACTGGGTATGCCAGCACCAGTAATGCGCGTAATGCTGGGCGAGATGGCCGACGAGTTATTGCTTACGGGTCAAAGAGTCTTACCTACCGTGCTCATTGAGCAGGGGTTTCAACACAACTATCCAGATATCGTCACAGCGGTTGAGCAACTAGTCTAAGGGACTACCAGTTATAGTCTACGGGACTACCAGTTACTGCTTTGTTGGTAGTCATCGAACGTCTTCTGAACGTCGATTTGACCCTTAAGTTTTTTCAACGCAGAACGCTCTAACTGTCGCACCCATTCGCGACTCACACCTAGCTTGTCGGCGATTTCAGCGCGACTCAAAGGTGGCGCGTTGTTCAAGCCCCACCGCGCACTGACGACCTCACGCTCGTTAGTTTCGAGGCGCGATATCGCGTGCCCCAGGAACTTACCCAGTGATTCTTGCTCTGCATTGTCACTCGCTTCGCCAAAGGTCTCTCCGACAAGCGTATCGACCATGCTCTGGTCATCATCGTCGTCGTACTTCGGCGCGTCTAGCGAAACGGTAAGGTTGCGAAGCTGTAGCAGCTCTCTGGCTTTCTCAGGGTCCATACCCGCATTCGCAGCCAAGGTCTCCGTATCTGCTTCCTGCCCTGTTCTCGCCTGCTCTGCGTATCGTTCTTTATAGAGCCTGCCGATTTGTTCTTGAACATGAGTCGGGAAGCGAATAAGCGTCCCCGCGTCTCCCACATATCGACGAACCGCTTGCGTAATCCAGTTAAAGCAGTAAGTGCTGAACCTGAAACCTTTTTCGTACTCGAACTTCTCTGCGGCGCGGATGAGGCCAAGCGTTCCCTCTTGCACCAAATCAAGGTAGCCAACGCCACGCCCCTTGTAACGAGCCGAAATCGAATACACCAGGCGAAGGTTATGCATGACCAGCCGATCCCGGGCCTCCGTATAACGACGAAGCTTCTGCTTTAACTGCGACAACGTCGTCTGCTCGAGTGCAAAGGAGGGGACAGGCGATTGCCAGTGGCGCTGCCAGTGCCCGATAGCGTCGGAAACAGTGTCTGCAAACTGACCGCCAGCTCGGCGCAAAATAGCCACCGCGATGCCAACCGTTAAGCTGGCGGGCAACTCAAGCGCCTCTACATATTTCAATCGACCCGCAGGTGTTTTTAGGCTGCCGAGTTTTGTTGCGGCCTCTTTTGACTGAGTGCTGTGACTGCCATCGCTAAACAAAGCCGCTAGCTCCCTGCGCAGTACAAAGTGCAGATCCCGGTTGGGAAAACGTTGTATTTGAGGAGGATTGACCAAACACTGGTCGCAGAAAGTAGCCAAGTAATCGCTTAACTCGTCTTCATTGGCAATGAGTGCGTGCAGTTCCCGCACCGCCTGCCATTTTGCTGCGTCTATCTGTTGTTCTTGTTCCGCGGTGAGCAGGTCATAACGACGTGCCTCAGCGAACATTAATTCGATGTCTTTCTCGTCTGTGTTGTCGATCATGACGTATGCCCCAGTAGATGCTTTATCTATACGGGGCTAGTTTCTGTCTGCCCAGCGAAACTTGGACATTGTCCAGTTGGGAGTTGAACAAGACTTGGACGAATTCAAAATTTGCTGATCTAAACCCCAATTAACCCCGTAAACCACGACAGTTAATGAACAAAAATGCGGGGAAAAAATGAACGCACCAGCGAAGACACCGAACATCTTAGAGCCACGCCCGCTGTATGGAATTGGCACCGTAGCCCGGCTTACCGGTCTCAAGCCCGACACGCTTCGTGTCTGGGAACGCCGATATGGTCTGGGCGCTAGTTATAAATCTGCCTCGGGTCGCCGGCTGTTTACGCAGTCAGACCTTGAGCACCTCCAATTAATTACGGCACTTGTCGAGGATGGCGTGCGTATCGGTGAGATTGCCTCTTCGGACCGCAAGACCCTAGAGCTTCTCGTCAGTAACCGTGGCAGCCGCATGAGCAAAGCGATTCCCGCAGCAAAGTCGAGAGTTGTCTTTGTGGGTGCAGAACTTTGCCAGTGGTTAGACGGACACCAAGGTTGTTTGTCAGGTATCAGCGCATTCCTCTCGCGTATGCCTCTCGCGAATGCAGTGGATACACTCGACGCGGACGAGCAGGCGGACATGCTTGTTGTTCATTGCCCGTCGGTTTCTATGACCAACATTAACGCCATGGACACATTGGCAACTCGCTTGGGCGCCAAGCGCACCCTGGTGCTTTACCAACTGTGCAATCAGCGATGGATCGAGGAAATTGAGCGTCGTGGTATGACGGCGCTCGAGTATCCACCAGAGTCGGCTCGTCTTGCCTTTGAGTTGGGTCGTGTGGCAATCGATCATGAAGCCAAGCAGGGCGAGATCAATCTAGGGGAGCTCATTCAAGCAAAGCCTCGTATGTACGATGACAGTACCCTTAACGCGGCTGCGAAGCTAAAAAGCCTGCTCGACTGCGAGTGCCCCAAGCACATTTCTGATCTCATCAAGACGTTAAGCGAGTTCGAGAATTATTCGACAGCCTGTAGCGTCGAGAATTGGCACGAGGCCGCCGTTCACTCGTGTATCTATGCCTACACGGCGCAAGCGCGCTACCTAATGGAAAAAGCTCTGCAGGCAGCGCTTGAGGGGCGAGGAGAGGAGCTCACAAAAATCATGCGGAGCCCGCACTGAGACGCATCAGTTGCCAGTTTAAGAATCGGTCCAGACCGTAGTTAGCAGTAAATGCCTCCACCGGCGACGTTGGAGGCTTTTTTTTCCCAGATTTTGCGCGTGACCGCCTGGGAAGACGCGGCGCGCATAGGACTTGCCGCATTACCAGCAGAGTTTGAATAGCGTGTCCGCTTAGAGAGGCAGATTAACTCGCAGGACCCATCGCTCGCTTAACCAAGCAACCCTTCTTAAATCGCCAATTCAAGTAGGCTGAACTACAACGACCTTATAAGAATCAGGGCGATAATTGCTGGGCACACAAACCGTGC
>CBFHQN010000064.1:0-10792 GCA_965657765.1 Luminiphilus sp. | reverse complement strand
GGAATCCGTCTCGAGACTAGCTACTGTTCCTACATCGATAGGCGCACCACCGAAGACGTCGGCAAACGATCCAACGGGACCTTTCAGGCCATTATCTGACTCAGAATCGATGTTCAGGTAGTAGAAACCTGCGACCCAGCGAGATGTATCCGTTTCACCATTGAATCGGAACTCTTGGGTGATGCTGCTGCCATCCACTGCGGCGTAGTTAGCCAGCTGGTTGATGGGCGCCGAGTCTACATCGATGAACAGTAACTTCTCGTAGTCTTTGTAGTCAGTAATCGACGTGAAGGTCACGTCGTCTGACATGTCGTAAGTGAACTTCAGATTGACGCCCGAGTTATCTGTAGAGCCTTGGTCGGCAAAGGCAAAATCGCTCGAGAACGTAAAGTCATCGCCGTCAGGGTCTAGGTAGCCAAAGAAGTCTGCACCGGGGGCAAGTCGGCCGGGTAGACCACCACCACCACCGGGGATGAATGCATCGCCATCCTCGATATCACCACCGGCGTCCATGCCAGTATCGGCACCGGTCTGGTCGAGAAGCACGGAGAGTCGGCTCTCATTCGCGGGCGTATTGATAACGTTCACGAGTTCAGGGGGTGTCGATGGATCGCCATCATGATCCTGTGCTATCGCAAGCGTAGACTTTGATTGATAGGGGCCGGTCGCGACTTCTGATTCCGCATAGTTGATGCTGAGATCGATTTGGAGCCGATCGCTTGCTTGATAGGCCAGCCTTAGGCGGGCAGCGAAGGTATCGTCATCACCAAGGTCTGCACCTGCACCGGGTCCAGGGTTCTGTAGACCCAAAAATGTCAGCTGATCGTCGATCGAGTAGAGATTCTTTAGGTAGCCATCTTGTTTGCTCGAGCGGAAGGCGAGTCGGGCAGCAAGCTGATCATTAACGGGGCCACCCATGGCGCCCTCGACGACATCACGACGAGCATTGTTGGCTGTATCAAACTGTCCGAACTCGACGTCGAGGTAGCCTGTGGTCTCCTCGAAGGAAGGTGCATTGGAGATGAAGTGAACAAGACCACCTGTTGCGTTTCGTCCAAACAGGGTGCCCTGCGGACCTTTCAGGATTTCTACGCGGTCGATATCGAACACTGCGAACGTTTGAGCTTGCGCGACTGCGATATAACCCTCATCGAGGTAAACAGCATTCGGTGCCTCGATGATGTCATTAAAGTCATTCTGGGTGACGCCACGAATCGAGAACTGAGTGTTTTGACCCGCTAAGTTACCTGAGATGTGAACACCGGGAGAGAAGGCGGCGATGTCGAAGCTTTCGGAAACGCCTAGGGCGTTCATTTGCTCACCGGTGAACGCAGTAATCGCAATAGGGACGTCTTGTACATTCTGTTCACGTTTCTGTGCGACAACGACGACTTCTTCAAGCACGCTTTGCGCTGAGGCGGGAATGGCAATGGTGGCTGCAACAGTTGCTGCAAGTAATTTGGGATGTAAAGTCTTTCGCATGAAACGCTCCTCGACCTTCCTGTGTTTAATTTTTATGGTTTTCGCTTAAAACAACTCAGCTACTCTACCTCGTCTCCATTTGTTTTTCTCACAAACCGAAAGGTTTGCGAAGTCCTTTGCGTTCCAAGCGCGGAATGACCTCTTGCGCGAAGAACGGAAACTCTTTGGCGTAGTCCACAAACGCGAGTGTTGTGCCGGCAACCCCCGTTGCACTCAGCTTTTCAAGCTCATCTGCAATGTGATCCGGAGTGCCTACTAGTGGGAAGCCGCCATGGCCTGCTGCGAAGCGGTCTCTGAACATCGACAGGGCTTCGGGGGTAAACGACTGTGCATGCATGCCTTGCAAGGTCATTAGATTATCGACGGCATCCCAGTCCGCATGTTCATTAGCGTAATAGGCCCAGTAATCCTCAGCTTCCTGCTGAGTCTCACGGCACACCACTGTGCAGAAGGTCAACACGTTTACCTCGCGCCCGACGCTGCTTGCACGACTCGATATGTCGCTCACCGTTTCCGCCGCTTGGTCGAAATCAAAAACAGGTGTGAAGAGGAAGTTGGCATTGCGCATCGCAAACGCGCGCCCTTCTTCGGATGCCGCCGCATTTATGATGGGCATGTGGGCCTGAACGGGGTGTGGAAGGCCGTAAACCCCCTTACCGTTAAAAAAGCTTCCATCCCAATCGAAGGGCTTATCCTCGGTCCATAGCTTCTGGACATAGTCGAACCATTCCTGCGCCATGGCATAGCGGTCAGTGTGTTCGCTGGGCAAATCAACGCCGAATGCATCGTACTCGGGTTTATTCCAGCCCGCGACGACATTAAGCCCAAGACGGCCGTTGGATAGTTGGTCTAGGGTTGCAAGTTGTTTCGCTGTCACAATCGGGTGATTGAAAGCCGTGTGTACAGTGGCAAAGACCTGAATATTCTTCGAGTGCGCAGCGAGTCCCGCCGCCCAGGTTACTGTCTCCAACACATTTCCGTGAAAGTCGGTATCACCGCCGTAGCCGATCCAGCGGGCGATCGGTAGCATAAACTCGATGCCTGCGGCATCGCACTGTTTTACTAGTTCGATGTTGTTTGGCCAATCATTGACCCAGCGCTCTTCCACCTTCGTAACTGCCATACCGCTCGAGCAGTTGGCAGAAAATATGCCCAATTTCAGTTTGTTGTCATTGAACATCGGAGCAGGGCGGGTCATGACTGCATCTCCTCGCTTGGGCTTTTGCCTCGTTATTTTAGGTTTAAACTATTGATAGCAGTCGCTGGCGGGGCGCGCAACATCTTTTTAACAAAGACCGGGAGCAGGTATGCGGTACTTAGCGGACTTCAAGATTGGTGATCAGCTTGCTTTACCGCAGCTCGAGGTGTCGCTGGAGGAGATGGTGGCCTTCGCGAGGGCCTACGATCCTCAACCTATCCATATCGATCCGAGCAGCGTCGAGGCGCGTGCGTTAGGAGGTGTCATTGCGAGCGGCTGGTTTACCACAGCTTTGTTTATGAAAATGTCTGTTTTGGGGTACTTGAGTGAGACGGCAGTCTTAACCTCGCCCGGCGTCGACAATCTGCGGTGGTTGTCGCCCGTAAAACCAGGCTCTTTTCTCTCCGGGGAGGAGACCGTAACCGCGGTTAGGCAGAGTCAGTCAAAGCCTGATCGCGGTGTGGTGACCTGTGACGTTCGACTCTGGGATGATTCGGGAAAGGACGTTTTGATGTTGACCAAGCACTTTTTCGTCCGCGTTGACGAAGCCGGTTAGGGTTTAACGGCGGTCACTTCGATCTCGACCTTGGCCTCTGCTTCTACTAGGCCGCTGACGAAGACAACGCTCATCGCGGGGAAATGCTTTCCAATGACCTCACGGTACACACCACCAATTTCTCGCAATTGATGGACATAATCTTCGCGATCAACGACGAACCAGGTCATCCGCGCCATGTGCTCTGGCCCCGCGCCAGCGGCGGCAAGCACATCGATAATATTTAGCAACGTTTGCCGAAATTGCCCGATAAAGTCTGCGTGCTCGAAGACGCCGTCGGGCGTCCAACCGATTTGGCCACCACAGAAAATGAGTTCTCCTGCATCAGCTGAAATACCATTAGAGTAACCCTTTGGTCGGGGCCATCCCTCGGGGAGCAAAACGCGTTGCATGGGAACCTCTTTAGTTATCGCTAAACCGTCAGTATATTTTAGGTTTAAAATATGAGCTAGCCTCTGAATGCTGGGGCTAAAAAATAAAGACCCAAGCGATTGCCGCTATACTCTGGCTCGCACCCGTTAAATACCGAGACATCATGGCTGAACGATCATTTGCAGGAGAGGTAAACAAGCTTCGTGCAGGCGAGGGCGATACCGTTCGCGGTGAGGGTATCTTAGCGATTACCAAAGCGCTGCTTCAGTCAGGTGTTTCTTACGTGGGTGGTTATCAGGGCTCCCCGATTTCACACCTGATGGACGTGCTTAACGACGCTCAAGACCTATTGTCAGAGCTCGGTGTTCATTTCGAGGCCAGCGGCTCTGAGGCAACAGCAGCGGCGATGCTATCGGCGTCTGTTAACTACCCGCTGCGCGGTGCAGTGACTTGGAAGTCCACAGTTGGCACTAATGTCGCGTCTGATGCCCTGTCTAACCTGGCTTCGTGCGGTGTGACGGGCGGTGCTTTGGCGATCGTAGGCGAAGATTACGGTGAAGGCTCCAGCATCATGCAGGAGCGTACCTATGCTTTTGCTATGAAAGCGCAAATGTGGCTCATGGATCCACGCCCGAATCTAACAAGTATTGTCGACATGGTTGAAAAGGGCTTTGAGCTCTCTGAGGCCTCTAATACCCCCTTATTTTTTATGATGCGGATCCGCGGCTGCCACGTTACGGGTGAGTTTGAGGCGAGAGATAATGTACGTCCCGTATTTAATAACGAGCATCCGGTCAGTCCTCAGCGAGAGCCTGAAAAAATTATTCTGCCACCCTACGTTTACTCGCAAGAGCACGAGAAAATTAGAGACCGGATGCCTGCGGCGATTGATTTTATTGAGAACAACAAACTGAATGAGTTTTTCGAGGGTCGTCACAGCAAGGTTGGCATCATTACCTGCGGTGGTACCTACAACACGCTAATTCGTGCTCTCGAGCGTCAAGGTTTGAGTGACGTTTACGGTAATACAGACGTACCGATTTACTGCCTCAACGTTGCCTACCCCCTGGTACCGAATGAGGTGGTCGATTTTTGCAGAGACAAAGATCGTGTCCTCATTTTGGAGGAGGGGCAGCCTGAGTACATCGAGCAGGGCATCGCAACGATACTTCGACGCGAGGGTGTCGATACGCCGTTACTCGGTAAGTCGATTATGCCGTTTGCCGGAGAGTACACTGGGCAGGTAATGCTAGAGGGTATTACAAGGTTCCTAACACACGCCGAAACCGAAGACGTGCCGCTGAGAATGACACTCGAAGAAGTCGAGGCGCGCGAGACACCACTCAGCGAAAATGATATTTCAGCGCTCATGGATGTGGTGCCACCACGGCCCGCCGGCCTGTGTACAGGCTGTCCTGAGCGCCCTATTTTTTCAGCGATTAAGCAAATTCAAGAAGACCTAGGACCTTTCCATATCTCATCGGATATTGGCTGTCATTCCTTTGCGACAGCGGCACCGTTTAACCTCGGTAACACCATTATGGGTTACGGCTTATCGCTGGCAAGTTCCTCTGCTATACGTCACGCCTTGCCACATAAAGCCATCAGCATTATGGGTGATGGCGGGTTTTGGCATAACGGGCTTACCAGCGGCGTCACGAGTGCGGTCTTTAATGACCACGATGGGCTGCTGATCATTATTGATAATGGCTACTCTGCTGCCACGGGCGGACAGGATATCCCGTCGTTGGTTGAGCCGAATCTCATTGCATCGACCATGGATGTCGATCAACCAAAGCGCGAGCACTGGCAGACTATTGAAGAGGCCTGCGAGGGGGCAGGTGTTCGCTGGATACGAACGGTCAGCAGTTACAACATCGCAGCACTGAAGACGACACTGACCGAGGCGCTGACAACGGCCGAACCCGGACTCAAAGTGGTTGTCGCGGAAGGGGAGTGCATGCTGAACCGACAGCGGCGGGTGCGTCCCATGATGAAGCGTGCCATCGAGGACGGGAAGCGAACCGTTAAAGCACGTTTTTACGTCGATCCTGAGACCTGTACGGGCGATCACGGCTGCATTCGCTTGTCAGGATGCCCCTCACTAACAATCAAAGAAAATCCCGACCCTCTGCGAACCGACCCGGTTTCTTATGTCGATAATTCCTGCGTGGGCTGCGGTGTTTGTGGCACCAATGCGCATTCTGCAGTGTTGTGCCCCTCGTTTGCCCGTGTTGATGTCATTCACAACGCAACCTGGCTCGATAAACTGAAAGCGGTCCTCAAGCCTCGGGGTGCTCGTCAAAAAACAGATGATGCCAAGGTAGGTTTGGAGTCTGTCTTGTGACCTCGTTGTCTGAAACAAAGTCATCAACCCTGAATGTGCTCATTGCGGCTTTGGGGGGTGAAGGTGGAGGTGTCCTCACGCACTGGCTCTTGGATATTGCTGAGCGTGCCAATTGGTACTGCCAGAGCACGTCGCTTGCCGGTGTCGCGCAGCGAACAGGTGCGACCATTTACTACCTAGAGTTCATTCCCAAAACCGGTGATGGAGACAAAGCTCCCGTAATGTCGTTGTTCCCCTCGCAGGGAGACATAGATCTCGCCGTTACCTCGGAGTTGGTTGAGGCGGGTCGAATGATGAGTCGCGGATTCATTTCTCCTGATCGCACGACGCTCGTTAGCTCCTCTCACCGCGTCTACGGAATCGATGAAAAGACGGCAGTGACTGACGGTACGGCGGATACGCAAGTGATTGAGTCACTAGCTGACGCCTACGCAAAACGTCTCGTAAAGTTTGATATTGATGAAGTCGTTCAACGGCGGGGGACTGTTATCTCAGCTGGCCTACTTGGTGCAATTGCTGGCTCTAGTGCTTTGCCTTTTGATATTGCTTTGTATCGCGAGGTGATTTCTGGGGGAAATAACGCAGCTGCAAACCTCGCAGCTTTTGATGAATGTTTTGCTCGCGCGAGCAAACCCGCGGTCGAGCACTTCGAGCCAGCTGTAACAACTGCCTTTGAACTTCCTAACCCAACAACCGCGACCGGGCGGGATATTTTGCCACGTATTGCCGCCCTTCCGGTTGAGCTGCATGAGGTGGTTTATCACGGCGTGCTTCGACTCATTGATTACCAAGATGCAGATTACGCACGGGCTTATTTAACCCGCGTTGAGACGCTTTTAGAGGCGCACCATGGGTATCTGGAGACCAGTAAGTCGGCAGCGCGCTGGCTAGCGCTCTGGATGGCCTATGAGGATATCCCGCGCGTAGCCCAGCTCAAGCTCCGCCCGGCGCGTTTCGACGCTATTCGTGATGAAGTCAGGGCGGCGCCCGATCAATTGCTTCAGATCACTGAATTCTTTCATCCACGCATCGAGGAAGTGGCTGCCCTGTTACCCGTATCTCTTGGTCGATTTGTTTTGCGCTCGGGTCTCACAAAGAAGTTCATCTCACTCTTTCTTGGACCAAGACAATTGCGCACCGATACGTTAGTGATGCGTTCCGTATTTCACCTGCTAGCAGGCTCGCGCAAAATGCGGCGGCGCACTCTCGGTTATGCGCATGAACACGCCATGATCGAACACTGGATAGCTGCCGTGAGCGGCGCCTCTGCAGCTGTGTCTGTAGCACTTGCCGATTGTGGTCGACTGGTCAAAGGCTATGGTGCCACGCGCCATCGTACGACCTCGCAACTGATGATGATTGTCGATGCGAGCGATGAAGTCGGAGGTATCACCCCTGAGCAAATTCGGAATCTGTTTGATGCCGCTCTCGATGTCAGCGATCAGCAGCGATTTGAGCGCGAATTGGCAGGGGTTAGGGCGTCGACGCAATAAGCTCGGGGTTTCGCTCTGCGAGAATATCGATTTCGAAACTGAGAACCTTGTTGCCGTACTGGTTAAAGGCTTCGTTACGACTGCGGATAATCCCCCATTTGCCTCGGATTACCCGCTCGGGCTTGTCGATGATCTCGTAGGTGTAGGTAATAGAGTGGCCGGGCCTTACGGGTTCAAACCACTTTAGTTGGCTGACCGCAACACCGGCACCGTTTCGCCGACCATCATTTACGCCCTGCGCATAGACCTCCATGTAATCGACCATTTTCCGCATCCAGGTAGTTACCACGTGCCATGGCGCCGCAATCAAGCCGCGCTGGTCCATTTGCCTGGCTGCCTCAGGGTCGATAAATGCGGGTCTTGGTGCATAGCGCTTGGAGAACGCTACTAATTCTTGCTCGCTGAAGGTATGCGTGCCAAAGACGTGAAACTCTCCTACGGGAATATCTTCGAACCAGCGGTTTCTGAGGAAGAGTTCGCTCATGACGATGCTCCTTCTGCCGCAGCCTTCGTGGGCGAAGGCGATGCCACATCACCGCGAACGAGCACCACGGTTGCCATTTCAGCCACTGGCTCTTGGTTTTGATTGACGACGTTCACCTCAATCGCTTGATGGTAATGACCGGTGGGTGCCGAGGTTGAGTCGGCTGCCTGCAGGGTAATGTTTAGCGCAAGTTGGTCGTCGACAAACGTCGGCTTCTTCCATCGCAGGCTACTAACCTCATTGGTGTAAAGCACTTCTAGCCCCTCGTCTACTAAGGCATCCTCGAGTAGTCGAGTGGTCAGCGCCGCGACCTGCCACCCGCTTGCACAAAGCGCGCCAAAGATGGATTGCTCCGCAGCCTCAGAGTCAAGGTGGTAGGGCTGTGGGTCAAATTGTTGAGCGAACTCAATGATATCGGCTCGAGATAGACTGACTGAGACACTACGAAAAGGGGTTTGTTGAGAGGCGTTGGGCATTATTTGTCCACGATGGTTGGCTGCAGTGACATCGATTCGGCGGGATCATACCGCTTACAGGGTGTGCAGCGCCAATCTTCACCTTGTGCCGCGAGTGGCTCGTTCGCCACCTCAGTCTAGGGGTATTGGCATAAGCCAAGTTAATCAAAACATGACTTCGCGGCACCGATTTATGAGTCGCCAAGCAGAGTCGCTGATGGTTGCTGACGGAGGGAGCTTGCTGTTGAGTGCTTTTGAGAAGTTCCCGCAAGGCCCTTTATCCAGCAACAACCAGTATTAAGGAGCGTTGGCAGAAAGCGCCTACAAGGGAAGCACATATGAAGGACGCGCATATCAAGGGCCAGGTAATATCGAGAGCAGATTGTTTGCATGCCTTGATCACGCCTTCGCGACGTTTAGATCGCTCTGCCGTTTAGGCGTTGTGGTTCATAAATGTCTGCCGCGCGATGATCGTCGTTTGAACTTCGCTTGCGCCCTCGTAGATGCGTAATGCGCGTACATCTCGATACAAGGACTCGACAACATAGCCTTTGGTGACACCCTTGCCGCCGAAGATCTGAACCGCGGAGTCGATGACTTCCTGCGCAGCTTCTGTTGCGTGGTACTTCGCCATCGCCGCTTCCCGTGTAACGCGATCAGCAGCACAGTCCTTCGTCCAAGCAGCGCGGTAAATGAGCAACGCACTGCTGTCTACCTTGAGCGCCATCTCGCCAATCTTCGCCTGAACGAGTTGTAAATCAGACAATGTGCCGCCAAAAATCTCGCGCTGCGCAGAATAGTCGAGCGTTTCATCCAGCGCACGTCTTGCCATACCCAGAGACGCTGCAGCGACCGTGGATCGGAAAACATCGAGCGTTGCCATGGCCATACCAAAACCGCGCCCTAATTCCCCCACACGCTGGCTCTCTGGGATGACGCAATTATCAAACGACAAGGTTCCCAGCGGATGCGGCGCAACCAGGTCGATACGCTCTGTGACCTCGAACCCCGGTGTGTCCTTCTCGACAATGAAGCAACTGATGCCCTTGGCGCCGCCTTGATCGTCCGTTCGAGCAAAAACCGTGTAAAAGTCAGCGATGCCGGCGTTGGAGATCCATGTTTTGGTGCCGCTTAGCGACCAGTTATCTCCCCGCTTTTCTGCGCGACAGCTCATTGCAGCCACATCCGAACCCGCATTGGGTTCTGAGAGAGCAAAAGCGCTGATCTTCTCGCCTTTGGAGACGGGCCTTAAATAGCGCTCCTGTTGATCCACAGAGCCAAACAATGAAATCGGTCCGCTACCGAGTCCCTGCATTGCAAAAGCGAAGTCGGCAAGTGCATTGTGACGGGCAAGCGTTTCACGGATGATGCAAAGGCTTCGAACGTCAAGTTTCTCTGTGTTGCCTCCCGCGCTCTCCGGCACTGCATAGGCACCGAAGCCAGACTCTCCCAAGGCACTTACCAGACCGACACAAGTCCCGTCGAGATCATCATGCTCGTCAGCGGTGAGTGCGGACATATGCTCGGCCGCCCAAGCATCGAGTTCACGCGCAAGCTGTCGATGTGAATCCTCGAAGAAAGGCCAATGTAGAAAGCTCTGGTCACTCATACTTGTTACCTCTAAATCCCCTTACTTACCCGATTTTTAACCTTTCCACTGATTGGCGCGGTGAATTTTCCACGCTTCAATCACCGGCAAACTCGGGCTTTGTTTTATCAACGAATGCATTGTAGGCACGATGGAAGTCGCTGGTTTGCATGCAAATTGCCTGCGCCTGCGCTTCGGCCTCAATGGCTTGGTCAACTGAGAAGTTCCACTGATGATGTAGCGCGTTTTTGGTGATGCCATTCGCGAAAGTTGGCCCAGCGACAATGCGATTCGCCATGGCGTTTGCTGCATCGGCCGTGTTCTCTTCGATGCTGTTGAAAAAACCCCAACGCTCACCTTCAGCGGCAGACATCGAGCGGCCCAGATAAAGCAGTTCACTGGCGCGTCCTTGACCAATGATGCGGGGCAAAATACTGCAGGCGCCCATATCGCAGCCGGCTAAGCCGACGCGGTTAAACAGGAAGGCAACTTTTGCGTCGTTACTGGCTATACGTAGATCAGATGCCATGGCGATGATGGCGCCGGCGCCGGCGCAAATACCATCGACCGCACTGATAATAGGTTGAGGGCAGGCACGCATGGCCTTTACCAAATCGCCAGTCATGCGTGTAAACGCGAGGAGGTGCTTCATATTCATCTTGGTCAAGGGACCAATGATTTCGTGCACATCGCCGCCGGAGCAGAAGTTACCGCCGGCACCCCTGACCACAACTGCAGGGATATCCTCCGCGTATAAAAGGCCACGAAAGAGATCTCGGAGCTCTGCATAGGACTCGAAGGTCAGAGGGTTTTTACG
>CBFHQN010000063.1:0-10931 GCA_965657765.1 Luminiphilus sp. | reverse complement strand
CTCCTGATCTGCTTTAGTGAGTGGCGAAGGTCAATTTCCTCGCCTCTTTGCACATTATTCAATAATAGGGGCGAGCTCTCTGATATCCAAGTCCTGCATGCTTAATTTGCCGTCGCTACAATGTTCACTGCAGCAGTGTAGCGCAGCGTACTGACCGACACCTGAGGTGCCGCATCAACCGCGCTTGCGGGCTCCGCCCGCATTAAGCTTTCAAAGGGATCTGCGGAATAGCCATTACCTTCAGTGATCGAGTTAATCCCTTGGATGGTTAACTCCGCGGTTGACGCCATGGTCCGAACAACGCTCAGTGCATTCGCTACGGCATTGCGCAGTGCTTGTTGTTGGGCATCGTCGGGTTGGGAGTACGCGAGTTGAGGGGGGTTTACCTGTGTAGCGCCCGATGCTGTCAGTGAACTCATGATCGCACCAATTTCCGAGACGTCATTGGCTGTGAAGGTAAGATTACGGCTTACACGGTAGCCCACGAAAACTTGCTTACGACCGTCTGCGTCCCACCGATACTCTGGATTAACCGACAAGGCACTCGAGTCGATGGAGTCCTCATTGAGATTGAATTTGCCGATGGCTTTTTCGAGAGTTGCTATGGTGCTATTTACTCGCTCTTGAGCCTCCACTGCGTTGCGATTCACCTCGGTCACAGATGCGCTGAAATTAACCTGATCAGGAATAACATCGACAAAGCCTGATCCTCTCGCTTTCAATTGGGTTTCAGCACTGACGGTGCTTGAGAGTACAAACAACAAGACTACGAGCGCCAGGAAAGAGGTCGAATACGTTTTTAAAGCCATGATGTTGAGTCTCAGTTCTCATCAGATTCTATTTATTAGAGCTACCATTCATTGCAAAAGTTCCGCCCCGATTGGCTTTTGTTTCCCAAGTTTTTGTTAATCTACTGGCGTGTCAATGAAGGAATTTCCCTATGTCGTTTCGAATGATCATGGCTGTCGCTGTCTTTTATAGCTGGACCGCGTTGGCAGTAGCAAAGCCCGTCTCAGATGAGACTATATCAACGGCGAAACAACTCCGAGATGAAGCGATGGTTGGTTCGCGCGCCTGGAATATCGTAGAGAGTCTCACCACCGAAGTCGGGCCTAGACTCGCAGGCAGCGAATCGGAGGCTCGAGCGCGAGCGTGGGCTGTCGAGAAGATAACATCCTACGGGTTTGAAAACGTCAGAGTTGAAACCTTTTCCATGGATGGTTGGGAGAGGGGCACCGAAGTCGCTGAGATTGTTGCACCGTTCCCGCAGAAATTAGCCGTTACCTCTTTAGGCAATAGTGTAGCTACCACTGATTCCGGGGTGGAAGCTGAGGTAGTTCTTTTCGAGACCCTTGCCGCATTACAGGCAGCGGATATGGACTCGCTGACAGGAAAGATTGCGTATGTGGGGCACGGGATGCAGCGTACCCAAGACGGATCCTCCTACGGTCACTTCGTGCGTCTCCGTTCTGCAGGTGCAGTTGAGGCAGCAAAGCGAGGTGCGGTTGCAACACTGATTCGCTCTATCGGTACCGACAGTCATCGCATGCCGCACACCGGCAACATGAGTTACGCCGAGGGTGTTACACCAATTCCCATTGCCGCGCTCTCCAATCCCGACGCCGATCAACTCGAGCGCATCGCGGCGCGAGGCCAGACGATTCGGGTAAAAATGACACTGACCCCTAATTACACGGGCGTAGTGGAGAGCGGTAACGTAATCGCCGAAATTCCCGGCACTGACCTTGCCGATGAAATAGTTGTGATGGGTGGCCACCTCGACAGCTGGGATTTAGGGACGGGTGCAGTCGATGATGGTGCTGGCGTTGCCATTACGATGGAGGTGCTGCGCCAAATCAAAAGTCGCGGGCTAAAGCCACGTCGCACCATCCGCTTGGTTCTTTGGGGTGCTGAAGAAGTAGGACTCTTGGGCGGGTATGCCTACGCGAAAGCCCACGAGGATGAGCTGCGAAAACATGTTGTCGGTACTGAAAGCGATTTCGGCGCGGGTCGAATTTGGAAAATCACACGGAGTATCAACGAGGCCGCAGTGCCCGTGGCCGACAAAATAGCTGAGCTAGTCGAGCCTCTTGGCATCGCACCAGGCAGTAGTAATGTGCGCTCGAGTGGACCAGATCTCAGTCCTATGAATCGAATGGGCTTTCCGGGGTTTCGTTTTGTGCAGGATGGTAGTGATTATTTTGACCTCCACCACACACCGGATGACACACTCGACAAGATCGATCCAGCTGCAATGGATCAGAATGTAGCGGCTTATTTGGTATTTGTTTGGATAGCCGCGAATAGTGACGTCAGTGATTGGGGTTGGTCGACAGATCAATGAGCGCCGCACAACAGAAGATAAACGATCGACCGGTAAGCGGTTGAGGGTGTTTCTCTCGAAAAGCGCTAGTACGTGACGGTAAATCACCCTCTGGTCCGTCGACTAATTGACCTCGATGTGAGTCTTTCGTAGTCGTTAACTTTCGTTGATTAAAGCCTTCCATTACTCACAGGGTGAGTAGTGTCAATGGCGCTCATTTACTGTAGCGTTGAAGGCGTCATTTATTGATTTGTCTTTGTGAGTGTTCGTTGAAGGCCAAGGCGCCTGTGATTGCTAGATTTTCGGACGTTCATATTCTCTCGACGCGAGGGTTACGATGATAGAGAACATATACAAAATTTTAGGCTGTTCTTTGGTGTTGATGTTTGCTGCCGCGTCAGTCTCGGTATCGGCGCAGGCCCCATGGAGTGATGTCGACAGGGCATCAGTAGACACGATCGTCTTGCAAAGCAAATATGCGAGTAGCTCGGAAAAACTCCGTGTCGTTGATCTTGACCTTGCGGGCATTAGATCGCTTGTCAGTGGAGCACAGGCTAAGGCGAGCACTGCCCCTACTTTGATGCTTCCTGCGCCCAACGGGGATGTAATGCATTTCGTTATCGAACCCTCTGGTGTGTTGCCTGAGGTGCTTCGCAAAAAGTATCCCTCGATTGCTGCGTTCAAAGGTTATGCTGTCGCTGACCCATCGATTACTCTGCGATTTGAGTTGACCGACAGAGGGTTTAACGCGCAGGTACTGCAGCCCGGTAGCCGTTGGATGATCGACCCTCTCGCTGGAGGGAGCACAGGGCTCTCTGTGGTCTATTACACCAAAGACACCAAACGCAGCTCTGATAGCCGTTTTTGTGAGTTTGAAAGTGGCGAATCGGACCCCAAGTCACAGGCAGACTTCCAAAAAAAGCTCTTTGCGGCGAAGAACGTTAGCGCCGCTAAATCGAGCGGTAGTCAACTGCGAACATACAGATTAGCCGTTGCAGCAACCGGCGAATACGGCGTGTTTCACGGCGGGCAAAAGTCGACAATCCTCAGTGCAGTGACTACTACAGTCAACCGCGTTACGGGCATTCTCGAAAAAGAGATGGCCTTGAGTCTTGAGTTAGTGCCCGACAACGACAAGATTCTTTTTACGTCGGTGGCAGCATCGCCGTTTACGGGTAACAACAATGCATCAGTCCTCATTGATGAGTCCCAGGAGCAAATCGACCTTCTGATAGGGTCCGCAAATTATGACATAGGACATACATTCAGCACCGGTGCCGGCGGGCTGGCATCGCTTGGTTCTGTTTGTAATCCAATCCGTAAAGCTCAGGGCGTGACGGGGAGCTCACAACCGAGAGGGGAATACTTCGACGTTGACTTTGTCGCCCACGAAATAGGGCACCAATTGGGCGCGAACCACACCTTTAATGGCGCCAACGGCGGTTGTGCGGGCGCCACGCGTAATTATCTCACCGCTTATGAACCCGGAAGCGGTTCTACCATTCAAGCCTACCCAAGTTTATGTGGTGTTGATGACCTGCAGAACGCCGTCGATCCTTTTTATCACTCGGAGAGTTTCGAGGAGATTCAAACTTACATAACAGGTCCCGTTGGTTCGTCCTGTGGTGTAGTCGAACAGACCGCAAATACGCCACCCGTGGTCGATGCTGGAAGTGATTATATCGTGCCTAAAGGCACGCCAATCATTGTTACTGGCTCTGCGAGTGACGCCGAGCAAAGCGAATTGACATACCTATGGGAGCAACGTGACTTAGGCTCACAGGCGGCCCTGTCTGCCCCTGATGATGGCGAAATTCCCTTGTTTCGTGTTCTAACGCCCTCATCGAGTCCAATGCGATATCTACCGGCACTACCTTCTGTTTTGTCGGGTAACTACACCGATTCGGAAAAAATTCCGCAGGTAGCGCGAGATATGAATTTTCGACTCACCTCGCGCGATGGGGCTGGCGGTGTCAATTCAGACGATATCGTTGTCACTGTGAGCGGGTCAGCAGGCCCGTTTAGCTTGCTGTCGCCAAACGGAGACGAGATTGTGGGTGAAACCAAAACAATCCGCTGGGATGTGTCGGAGACCGATAAAGCGCCTATCAATGCTTCGCAGGTGGAAATTTTATTGTCTACGAACGGCGGTGTGTCGTTCGATACCTCTCTGGGTCTGACTGACAACGACGGTTTGGCCTCGGTTAGTTTCCCCAGCGGGATTCAGTCGAGTAGTGCACGAATCATGCTTCGTGCAAAAGACAATATTTTTTATGACGTATCAGACGCGAATTTCACGCTGGACTCGGATAAACCTGTCCCGCCGCCGCCGACAGGAACAACACTCACACCGACAGACGGCGGTGTCAGTATTGCCTTTACACCTGGGTTAGATAATGGTGTGCCCGTTACCTCGTATGAAGTGGTCTGTACCACTGAAGACATTGTCGACGAGTACGCTTATTCAACAGCGCCCGCTGTTGCGATTCCTGACCAAGGAACCATCGATTCGATCGTTTCTGTTGATGTTGATCTAACCATTCAGGAAGGTGGCGTGAAGATACCCGTCGACATTTCTCACACTTATCGCGGCGATATCGTGTTAGCACTGCAGTCGCCAGCGGGGACGGTTGTAAACCTGAAAAGCTCACTTGGATCGGACAGCGGTGACGACGTTGTTGGCGTCTTCCCAGATTCACTAGCACCCGACGCGTCACTCGACAGTCTGGTCGGAGAGTCCGCTCTTGGCGATTGGAAACTCACAGTCACTGACTTTTTTGAGCTCGACACGGGAAGTTTGAACTCCTGGGGTGTAACGCTCTCATCGGTTACGCCTGGAGATGAGGTAAGTAATCAAGGCATATCTTCGCCAATCACCTTAACGGGAATGCAAAATGATGAAGCTTACAGCTGTGAGATAACCGCTTTTGCAGGGAGCGATCCAAGCGAGACAGTAGCTATGGGGCAGGTTACACCCACCTCCAATCCGCCGGTGGACAGTGATGAGGATGGCTTAACAGATGAAGAGGAGGCGTCTCTCGGAACTGATCCCAATAATGCCGACTCAGATGGCGATAGCTTGACGGACGGCACAGAGGTTACCTTGGGGACAGATCCCACACTGTCTGATACAGATGGCGACGGGTTCATCGACAGTGAGGAAATTGAGGAGGGCACCTCACCAACTAACGCAAACGATTCGCCAGTTGCGGGTTCGAGCATTCTTATATTCAAGGCCGCTTTAGACGCTGTATCGGCGGCAAAAGCACCCTAATACCGCATCCCTGATGAATGGCAGAGACCTGAGGAGCAGCTTTATGGCGCGTTGGGCCAGGGATTACCCGAAACCGGCCAGTGACGGCGTCGGCCCCATGGGCTTCGCCGCTTTGCGGCTCGATTCCTAAAGCTCCGAGCGTCGCTATCGGTCCAACCCGCCGGGCTTCTCAACCTGAACCAAAACGCATACATAAAAAAACCGCCCTAAGGGCGGTTTTTTTATAAATGGCGGTGGGCCAGGGATTCGAACCCCGGGAACCTCTCGGTTCAACGGTTTTCAAGACCGCCGCTTTCGACCACTCAGCCAGCCCACCTAAACTTGTCTCGACTACCGTCGAGGGAAGCGCCGCATTATAGCGATGCCTCCCGGACTATCAAGCTTCCTGTGCGTTATTTTCCTCGGAATCTGCGCCCTCAATAGCTTCCCTTGCTCGGGGGCCTCGGGGGTCGTTTGCGGCCCGCTCCGGGTTATTCACGATTTTCGCCGCGTCTGGGAACGCTTCCAAGCTAAAGAGAACCCGTTTGGCTGTTTCAACACGAATTTCGGCAACGGGTTTTGCGTCGACCCTCGGGTCATTAATCGCTCTACCATCGTCGGTGATGCCACTTCGATCTACGGCGTCTGCCATTATTTGTGAATCCGCCATCACTGGCTTTCGCTCATCAGACGAAGAATCAATATCGCTTGATTCTGACGACACAGCAGCGGTAGCGGGTTCCATTGGCTGCGCGTTTTCCGATTCTTCTGTAACGCTCGCTGATTGGATGGTTGAAAAGATCTCCGCCGAGTCATCCTTTGATACTGCGGCGTCATTACCCACCGCGGCCACCAATGTTTCCGCAGAAATTGCTGCGGCAGCTCCATCGGAACCCGTTTCCGACGAAGTCTGCGCTGTTGCAGCTGTTTCAGTTTTTGCGCCGCGTCTACGTCGGCGTCGTCCCTCTGAGCGTTTATCGGCAGGACGATGTCGTGGCTCTGCATTTTCGCCTGCTAATGCGTCATCAGTAGAATCTGGATCTACCTCAGCGGTGCTTTCCTCTGGGTCTGCGTAGATGTCTGCCGTTGTTTCTACTGCGCTATCCGATCCGGTCTCTCCAGCGCTACGTCGGCGGCCACCACGACGGCCACGTCTGCGACGCTTTTTAGGTTCACCTTCGGCGCCGTTCTCTCCATTCTCGCTATCAGCGGCTGATGGTGTATCGGCCGATGTTTTGGTTTCAACGTTTGCGTCTGCATCAGCCTGTTTGGCGGGGCGCTTGCGCTGACGATTATTGCGCCGCTTGGACTTGTTGCCAGAGCGCGTCTCAGATTTCTTCTCGCCGTTACTGTCTTTCTCTTCTGTTTCCTCGGCTTTGGGCACGGTAGCAAATAGTGCAGCCCACAAGCGAGGGAACAAGCCGGGCTTTGGTGCACTTTCAGTCGCTGCGACTGCGGGTGCTTGCTCAACTATCTCAGGTTCAGGTGATGCGGCGGGTGGTGGTGCGTCAGGTGTAACACCCCGCACGAGCGCTTGCGGTGCTGGCGCTGCCTTCTCTTCATCGTTGGTCGCAGCTTCAGCCTCAAACGCTGAAAGATCAATTTCGAAGCTCTCGCGCTGATCCTCTTCCACCTCGTCATCACGCAGGCGGATCACCTCAAAGTGAGGTGTTTGCATGTTCGGATTTGGAATGATGAGTACGCGGACTTTTGTCTCTTGCTCAATCTCACCTACTGCTGAACGTTTCTCGTTAAGCAGAAAAGCGGAGACATCGACAGGAACGATCACTCGTACTTCGCCCGTGCGTTCCTTAGAAGCCTCTTCCTGAATAAGGCGAAGGATGGCTAGTGCGAGGGACTTTGTGTCACGAATAGTGCCCTGACCCGAACAACGCGGGCATACCATGCCACTGGTCTCACCGAGTGAGGGGCGCAGGCGCTGGCGTGACATCTCCAGTAGGCCAAATCGCGAGATGCGGCCGAGCTGTACGCGTGCTCGGTCTATTTCCAAAGCATCACGCATACGGTTCTCAACCGCACGCTGGTTCTTAGATACATTCATGTCGATGAAATCGATAACAACGAGGCCGCCCATGTCGCGCAGTCTGAGTTGACGGGCAATTTCGTCAGCAGCTTCTAGGTTTGTTTGAAGTGCTGTTTGTTCGATGTCACTGCCTTTCGTTGCACGGGCAGAGTTGATGTCAATAGACACCAGAGCCTCGGTAGGATCGATGACGATCGAGCCACCAGAAGGTAGACGAACTTCCCTCTGAAACGCCGTCTCGATTTGGCCTTCGACCTGAAAGCGATTAAACATAGGCAAGGAATCGTCGTAGGCTTTGATCCTGTTTTGGTACTTAGGCATCACCATACTGACGAAATCGAGCGCCTGTCGGTGTGCATGTGCTTCGTCAATTAGAACCTGATCGATATCATCTTTCAGATAATCCCGAATCGCACGGATGATAACGTCGCTCTCCTGATAGAGAAGCGTCTGTGGTGGGTTCTCATCAGCGGCCTCGGAAATGGCGGCCCACAACTTAAGCAGGTAGTCCAAATCCCATTGCAACTCTTCCGCTGAGCGTCCAACACCTGCAGTGCGGATAATCACACCCATTCCATTAGGTATCTCGAGTTGGTTCAGCGCATCACGAAGCTCACTGCGATCCTCGCCTTCGATGCGTCGAGAGATTCCACCTGCCTTGGGATTATTCGGCATCAAGACCATGTAACGACCGGGAAGACTGATGTACGTCGTCAGCGCCGCACCTTTGGTACCGCGCTCTTCTTTATCGACCTGAACGATAACTTCGGTGCCTTCTTTGATCGCGTCCTTGATACGCATCTTGCCATCGGAAGGAGATGCAGATCGGTAGTACTGATGCGCAATTTCTTTCAGTGGCAAAAAGCCGTGTCGTTCAGCACCGAAATCCACAAACGCGGCTTCTAGGCTGGGCTCGACCCGCGTGACTTTCGCTTTGTAAACGTTGGCTTTTGTTTGGAGTCGAGCGCGGTTTTCGATATCTAAATCGTAAAGACGCTGCCCGTCTACGAGAGCAACACGAACTTCTTCGCGCTCCGTAGCGTTGATCAACATTTTCTTCATTTGTTAGGTTCCACAAGGCAACCCAACAGCGGGCGAGCGCACTCTAGGTGCACGACACTAAGGTATGGCGAGTTAGTTCAACTCGTTGCTATCTGCTTGTCGTAACAGGATTTTTACTAAAATCCTGTCGAATTCTCTCCGCGCTATTGGACCGCGGTTTAACTTATCGCTCTGAGCTGCCGTGACTGCTTTTCTCTGAATTCCATCGCGCCGGCGCTTCGAGCGGCTTACACTTCCCGGTGATGACTGTCGCGAGCAGACTGTTCTGCTTTTCGCTTTCGCGTAAAATGTCGCGCTCAGGCTCACCGGGGCCGGAGCATAGCATTGTGGCCGCGTGACATCAATCGACCCAGTAGCTAACCACCAATTAGGTAGACGCGACGATGAGGAGTCTTAGACGCTCGTGAAAAAAACTAGCGTGCAATTCATATCAATCTCTGACGAAGAGTCGGGGCAACGCGTCGACAACTTCCTGTTGCGCACGCTCAATGGTGTGCCCAAGACACGAATATACAAAGCCATTCGCAAGGGGGAGGTGAGAGTTAATAAAGGGCGGGTAAAACCGGATACTAAGCTCACTGCTGATGATCTGATTCGCATACCACCGCTGGATGTGGCAGAGACTAATGCACCTAAAGCTATCCCTGATCGCTGGTTTAAACGTATCGCACAGAGCGTGGTCTACGAGGATCGAAACCTGATTGTGTTGAATAAGCCAACGGGACTTGCTGTGCACGGAGGTAGTGGCGTTAACTTTGGGCTGATTGAGTCTTTAAGACAGATTTACCCCAATCAGCGCTATCTCGAACTTGTTCATCGCCTCGATAGGGATACGTCTGGCCTCATCATGGTGGCGAAACGCGCCTCAACTCTCCGCGAGTTACATCAATTGTTACGAGGTGACGGCGTAGATAAGCGTTATCTTGCGCTTGTTCATGGCAAATGGCCCGCGCACCGCGCAAGGGTAGAGGCCTCTCTCGAAAAATCCGGTCTGTCCTCAGGCGAACGTGTGGTTCGAGTATCAGTTGATGGTCGCAGGAGCATCACAGACTTCAGGGTATTGGAGCGCCTGAATCGCGCGACCTTGATTGAAGCCAAGCCGGTGACGGGCCGCACCCACCAAATCAGGGTCCACGCACAACATGCTGGGCACCCGATCATGTCTGATCCAAAATACGCCAGTCAGGATCAACTAATCGAGGCCAAATCGATTGGCCTTAAGCGACTATTTCTACATGCCTATCGTTTGTCCTTCAGGTTGGACGGTAAGCAGTATGAATTTGAGGCGCCAATGGATGCGGAACTGCGCCAGGTTTGTGACTCATTAGCGCCTTCCTGAGTAAATGGTCTCAATCAAGGCACAGGACACTGAAAACGTAGTTTTGGCTCATCTCGCACGGCGATAGCTCCACCAACGCTCGTTGGATCATCGGGAGCTTTCACCGCTTTGCCGTCCTCTTACTGACAACAGCAACTTGATGGTCCCCAGTCTCCACGGGAAAGACAAGCCCGGACCAAAGAGCACCTTTTTGTTACCAAATCGTTTTCAGTGGCGCTCTTGTGATTGTCAACTCTGCTCAAAAGAGTCCGTCCTCCCAGACGCCGCTTTAGCGGGAATTTAATCAACAGTTGCGTCAGGGCACGAGGAGCCCTTCGTTTCTGAGCATGCCGCAAAGCTTTATCAAAGGCAGTCCTTCAAGTGCTGTTGGGTCTGATCCCTGTAGCTCAGACATCAGTGATATGCCCAACCGTTCCCATTTGAAAGAACCGGCGCAATCAAGCGGGTTGTCGGCTTTCACGTACCGAGCGATCTCATCACTCGATAACGCCCGAAGTGTTGCCCGAGTGATCAAAAGGTCAACCTGGCACTGATCCGTATCGGTGTTGTAGAGGGCGAGACTGGTGTAAAAGGTCACCGTTTGGCCTTGCGCGCGCTCAAGTTGCGCTCGAGCGTTTTCTGGTGTCCCTGGCTTGTGTAACTGCCGATCTCCCAATACCGCAACTTGATCTGAGCCTATGATCAAGGAGTTGCTCTCGGAAACTGATCTTGCCTTCTCCTCTGCAAGTCGCATCGCCAGTGACGAGAAAGTTTCACCAGCGATTGGAGTTTCATCGATTCCGGGAGATGTTTTCTTGAACGGAATTCCAAGTCTTTTCAGCAGCGCGGCGCGGTAAGTGGAGGTCGATGCTAAGATGAGATTTTTCACGTGCAGATACCACTTTTCGATGTGAGATTTTGACAGCATTGA
>CBFHQN010000062.1:0-11186 GCA_965657765.1 Luminiphilus sp. | reverse complement strand
GTCGCCAAAATTGTAGGCGTATACGGCATCAAGGGCTGGGTAAAACTCAAAGTTAATCTTGAGAATCCAGCCTTGCTAACCTCTCTTAATCCCCAGTTTTTGACCGACTCCCGGCAGCAGTCACGTCGTCCTATTCGTGTGCTCAACGTTCGTGCACAGGGGAAGGGTTACATAGCATCGTTAGAAGGGGTAGATGATCGGAACGCGGCAGAGCTGCTGCGTGGTCACGACATCATGGTGCCCAAGTCGACCTTACCCGCACTCGATGATGGAGAGTTCTACTGGGATGACTTAGTGGGCTGTACTGTCAGAACGTACGATGATGAAGGCAACTCTCTCGACCTAGGCAGGGTCAATTACCTCCTAGAAACAGGTGCGAACGATGTTCTTGTGGTGCGCGCCTCTGAGACCAGTATCGACGATCGCGAGCGTCTCATTCCCTACATCGAAGGCGGCGTTGTCGTAAGCGTTGATCTCGCTGAGTCGGTCATTGATGTCAACTGGCACCCCGATGACTGATCAAGCGGTTGCCCTGAGAAAACTAGGTTTTATCAGTATTTTTCCTGAGATGCTCTCCGGTCTGACCGAGTGGGGAGTTACAGGTCGCGCGGCGCGTGATGAGCTCTACGCGGTAGAGGCGATCGATCCGCGCGAATTTGCCACCGATAAGCACGGAACGATCGACGACCGTCCTTATGGGGGAGGACCGGGGATGGTCATGAAGGCGCCAATACTGAGTCAGTCGGTGAAAAAGGCGAAAGCCCTACTGGGTGAAGACGCATTAGTCATCGCTATGAGTCCGCAAGGTGTGGCTGTTGATGAGGCTATTATCTCTCGTTTAGTGGCTCACGAGGCGATCATTTTTGTCGCTGGTCGGTATGAAGGATTCGATGAGCGATTCCTCGAGAGCGAGGTTGATCTCGAGTTGTCGGTCGGCGATATGGTGGTCAGTGGGGGTGAAATGCCCGCTATGTTGGTGATGGATTCGTTAATTCGTCGCATTCCGGGCGTTTTAGGCGACGAAATGTCCGCAGAACAGGACTCTTTTGTTGACGGATTGCTCGACTGTCCTCACTATACGCGCCCTGAGATTTTTGAGGATCGAGCTGTGCCCGAGGTGCTGCTCAGTGGAGACCATGCTCGCATCGCCGATTGGCGAGCTGCGCAGGCCCTAAAGAGGACCCTCGACCGTCGGCCGGATTTATTAGATTGGGCTGATTTGACAGACGACCAGCGGACTTTGCTCTCGCGTTGGGATTTAACCGCCCAAGATTGATTGTCTGGTTACAGGAAAGAGAGCGGAGACGCTCGATACGAGATTAAAACGGGGTTGCTTGCAAGAAGCGGCCGACTGAGGAGAAAGCCATGAGTGCCAACAAAATTATTGCCGAGCTCGACGCGGAGCAAATGTCAAAAGAAGTCCCTGCCTTTGCGCCAGGTGACACTGTTGTTGTTCAGGTAAAGGTAAAGGAAGGCAGTCGTGAGCGCCTTCAGGCATTCGAGGGTGTTTGCATTGGTAAGCGTAACCGTGGTCTGAATTCTGCTTTCACTGTTCGCAAGATCTCTCACGGCGTGGGTGTTGAGCGTACATTCCAAACTTACAGCCCGCTGCTTGATTCAATTTCCGTCAAGCGTCGTGGTGATGTCCGTCAAGCGAAGCTTTACTACCTGCGCGAGCTCTCTGGTAAGGCAGCACGTATAAAGGAAAAGCTCTCCTAACGCTAGGGCTTTAGCTTTAGGAAGCTTAATCGCATTATCAAGCCGGAGCTGGAGCGTTTTACGACAGCCCTCTGGCTTGAGCGCGGTCTCAGTGACAATACGTGCCAAGCCTATAGGCGCGATGTCGAGGGCTTGGACCGCTGGCTTGTAGCGCACAAGAACTGCACCGCATTGAAAGCGGATGAGTCCGATGTGCAGGCATATCTTGGGGCCCGTCTAGCAACGGGTAGCTCTCACCGGTCGATCTCTCGCCTTCTCTCTAGTTTACGAAGTTTCTATCAGTTCCTCGTTCGCGAGGGCGACGTGCCCTTAGATCCGACTCAGCATTTGGATCGCCCCAAACCCTCTAGACCACTGCCGAAGTCGCTTTCCGAGGGACAGGTGGAGGCGTTGCTTAACGCGCCTGATGTGGATGTTGCAGTTGAGCATCGTGATTCCGCCATGCTCGAGGTGCTTTACGCATGCGGTTTGCGGGTTTCAGAGTTGGTCTCGCTAACCATCCCCCAACTGAGTCTTAATCAGGGGGTTGTTCGTGTCCTGGGTAAGGGGGGTAAAGAGCGGCTGGTGCCCATGGGCGAGGCGGCGATTCAAAGTCTCGTGGATTACATGCGGTCTTCCCGGCTTGATTTGCTCGGAGCCAAACAAAGCGATGTGCTTTTTCCATCAAATCGGGGTGCGGTGATGACTCGCCAGACCTTCTGGTATCGTATTAAAATCTACGCACAGCGCGCGGGCATCAAAGACAACTTGTCTCCACATACTTTGCGGCATGCGTTTGCCACGCATCTCATTAATCACGGCGCCGATTTGCGCGTTGTACAGATGTTACTGGGACACAGTGATTTGACGACAACCCAGATTTACACGCATGTGGCACGCAGTCGAATGCAAGCGCTTCACGAAAAACATCACCCTAGGGGTTAGAACATGTTGGCATCTTTTCGATTACGAGCAATTACTTCAATTATTTTCTCGTGCTGCGCCCTCGTTACCCCCGTTTCGGCGCAGGATGAGGACGTATTTAGCGAGGCCCGTGTGCGGTTAGAGGCGGGGCTAGCCGCCATGGTGGGTAGCCCCATCAGTATCGATCGCATTGAAGAGACGCCCTCCGAGGACTTAATCGAAGTAGCGATTGCTGAGGGACCCGTTCTGTATGCAACGCGCGACGGGCGCTTTCTGCTGCTTAACGGTGATTTGCTCGCCGTATCAGAGACCCGTGTTTTGAACTGGACAGAGGAGCGTCGAACTAAAGAGCGCGTCGAACTTATCGCCGCCGTTGATACTGATGACATGATCGTCTTCTCACCGGCCGAGCCGGCGAGGGGGTATATCAACGTCTTTACAGATATCACTTGTGGGTATTGCCGCAAGCTTCACCTGGAGATGGATGACTTAAATCGCCGCGGTGTTGAAGTGCGCTATCTCGCGTTTCCTCGGGGTGGTCTCGGGTCAGACGGTGCTCGTCAGCTGGCGACAGCGTGGTGCTCGCGTAACCGAGAGTCGACACTTACGTCCTTAAAGGCGGGCGTTGAGATGCCGATAAATGAGTGCGAGGGCAATCCTATTGCTGAGCACTACGCATTGGGTAATCGATTAGGAGTCCGAGGGACACCCGCCATCGTAACCAGTGATGGCCAGCTGATACCGGGTTATCGACCCGCAGCCGATATCGCAGCATTACTGGGTATCGATTAATTCAAATAGCCTGAGAAAACCCTCAAGGGAAGTAAATGAATCAGCAGTTTCAACGCATTGAGCGCTTGCCGCCCTATGTGTTCAATATTATTGGCGAATTGAAACAGCAGGCGCGTGCGCGTGGTGAAGATATTATCGACTTCGGTATGGGCAACCCCGACCAACCAACGCCGCAGCATATCGTCGACAAATTAAAAGAGACGGTTGAGCGTGGTGATACGCACCGTTACTCACAGTCCAAAGGTATTCCGCGCCTTCGTAAGGCCATGTGCGATTGGTATGCATCGCGTTACGACGTTGATTTAGACCCTGAGACTGAGGCGATCGTCACTTTGGGTTCAAAAGAAGGGCTTGCCCACCTGGCACTTGCGACCACGGGTGTGGGGGACGCAATTTTGGTGCCCAACCCGTCTTATCCAATCCATCCCTATGGGTTTGTGATCTCCGGAGCTGACTTGCGCCACGTACCAATGACCGAGGATGGCGACTTTTTTGAGGAGCTGGATAAGGCCATTAGAACGACTTATCCGCGTCCCAAGATGCTGGTTTTGAACTTCCCTTCAAACCCAACGGGTGACTGTGTCGAGCTCGATTTTTTCGAGAAAGTGGTCGCCGTAGCGCGAGAACATAAGATTTGGATTGTTCATGATCTCGCCTACGCTGACTTAGTCTTTGACGGGTATAAGGCGCCTAGCATCCTTCAGGTGCCTGGTGCGCGCGATGTCGCAGTCGAGTTTTTCACGCTGTCCAAGAGTTACAACATGCCCGGCTGGCGAGTCGGGTTCTGCTGTGGAAATAAAGAACTCGTGGCCGCACTCACTCGCATAAAATCCTACCTCGACTACGGTATCTTCACGCCTGTGCAAGTGGCTGCAATCTCGGCACTCGAGTCTGATCAGGCCTGTGTCGAGGAAGTTCGACAAATGTACCAAGATCGACGCGATGTGCTCTGTGACGGATTAAACAGCGCAGGGTGGGCAGTAACCCCGCCCAAGGCCACCATGTTTGTATGGGCGAAAATTCCAGCGCCGTTTGATCAAATGGGTTCTCTGGAATTCAGCAAGCTACTCCTTAAGGATGCTGGAGTGGCTGTCTCACCGGGTATAGGCTTTGGTGAATACGGTGAGGGCTATGTACGGTTTGGCCTCATCGAGAACGAGCACCGAACGCGGCAGGCGCTGCGGGGTATAAAAAAAGTATTACGCGCTGGGCTGCCCAGCGATTGGGGACAAGAGTGACAGACCAAACAGTACGCGTTGGCCTTTGCGGCCTCGGAACAGTCGGGCAAGGTGTCTTAGCACTGCTCAGTGAGGGTGGTTCAGCGATTACCGCGCGCTCGGGTGCTCAGTTGGTGGTGACGCATGTTGGTACCCGAACACCAAAGCCAGGCGTTGACACGGGTGGTGCCAAGGATTCTCGCAATGTGTTTGATGTGGCACGAGACCCCAATGTTGATGTGTTGGTCGAGCTAATTGGTGGCAGCACTGTTGCAAAAGACCTTGTCATTGAAGCCTTACAGCACAAAAAACATGTTGTAACAGCGAACAAGGCACTGCTTGCCGATCATGGTGTAGAGCTTTTTTCACTTGCGGAGCAGCAAGGTGTTTCGTTGCGATTTGAAGCTGCCGTCGCAGGTGGCATCCCTATCATCGAAACAGTGAAGACAAGCCTTGCGGCAAATGAGGTGACCTCGGTTGTGGGCATTATCAATGGCACAGGTAACTTCATATTGACCGCGATGGCGTCGGAAGGTCGTGCCTTTGATGACGTGCTCGCTGAAGCACAAACGCTAGGCTACGCCGAGGCAGATCCGACCTTCGATGTGGATGGAACTGATGCGGCGCAGAAGCTCGTGTTGCTGGCGTCGTTGGCGTTTGGTTCGGCCATTAGTTCCGATGCGCCTTACAAACAGGGGGTGGACAGCGTTGCACCTGCCGATCTGGAGTTTGCGCGAGAACTGGGCTATCGCATAAAGCATTTAGGGATAGCGAAGCGCGACAATGAGGCGCTTCAGTTGCGCGTCCATCCAACCTTGATCCCCGAAGGCAAAGCTATTGCTCAGGTCGATGGTGTTCTCAACGCAGTTATGCTTAATGCCACTGGTGTTGGTGAGCTATTACTGGTGGGTCCCGGTGCCGGCTCTCGACCTACGGCAAGCGCGGTCTGTGGTGACTTGGTATCAATTGCGGCTTCACTTGCAAGCGGAGACATTCCAGGCTCACCGGGTATGGGTATACCTGTGGCCACGCTTGAAAAGACAACCATCGCAGATATCGCGGATGTCTCTTCCTCTTGGTATTTGCGCCTCAATGCTGAGGACAAACCGGGTGTTATGGCGGCGGTAACCAAGTGCCTGAGCGAGCAGGGCATTGGCATTGAATCACTGATTCAAAAGCCGGACGCCGGTGCCAGCGCCAATGTGCCAGTCATCATTCTTACAGATTCAGCAACAACTCGGAGTCTTGGTACGGCGGTGTCCGCTATTGAAACGATGCCATCCGTGGTCGGTAATGTGACCTCCCTTCGTGTTGAACACTTTAATTGATAGGACCCGATCACCTATGTCCATTCGCTATGTGAGCACGCGCGGACAAGCGCCAGAGCTCGGTTTTGAAGATGTGCTTTTGGCTGGCCTCGCGTCAGATGGCGGGCTCTACGTGCCCACATCGCTGCCAAAATTTGATGAGGCTCAGCTGCGTGCAATGCAGGATATGTCTTATCCAGAGCTCGCTTATGAGATCGTCTCGCCATTCATCGGTGATTGCATCAGCGAGACGGATCTTCGGGCCATTCTCGAGGATACTTACGCAAGCTTCAGGCATCCCGCAGTAGCGCCCCTTGTTCAGCTTGACCACAATCAATGGGTTCTAGAACTGTTCCAAGGACCGACCTTGGCGTTCAAGGATTTTGCTCTTCAGTTATTAGGTCGCTTGCTCGATCATGTGCTGGCCCGTCGCGGCGAAAAAGTCGTGATCATGGGTGCGACATCGGGTGATACGGGCAGTGCCGCCATTGAGGGCTGCAAGCGGTGCGACAATATTGATATTTTCATTCTGCATCCGCATGAGCGTGTCTCTGAGGTCCAGCGCCGTCAGATGACAACCGTCATGGCGCCGAATATTCACAACATCGCAGTGCAGGGTAACTTCGACGACTGCCAAGCGATGGTAAAAACGAGCTTTGTGGCTGAGCCCTTCCTACCTGATGGGCGCCGGCTGGTAGCGGTTAACTCGATCAACTGGGCGCGCATCATGGCGCAAATTGTCTATTACTTTTATTCAGCGTTGGCCCTCGGCCGTATTGATCGGCCGACAAGTTTCTCGGTACCCACCGGTAACTTCGGCGATATTTTTGCAGGCTACTTGGCGAAGCAGATGGGTTTGCCTGTCGAAAAGCTGGTTATAGCGACCAACCGCAATGACGTACTTCACCGCGTGCTGACTGACGGTGTTTACGCAAAACTATCGCTGGAGGCTTCCTTATCGCCCAGTATGGATATCACTGTTTCTTCGAACTTTGAGCGTCTGCTTTTCGATCTTGCGGACCGTGATGGTAACGTCTTGCGCGGTTGGATGGAGACCTTTGCTGAAGGCGACTTAGCGCTGTCGGATGAGGCTTTGGAGCGCGCGAAACAGTTATTCGATAGCGATCGTAGCTCAGATCAAGAAACCTGCGATGAGATCGCATCAGTATGGAATAACCAAGGCTATTTGGTCGATCCGCACACGGCTATTGGTACAAAGGCCGCGCGTGCGTGTAAGGGTGATGGCGATGCAGCAATGGTGATATTGGCAACCGCGCATCCCGCAAAATTCCCCGCAGCGACGGAGGCGGCGGGTGTGGCAACTGAAGCACATTTGCCGCCACACCTTGCGGATCTTTTCGAGCGTGAGGAAGCCTTTGACGTACTCCCCAATGATCTCGTCGCGGTACAGCAATTTATGGCGGCTAACTGTCGCGCCTGATGACCACTGCCATCAAACATCGTCAAGGTGTGATTTCGCCTGAGCTTGCGGCGGCGGCAATACCAGAGGCTATTAAGAAGATTTACGCTCATCGCGGCGTTGAGCGCCTCGACGAAATCTCACTGCCCTTAAACCAGTTACTGCCTCCAACGGCACTCAAGGGTGCTCAGGAAGCGGCCGAGATGCTCGCTGATGCGATCGAGTTTCAGGCAAGCGTTGTTATTGTCGGGGACTTTGACGCCGATGGCGCAACCAGCTGTGCGCTGGCGGTGTCGCTGCTCAAGCAAATGGGGCTCGAGGAAGTCTACTACCTGGTGCCCAACCGATTCGAATACGGTTACGGCCTGACCCCTGAAATCGTAGGTATCGCTGCACAGTACCAGCCCGACGTTTTGGTAACAGTGGATAACGGTATTGCGAGCATTGACGGAGTCTCTGCAGCACACCAACTCGGTATGAGCGTGATTATCACCGACCATCACCTACCGGGCGAGGAGCTACCTGAGGCAGATATTATCGTTAACCCCAATCAACCGGGTTGTTCGTTTCCAAGCAAGGCCCTCGCAGGTGTTGGCGTTATGTTCTACGTGCTGACAGCCCTGCGCGCAGAGCTTCGGAACCGTGGTTGGTTCGAGTCCATGAATATTAAGATGCCCAACCTGGCGGATTCCCTAGATTTGGTTGCCTTGGGTACGGTTGCCGATGTTGTTCCGCTCGACAAAAATAATCGCACGCTGGTTGCAGCGGGCATCGCACGCATGCGAGCAGGCCGAGCAAGACCCGGGATCGAGGCGTTGTTCGAGGTTGCCGGGCGCGATATCAGGTCTGTCACATCGACCGACTTGGGTTTTGTTGCGGGTCCGCGCATCAATGCAGCGGGACGTTTGGATGACATGTCTGTTGGGATCGAGTGTTTACTTTCCGAGTCGACGGCAGCAGCGCGCTCCTTTGCAACGCAGCTGAATGACTACAACAAAGAGCGGAGAAGCATCGAGGGATCGATGCAAGCCGAGGCGTTGGCACTCGTGGAGAGCGGTGAGTTTGCTGTCAGCGAGTCAGATTTCGCCGTCACGCTCTATCGTGAAGATTGGCATCAAGGCGTCGTTGGTATCCTCGCTTCTCGCATCAAAGAGCGTTTTCATCGTCCAACAATCATTTTTGCTCGAGTCGATGAGACAGAGCTGAAGGGTTCTGGCCGCTCAATTCCCGGTGTTCATATGCGGGACGTGCTCGATCGAGTCGCTACCCAGAATCCAGGCCTCGTTACGAAGTTTGGTGGTCACGCGATGGCGGCCGGCCTCAGTCTCTCCAGTGGAAAGCTTGCTGAGTTCAGAGCCGCGTTTAATCAGGCCGTCGCTGATGAACTAAAAGGCGTCACACCGAATCAGGAATACCTCACCGATGGTTTGCTTAATCACGCTGAGCTGTCGCTTAATCTTGCCGAGGCGCTCGCCGCGGGTGGACCTTGGGGGCAAGGTTTTGAGTCGCCGTCCTTTGATGGCACGTTTGCAATTAGCGATATGAGCGTTGTCGGCGAGAAACACTTGAAGTTCCGCCTGGCCACTGAGGCAGGCGTCATTGACGCCATTGCGTTTAATGCTGATGTAGACACTTGGCTGAGCCAGCGTCCTGCCGCTGTGACTTGTGTTTACAAACCCTCGGTGAATGAGTTCCGCGGCGAGCGTCGACTTCAGCTTCAGCTTGATGTTATTTGGCCCGCTGTTGCGGCCTAACGCGCTGGAACAAAATAGCCCGCTCGGCTAAACTCGCCGCCCATTGACCGACTGGTATTACTCGTGGAAATTGCTCCTCTTATCAATCAGCTGAAAGATATCCGCGCACGAACTGATGTGCTTAGGGGGTATCTTTGACTTCGCTACAAAAAAAGAGCGATTAGCCGAGGTAGAGTTAGAGCTTGGCGAGCCTAGCGTTTGGGAGGATCCCGAGCGAGCGCAGAGTCTCGGTCGCGAACGTTCATCACTAGAACTTGTTGTGTACACAATCGAAGCCTTGGATGCAGGGCATCAAGACGGTGTTGACCTGTTAGAGATGGCTCAGGCTGAAGATGATCAGGAGACCGCCGACGAGGTCGCTAGTGACCTTGAAAAGCTCATGGCGCAGCTCGAGACGCTCGAGTTTCGCCGCATGTTTTCCGGTGAAATGGACCCAAACAACGCCTTCCTCGACATTCAGGCAGGGTCAGGTGGTACGGAAGCTCAGGATTGGGCTGAGATGCTGCTACGCATGTATCTTCGTTGGGGGGAGAGCAAAGGCTTCAAGACAAGGCTTACCGAGGCCTCGGCGGGTGATGTTGCAGGTATCAAAAGTGCGACGGTTCAGTTTGAAGGCGAGTACGCCTTTGGCTGGCTGAGAACCGAAACGGGGGTTCACCGGCTTGTTCGCAAATCACCTTTTGATAGTGGTGGTCGGCGTCATACCTCTTTCTCCTCTGTTTTTGTGTCGCCCGAAATCGACGACAATATTGATATTGATATCAATCCCGCTGATTTGCGTATCGATACCTACCGGTCTTCAGGCGCCGGTGGTCAGCATGTGAATACCACTGACTCGGCTGTGCGTATCACGCACGAACCATCGGGCATTGTCACGAGCTGCCAGACCGAGCGCTCGCAGCATCAAAACAAAGACAATGCTATGAAACAGCTCCGCGCAAAGCTTTACGAGATGGAAATGCTAAAGCGCAGTGCTGAAAAGCAGGCGATGGAAGACAGTAAGGCGGATATTGGCTGGGGAAGCCAAATTCGCTCTTATGTTCTCGATGACTCGCGCATCAAAGATTTGCGAACTGGCGTTGAAAATAGGAACACGCAAGCAGTTCTGGATGGCGCGCTCGATCCCTTTATCGAAGCCTCGTTGAAGAAAGGCCTCTAAGTTAGGAAGAACTATGACTGATTCGGTGTCGGCTCCTGCTGAAGACGAAAACAAATTAATTGCGGAGCGCAGAGCGAAGCTTGCAAAGCTTCGCGAGTCCGGGAACGCATTTCCCAACGACTTTCGCCGCACGGCGTTAGCGGGTGACTTGCAGCGTCAATATGGGCACGAGACAAAGGAAGACTTGGCTGAAAAAGGCAAGCCCTTCGCTGTCGCTGGGCGTTTGATTCGCAACCGTGGCGCTTTTCTTCTAATACAGGATGGCTCTGACACGATTCAGTTGTACATCGACCGCAAAAGTTTGAGTGCAGAAACACTGGACGCTATTAAGTCTTGGGATCTCGGCGATATCGTCGCGTCCTCCGGCTTACTCTGCAAAAGCGGCAAGGGGGATCTCTATATCAACATGGAGACGGCCCAGCTACTGACAAAAGCGCTGCGCCCTCTACCCGACAAATATCATGGTTTATCGGATCAAGAGACACGCTATCGTCAGCGTTACGTTGATCTTATCGCCAATCCTGAGGTGAGAGAGACCTTTCAAATTCGCTCGAAGGTGATTGCTTTCATTCGATCCTTCCTGGATCGACATGGGTTTATGGAAGTCGAGACGCCAATGCTGCACCCCATCCCGGGAGGTGCGACAGCGCGTCCTTTCGCCACACATCACAATGCGCTTGATATGCCGATGTTCATGCGTATTGCGCCTGAACTCTATCTCAAGCGTCTAACGGTGGGCGGTTTTGAAAAAGTTTATGAGATCAACCGGAACTTCCGTAATGAAGGCCTATCAACGCGTCACAACCCCGAGTTCACAATGCTCGAGTTCTATTGGGCATACGCGGATTACCGCGATGCCATGGACCTCACTGAGCAGTTATTGAGAGAGCTTTCTCAAGACGTTCTGGGAACAAC
>CBFHQN010000061.1:0-11426 GCA_965657765.1 Luminiphilus sp. | reverse complement strand
CAGGGTGCGCCGCGGGATCGAACCACATTTGCAAGAATTGTGGTGGCGAATTGGTGCCAAGACCCAAGCGAAAGGTCGTTGACGCTAACCGAAGCTAAGTTGACGCCAACCGCTGACCTGCACCAGCGGACCCTTTTACTGAGCGTTATCGTCCACGGTTGGTCTGAGCACTAGCCCGAGTCCAATTAAGGTAATCACGCAGACAACAAACGCAATGCCCATTAAGGCTTCTGCCATGCTGATGCCAAGGGCGATTTCGGGCGTATATGAGCATATATTTCTGACCTCGAAAAGGGCAGGAAACCATTGATCAACAGCGAACCATGAGGGCATACCGAGCGTGAATTCACAGCTTCCGTCGCCCCTAAAATTCTCGATCTCGAACAGATAGTAGGCACGCTCACCCATACCAGCACCTGCAATGAATGCGAGTATCAGACCTGCTAGACGGGTAAAAAGGCTCTCGGGTAAGAGCAACATCACTGCACCGAGTAAGCTCAGAGCGACCGCCCAGAGACGTGCTTGAATACAGACCTGGCAGGGGTCGTCACCAATGATGTATTGCCAATACAAGGCTGCAACTAAGAGACCGCTGCCCAGAGCAAATAGGGCCCACCAAAAGACCTTCCCTTTGGTAAGCATCTGTTTAAGCAACGTTAGCGAGGACATCGAAACTTTCCGATCTTAAACCTGCACTCGTATTATCTAAGTTGAGCGGCGACACCACGCATGACGCGTGCAGCCGACGTGCCGCCACCAGAGGCGACTTTACGGGCTAGCTTCTCGATGTCGCGCGATGCGCGCTTGTCGGTGTCACCTGCCTCGATTTTTGCCAATGCGGCAGACATTGCGTTACTTGCCGCTTTGATTGTTTCGGCGTCCGAAGTGTTGCGAGCGAGTTGATCGAGTAGTGCCATTGCAACCACCGGATGGTCTGGCCAGCTGACAGGGAACTGTTGCTGTGGGTTGAAGACACCGTCTAAGTCGGCGAGTCCAGCAGCAGCGATCTCATTAGCGGTTAAATACTCGCTCTCATTGAGTGCAAGGACATCGAGACCACGGATGATTTCAGTGCCGTAGATATGGTTTTTATACCAATAGGTTGACCAGAAACCGCCAGTCACAAGCTCTTTTTCGTCGATGGGGCCACGGTCAAAGTAGGCGATTTCAACGGGGTTAGCCGAATCCGTAAAGTCGATAACTGAGATGCCGCCCTGGTACCATGCTTGCACAAAGATATCGCGATCTGGCACGGGAACGATCGAACCGTTGTGGGCTACGCAGTTTTCATACTCGCGCTGAGGCGCAGGAATTTTAAAGTGGCTTCGGTACTCGAGCTTTCCGTCCACAATGTCGTAAATCGCATCGGCGCCCCAATCCAGAGGATCAAATGCACGACATCTTGCGCGGCTGCCACCACCCCATTCGTCGGTAAATAGGATCTTCGTGCCCTCGTTGTTAAACGTCGCTGAGTGCCAGTAGGCAAAGCCGTTATCGGAGACTACATCGAGGCGCTTTGGATCGAGTGGGTCAGTGATGTCGAACAGGATGCCATTCCCAGAGCATGCGCCCGCCGCAAGATTTTTAGACGGGAAAACGGTGATGTCGTGGCACTCATCCGTGGTTCGCGTCTCTTGGGTATCGTCGCCGTGATCCCCACCACGCCAAAGACCGGCAATCGCTCCCGTTTCTTGATCCGCAAAAACCGTAGGGGAGTGGACAATGCGCGAGGCTGATGGGTCATCGACGGGTATTTCTATGACGTCGATGCGAAACAGTGCAGTACGTGGATCTCCGGGCGTGTCATCAAAACAAGAGGCCATTTCCTCGCGTTCGCGAATGCTGGAGGTGCCCGAGTTATAAACAACGATCTTGCCGTCTTCTCCAGGGCCTGACACGACTGAGTGGGTATGTGAGCCACGGCAGGTTTGAACTGCGCCAACTTGAACAGGGTTCTCCAGGTCGGCGATGTTGAAGATGCGGATGCCGCGGAAGCGCTCATCGCTCACATCTTCCGCGATCCCCTGCAAGCCACAATCCAGACGGCTGCGCGTTTCTTGCACGGACATGATTAACAGGTCGCCCACGATGCTAACGTCGCCTTGACCGCCCGGGCAAACAACCGAACTTAGTAGATCGGGCACGCCGTCCTCTTGGATTTTGTAAACGTTAAAGCCGTGATAGCTACCCGCGACAAGCGTGTCGCCTGAGAAGGCCATATCGGTGTTGCTGAAGCTTAGCAATGGTGATCGCTTGCGGGCACCGCCCTCGACGGGAGACTTTTTCTTCTCTTCCTCGGAGGCTGCTTCCTCGCCTTCCTTGCGCTTTCCTTCCTCGTGTTCGTTCGGCTTATGTTCAGGCCCTTTCGACATTTCGATAGGATTGTTCGGATCGATGAATCCTGCCGGCTTTGGAAGCGAAGCAACCAAGGTCATGTTTTTGATGGCTATCCCTGCATCCATGAGGCCTGCTTTCAGATTGGCCCTCGGGTCATCAGACAAGCCGACCAACAAGCCATTCATTTGGTCGATTTCGACGGCCTGATCATTTTTGATGTCGCCGACAAATTCGTACAGCAAGGGGTCGTAGGCTGAGCCAGGCTTATCGAGTAAGTCCTTGACCATGTTGACCGCACCTTCGTGGTGCCGAATCATCAGTGTCAGGAACTGGCGATCAAACTCGACAGATTCAGAGGCGGTGAGTGCTGCCATCTGGTCATCGGTCGCCATACCCATTTCCATTTTGTGGTGCATGCTCATCATGTGATGCGCGTGCGCCATGGGCGATTCGCCACGATCTGCGAGCCAGCCCTCCATAAAACTAATCTCATCACTTTGCGACGCCTTGATGCGTCCGGCGATGTTTAGGAGGTCTGGGTGATTCGTTCGCGCCTCTACCAGGTCAGCCATCTCAAGCGCCTGAGCATGGTGCGGAATCATCATCTGCATAAAGTTCACGTCAGCGGGGGAATAGCTTGTATCGGTAATTTTTACCGCATCCTCTGGGCTGAGTGTTTGGCTCGGCTGTCCCGGCGCACCGGGAAGAACGATCGGAGAGGCGAGCGCGGCGGCTGTCATTAGACTACTGAGTGCGAAGACTGCGCCAGCGCGTTGGACTGATTTCGTACGATCAAATAACGAGGCCATCGTAATTTCCTGTAATTCTAAAATCTGTTGATTTTTAGTTGTTGAACACTACTGGGGTCAGCTGGTGATAATCCGCGCTTATGACGTCATCGAGACATTCATGGGCAGACTCTCATGAGCACAGAAAGGCGTGACCCCACACCGAGACGCTAACGCATCTCAGGTGCTGGTAGCAATAGATCTTGCTATCGGTCGTCATTAATTAAAAACGTTGTGAGAAGCGCGAGATTGCAGCGCTTAAACGCAGGCTTCTCCCAGAAGACGCACGTTAATAACGCCGGTTAACCCTTGTAATTGTGTCAGTAAGGCAGCCGTAGGTGAGGCGTTGATGTCGATCAGGTTGTAAGCAATATCTCCGCGACTCTTATTGAGCAGGTCGACTACGTTGACGCTAGCATCGCTAAGCACACTGAGGATGTGACTTAAGGCACCGGGCGAGTTCACATTGGTAATCGCGAGTCGGGTGTTTGAGTTGCGCTCGAGTTCGATGCTGGGAAAGTTAACGGAATTACGAATATTCCCGTGATCGAGAAAAGCCTTGATTTGCTCGGCCGCCATGATCGCGCAGTTCTCCTCGGCTTCAGCCGTGCTTGCGCCGATGTGAGGCATTAGGAGCGTATCCTTGCGGCTGACAAGTTCAAGGTTGGGAAAATCGGTGACGTATTTACTCAGCTGTCCGTTGTCGAGCGCATTGACCACCGCTCCGGTGTCTACGATTTGCTCGCGTGCGAAGTTGAGGAGACACGCGCCTTTTTTGAAATAGTTCAGCGTGTCGGCGTTAATAAGGCCTCGGGTGGAGTCGAGCACTGGAATGTGTAGCGATACGTAGTCAGAACGCGAGAAAAGCGCCTGCATGTTATCCATTTTTTTTACCGAGCTGGGCAGACGCCATGCGGCCTCGATGGATATTGCAGGGTCATAACCTACGACTTCCATACCAAGATCAAGGCCCAGCCTGGCGATCAGGCTGCCAATGGCTCCGAGTCCCAAAACACCCAATGTTTTGCCTTGTAATTCTGAGCCTGCGAATTGCTTTTTGTTGGCTTCTAGCAAAGGACCCATTTCCTCAGCTGGGAGCTGTGGATCGAGCGAATTGATGAAGTTCATCCCACCAACAATGTCGCGCGATGCGAGCAGCATGCCCGCGGCAACAAGCTCTTTTACGGCGTTGGCGTTGGCGCCGGGCGTGTTGAAAACGACGATGCCTTGCTCAGTACAGTGATCGACGGGGATGTTATTTACCCCAGCGCCAGCGCGCGCGATTGCTCTCACGGATTCGGGAATATCATCCCCGCTAAGTTTATGACTGCGGAGCAAAATTGCATCAGGCGCTGACATATCACTGCTAACTTCGAAACAGTCGCGACTAAGTCGGTCGAGTCCCTTCGTCGAAATGGCGTTGTACGTCCTAACCTTATGCATAGCATTGCCTCAATGTCTGCGCGGCAACGCGCAGCAGTCAGTAAAAAATGATCGGGTGGGGCCCCAACTAACGTCGGGGCCGTAATTCTAACACAACGCGGATGCTGTAAGTCGTGCGCGAACTCGCGTAATATGCGCGCCCGTCGCGCAATGTGTCGCTCCCGTCCATAAAGGTGGTGATAAAAATTGCGACACGTCTGGCGCAAACTTTCAAAATACGGAGACTCGGAATGTACAACAACGGCGATTTTGCACGCTGGAGACGTCACCCATGGCACGGCATGGCGGCTCACCCTGGAGACGACCAAGGTGTCGTGACTGGTTTCATCGAATCGCTTCCCGGCGACACGATTAAGTATGAGCTGGATAAAGACAGCGGCTACTTGATGATTGATCGCGCGCAAAGAACAACCGCTGCGCCGCCTTGTCTTTACGGTTTCATTCCGCGCACTTACTGCGCAGAAAATGTTGCCGCGCGATGTGCCGGAGCCGATGAGGCGGATGGCGACCCGTTAGATATTTGCGTTTATTCGGAGCGTGATATTAACCGCACCGACATCATCCTTCACGCGAAAGTACTCGGTGGCATCCAGATGATTGATGGTGGCGAGGCTGACGATAAGATCATTGCTGTCTTGGACGGTGACAATGTCTGGGGTGGTATAGAGGATCTCGCTGAAATGCCTTCCATTATCGTTGAGCGTTTGCAACATTACTTCTCTACCTACAAGCAAGTTCCCGGTAAGAACCCTAACATCAATGTCGATGTGGTTTACGGTCGTGAGCAAGCGCTTGAGGTTATTGCCGCAGCGCAGGCTGACTACGATCAGCACTACGGACACCTTCACGCTTAAGCGTAAAAGCAGAGCGTAAGCGTCGTGTCTGAGTCAGATTCGATGATTAGAAACGGGCGAGCAGAGGTTGAAAGACCGCTCGCCCTTTTTGTTTATGGAGCGCTGGCTCCGGGTGCGGTCAATGCGCATGTTTTGGGTGCTCTTGGTGGGTCTTGGACAAAAGCCCAGGTGCGAGGCGTTCTGAGTGACGCGGGCTGGGGTGCGGCACATGGCTTCCCCGGGCTCCGTTTGTGCCGATGTTCTGCTAGCTCCACTGATGCACCCAGCAACTTCGTATCGGGGTTGTTATTTGAGTCCGAGGGCTTGAGTGAGATGTGGCCCGAGCTGGATGAATTCGAAGGCGCCGATTATCGCTGCGAATTGACCCAGGCGATTTTTGAGGATGGTACGACAAAGCCTTGCGTTTTATATGCCGTCGATGTTGTTGAGTGACAAGCTTCGTTCAGCTTTTCAGAGTGATGTGCAAAGTCATGGGACTTAAGAGCTACTTATGATTATTAGACATGCCAGCGCGGATGATGCAGAAGCCATTGCAGCCCTGAATGAAGTCTTCGTGTCTGTCACAAGTCCCATGGACAGTGAACGCTTTCTGGCGTTATTCGCCTTAAGCAGTTTTTGCTTAGTCGCTGAAAATGCCAATGGGCTGTTGGGCTTTGTCATCGCCATGAAGAATGGTGCGCCCTATGATAATGGTAACTATCAGTGGTTCGAGACGCGCGTCCCCGACATGGTCTATGTCGATCGCATTGTGCTCTCCAGCGAAGCGCGGGGGCAGGGCATTGGTGCGAAGCTCTACAGCTATCTTGCAGAGCTCGCCCTTGGGTCGGACTGTCAGACCATGACGGCCGAGATGGATATTGATCCGCCTAATGAGCACTCCGTCTACTTCCATAAAAAGTCGGGTTTCGCCGAAATTGGGCAGCGAACACTCGATAGCGGTAAGCGAGTATCGATGCAGTCTGTAGCGCTGACTAAACTAGTCACGCTCTGATCTGACCGTAAATCCCGCCGTAACAACAGCACTAGCTTCTTTTAGAGATCCTTGCACTATGCGTTACGTCGTTATTACTTTGCTCGCCTTGTCAGTGTTGATTACCAGTTGGTCTGCGGGGGCCATCGAGGAACCCGCCTACAGCGTCGTCCAATCTTGGGAAGACGAATCGATTGAGATCAGAGACTATGAGTCCCGAATATTGGCAGTGACTGATATGTCAGAGGGATCAAATTCCGGATTCAGAGTTCTGGCTGGCTACATCTTTGGTGGTAATGAGCGAGAGCAAGAAATCGCAATGACCGCACCCGTTCAGAGCACAATGCCCGACAAAGACGAGGCTGAGATGGCGTTTGTCGTACCGAGCGAATTAGGTCTGGAAGACTTACCCTCACCCAATGATGCCCGTGTCGGATTTCGTGAGGAGCCTGCATATCGGGCAGCCGTAATTCGATTTAGTGGCTGGATGAGCGATAAAAAGGCAGAGCGCCACTGGCAGAAGCTACGTCAGTTCCTGGTCGAGCAGGGGATCCAACCGCTGGGTGAGCCGACCCTCAACCAATACAACCCACCTTGGACACCCCCTTTCATGCGGCGTAATGAGATCATTGTTGCGGTCGCTCAGTAGCCTTTAGCTTCCACAAAAAGACCTTCTAGGTCATCGCCTGCGAGGTATCGCTCTAGGTTGTCCTTCATTGCGATCGCCACCAAATCAATGGCTGTTGGGGCCGCTGTGTGTGAGGTGATATGAACGCGCGGGTGCTGCCAAAATCTGTGATTTTGTGGGAGTGGTTCGGTGGTGAAAACGTCCAAAACCGCAGCCCGAAGACTGTTGTTGTCGAGAGCGTGAAGCAATGCGTCATCATCGATGGCATTACCCCGGCCGACATTGATCACGATTGCCTCGTCGCTCATGCTATCAAAAGCGCTTGTGCTTAGGATGTGATCAGTTGCTTCGGTCTTGGGAAGCACTGTCACGCAGTAATCGAGCCCTTCAAAAAACTGTAGGTCGTTACTCTTGAAACATTGGGTGAAACCCGGTGTCGGCAGACCCAAGGAATTCATACCTTGGCATTTAATTCCCAGTGGCTTTACGGCTTCGGCAATGGCGCTACCGATACTGCCCGTCCCAAGAATACCCATGGTTTTGCCCCGAACGCCTGTTTCCGGCGTAGCGTCCCACGACTTGGAATGAGCCCGCTCGATGATGTTGCGCTCCAGACTCAAGATCCAGCCCAGTACAAACTCAGACATGGCTTGACCAAACACGCCTCTTAAGGGCGTTATCGAGACAGAATCGGGTATATGACCTGTCAGCGCATCCACGCCGGCCCAAGTACTCTGAATCCACTGTAGATTTGGGAAGTAGGGGGCAAATGTTTTGGCATCTTGCGGTGAAGCCACCATGACTTTTACCGCGTGTGTTTCCAGCCACTCAGGAAGGTCAGCGTTTGGATCGACAACGAGCGAATCGATCCGTCCAGCGATGAGCTCATCGACAGGTCCGCGCCACACATCAGCCTCGCCGGCAATCAAAACAATTTGGGGCCTAGATGTTGTCATTTTCACGAAACGCCTTTAGGTCAGCGACCTATGGGTAACAGGGACGTGCTGGTATCATACCGGCACAGGAACATTTCCGGTGCAATTGGTATTCATTAGCTGCCGTAACTTTGTTCGCACGCCCCACACTTTAGGAATCCAGCTCTCACTGCAGCGCGTAACGCAGTTGCACCCTTTCATTACGGTAATTCTTTGTAGATCAAATGGAAAAATTGCGCCAGGAATGGTTTTCAAACGTTAGAAACGACGTACTTGCGGGTCTTGTTGTAGCACTCGCACTGATTCCGGAAGCGATCGCGTTTTCGATTATTGCGGGGGTAGATCCTAAGGTCGGTCTTTACGCGTCGTTTTCGATCGCGGTGATCATCGCTTTCACGGGTGGTCGCCCGGGTATGATTTCAGCGGCGACCGGTGCCATGGCGCTATTAATGGTGACCTTGGTCAAAGAGCATGGCCTCGAATACTTGTTCGCTGCGACTGTCCTCACAGGCGTCCTCCAAATTATTGCTGGGTGGGTCCGTCTAGGTGAATTGATGCGATTCGTATCGCGGTCAGTGGTTACCGGCTTTGTAAATGCCCTTGCTATCCTTATCTTCATGGCGCAGCTCCCAGAACTGACCGGTGTAGGCTGGCAGGTCTACGCGATGACGGCTGCGGGTCTGGGCATCATTTATGGATTGCCGCGACTAACAACAGCCGTGCCCTCACCGCTGATCACCATAGTTGTACTCACGATTGTTGCGATTGCACTCGATCTCGACATTCGTACGGTCGGCGATATGGGTGAGCTTCCCAGTAGCTTGCCGCAATTCTTGGTGCCCGATGTACCGCTTACATTGGAAACACTCCAAATCATCTTTCCTTACTCGGCAACGCTAATGGTTGTCGGCCTGCTCGAATCGCTAATGACAGCGACAATCGTTGACGATCTGACAGACACCTCTAGCAACAAGAATCGTGAATGCGTTGGCCAGGGCGTTGCCAATATTGCGACAGGATTTATCGGCGGGATGGCAGGCTGCGCGATGATTGGTCAGTCAGTTATTAATGTGAAGTCGGGCGGGCGAGGGCGACTCTCCACGCTTGTCGCAGGCGCACTGCTGTTAATCATGGTCGTCTTTGCGGGCGATTGGGTTTCTCAGATCCCAATGGCAGCGTTGGTGGCTGTGATGATCATGGTGTCGATTGGTACCTTTAACTGGGATTCCATCCGGAATTTACGAAGCCATCCAAAGAGCTCGAGCGTGGTTATGTTGGCAACGGTTGCTGTCACAGTGGCAACGCACGACTTGGCGCAGGGGGTTCTTACCGGTGTGCTGCTCTCGGGCTTTTTCTTTGCGCACAAAGTGGGTCGTATTCTTCGCATCGAATCAGCGGCCTGCGATGAGGGTAGAGCCCGACGCTACAACGTTTTTGGTCAGGTGTTCTTCGCGAGCGCAGATAGTTTCTCGCAAGCGTTTGATTATCAGGAAGTGGTCGACCAGGTCTACATCGATGTGAGTCGTGCACACTTTTGGGATATCACGGCCGTGAGCTCGCTCGACAAAATTGTGATTAAGTTTCGACGTGAGGGAACAGATGTCGAGGTTATTGGCTTAAATGAAGCCAGTGCCACAATGGTCGATCGATTCGGTGTTCACGACAAAGACGGAGCAGATGACCTGCTCCTTGATCATTGAGGTTTTCGAATGCGCGCTCCAAAGAAAGTCCTCGCCTGTGTTGATCAATCCGATTACGCGACGCACGTAGCCGACTACGCAACCTGGGCGGCAGAGCATTTATCAGCGCCTGTCGAGTTGCTGCACGTTATTGATCGTCATCAGGAAGTAGCATCGGGGATTGATCGAAGTGGTTCACTCGAAATGGATGCCCAGGAGCATTTGCTCGAACGTTTTTCAGCCGAGGAGGGCGAGAAAAATCGCGCTGTTCGGGAGGAGGGGCGTTTGTTTTTGAATGCGCTGAAAGCTGGCTGTGCTGAGCGCACGAGTGCGCCTGTGGATACGCGGCAGCGTTATGGGCAGTTGCTTACGACCTTAAAAGAGCAAGAGTCTTCCGTAGCGATGTATGTACTTGGCCGACGGGGAGAGTCTGCCTCGCAAACCCGCAGGGATCTCGGTCGTCACGTTGAGGCGATTTGCCGCCAGATCCGACGCCCCATCCTAACAGTGACCGACGATTTCAGAGCGCCACGCAGTCTCCTCGTTGCGTTTGATGGTGGTCGAATGACGCGTCGCGGCGTAAAGCTCATCGCCGAGCGAAGTAGCCTTAAAGATCTACCGATTCACGTCATTATGTCCGGGCAACGTGGCCAGGATTCCGCACGCCATCTTGAGTGGGCTGAGAACACCCTTAAAGGTAAAGGCTTTTGTGTCGATGCGTCGTTTATTCCGGGCGATCCTGAGCAAGTGGTGACGCGAGCAATTGAAGAGCGAGAGGTGGATCTATTGGTCATGGGTGCCTACAGTCACTCGCCATGGCGAAGTTTGCTGGTGGGAAGCCGTACCAACGATCTGCTTCGTGCCTCGCAAGTCGCTACGATAACGCTGCACGATTGACGGACCCAACCACCCGGAATCTTGATGTAGGCGCTTATACGTTTTGGGTGGCCAAGACGTCCCCTAACGTTAGTAATTACTCCTCACGAATATCTTCCCTCTAGGTTTTGCGCATCTACTTGTGCATCCAACTGCTTAATGCTTGCGAGGGTTTAGAGAAACCAAGCTCCGTGCTACCTTCTGGCGATCTTTGGGAGGTATGTATGCGTTTTCTCGTCGTTATAGGTGTTGTTCTTTTGAGTCCGTGGGTTTGGTCTTCAGACGTCGACGGAGCGATCGAAAGGGTCGAGTCAGTGCTGCAGAATACGCAGGAGATGCCTGGCTTCATCCCGCTTCATTGGGATAGCGAAGAAGGCCGGCTATACGCCGATATTAGCGATGTTGATGAGCCGTTTATCTATTACAACGGGCTGTCCCATGGCTTGGGATCGAACGACTTGGGCCTTGATCGTGGGCGTCTGGGCGATACGTTTTTGGTTGAGTTCCGCAAAGTGGGTAAGAAGGTATTTCTTGCCGCACTCAATACCAAATATACGGCCCGATCCGAGGACGCGCAGGAGCGCCGTGCTGTCGCTGAGGCATTTGCCGAATCCATTATTTGGGGCTTTGCCGTTGTTGAGTCGAGTCCTGACTCGTTGGTGATTGATCTCACAGACTTTGCGCTGAGTGATGCGACGGGAATAGCGGACTTGCTAGCGGCCCGAGGCGAGGGTTCTTTCAAAATTGATGAGAAGCGCTCTGCAATTTATCCCCCTAAGACCAAGTCCTTCCCAGACAACACAGAGGTTGACGCAACGCTTACCTTCGCTGGCAAATCAAAAGGACGCATTCTTGGAAGCGTTGCTCCCAATGCTGATGCGATAACGGTTCATGGCCACCACTCATTTATTCGACT
>CBFHQN010000060.1:0-11803 GCA_965657765.1 Luminiphilus sp. | reverse complement strand
CAGTGCAGCCCAGCGGCTAAAAGCTGTTGAATCAATGATCTATTCTGCTCTCTCGCAAAAAAGCGCTGGATGTGCGCAGCGACAATGGGGCCGACATCATCCACTTCTTCAAGCTCCTCTCTGGAGGCCTGCATTAATAGCTCCAGGGTGCCAAAGTGCGTTGATAAATTGCGTGCTGTTGCCTCGCCGACCTCACGTATACCCAGGGCATAGATGAATCTTGGCAACTCAGTTTTTTTACTGGCCTCAATGGCGCTAAGCGCCTTCTGAGCGGACTTAGAGCCCATGCGCTCAAGGTTAGCTAGGGTTTCGTGACTCAGGGTATACAGGTCTGCAACGCTGCGTATTAATCCCTCATCAAAGAGCTGATGAAGGAGCTTCTCGCCAACCCCATCGATATCCATGGCCTTTCGCGACACATAATGCTCGAGCGCTGCTTTCTGTTGAGCAGGGCAACCAGTCGCGTTCTCACACCTGACCGCAGCCTCCTCGAGGTCGCGCGTCAATGTTGAATCGCAATCGGGACAATGTGTCGGAAAAGCTATTTTTTGCAGCGGTGTAGTCCGCCGATCAGCTAGCGCGCGGACAATTTGTGGAATGACATCTCCGGCACGCCGCACAATAACGTCGTCACCGACGCGCACATCGAGCCGTGCAATTTCATCCGCGTTATGCAGCGTTGCATTGCTCACGGTGACCCCGCCGACAAACACGGGCTCTAACCTAGCAACGGGAGTGACAGCCCCGGTGCGCCCTACTTGAAAATCAACACCAACCAGCCGGGTGACTTCCTCCTGAGCAGGGAACTTGCGGGCAATGGCCCATCGCGGTGCTCGAGCAACGAAACCAAGCGCCTGCTGTTGCTCGTAGCTATCAACCTTGATGACTACCCCATCGATGTCGACCCCGATGTTATCCCGCTGCTCAAGGATGCGCGAGACGTATTCCTCCGCAGCCTCCCAACCGTTGGCAAGCTCAATAAGATTGGATGTTTTAAAGCCCAACCCATTGAGAAAACGTAACGTCTCTCTGTGCGAGCCAGGCAGAGACGCCCGCTCCGAGTAGCCCACAGAATAAGCCATAAATACCAGTGGTCGCGTTGCGGTTATCCTCGGATCGAGTTGTCTAAGACTTCCCGCGGCCGCGTTTCGTGGATTCTGAAATATCGACTCTGCCCGAGAAATCAGCTTCTCGTTCATTTTGGCGAAATCAGCTCGTGGGATAACGACCTCACCTCGGACCTCTAGGACGGGTGGCGGATTATCGGAGGGTAACTGCAAGGGAACCGTAGCAATCGTTCGCGCGTTGTGGGTTATATCCTCTCCCACCGTGCCGTCACCACGACTCGCGGCGTGTTTCAGTACACCGTTTTCGTACACCAAGCTGAGCGCTACACCGTCCAGCTTGGGTTCACAGCAAAAACACAACTCGGAAACACCCAGTTTGGCCGCATTACGCTCCTCAAACGCTTGTAAATCCTCGCCGCTGAAAGCGTTATCAAGGCTGAGCATTGGGAGCTTATGAGCAATACTCTGAAACTCACTCAATGGCTTATCACCTACACGCTGTGTTGGCGACGTTGGTAACAAGAGGTCGGGGTTTGCCTCCTCCAATTCACGTAAGCGTCGGAGCTCGCAGTCATACTCTGCGTCACTGGCAATTGGATTGTCGTCGCGGTGATAGGCAAGGGACCAAGCATCCAGCTTCGCTATAAGCGCTTTGATCTCGTCTGCAGCAGCACTCATTATCGAGGCTCTATTCTGCACTTGGCTTCGAACTCTCTTATCGACTGTCGTACGCGCTCAACATACTGCTTGGTGAGGACGCTGCGGGTCTCGTCAAACACATCGCCACCCAAGCTTTCCGCAACAGTCTGTGCTGTTTGGAGCATAAGATCGAACGCACGCGTCATGTCTTGCGGACCGGGCAGCGTCAAGAAAAACATGAGTCCTTTAGTCGAAAGCGACTCCATACCTTCTAGGTCAAAAACGCCGGGCTGCATCATATTGGCAACGCTAAACTGAATCGTCGGCGTCCCCTCCGCCATTTCCGTTAGGTGGAAAAAGTCCATGTCACCAAAGCGCAGGCCACAGCCGAGCAAGGTTCGGAGTACATCGTCACCTGAAAAACCCTGCTCAACCCTCGCGACAACGTTCAGCGAATAGACCTGCGCATCTTCGTGCCTCGGGAGTCTCGCAGTCTGCCCACCAACAGGCACTGCTTCGATCTCATCAAGCCAATCCACCGTACCTGGCTTCTCCTCCACCGGCTCGGGCTCGATTTGAGCGTAATCCTCGTCAAAGCCTTCAAACACACGACTGGGTACGAACACCGAATCATCATCCAGAGTGGCCTCTAGGGTCTCATCGGTCGAATCGTCAAGGCTGCCAAACGTGGGGTCCTGTCGGCCACGAACAACTCTCGCTCCGCCATTAGGCAGCTCTCGGGACGTGCGATCATGCGGATCCGGAACCGGTGTGTCATCGCGAACCACGCGGGCGTTCAATTTGTAGCCCTTACGGTGACGCCGACGCGTACTGATCACGAGTGCAACGCATAAAACGAGAACAAGAAGCAGCGCCAGTGTCGTTTCGGTTGTTAAGGTAGATAGAAGCTCAGACATCGCTTTAAATCCCTTAGCTCGCTGCTAATCTCGCAGCTTCCTCAATATCAACGGTTACCAGTCGCGAGACGCCTGGTTCGTGCATCGTCACACCCATAAGCTGCTCTGCAGCCTCCATGGTGATTTTATTGTGTGTGATAAAAACGAACTGAACCTTCTTCGACATCTCAGACACCAGCCGTGCATAGCGCCCAACGTTTGCGTCATCAAGCGGCGCGTCCACCTCGTCCAACATACAAAATGGCGCTGGATTTAGCTGGAAAATAGAGAAGACCAACGCAATTGCGGTCATGGCCTTTTCGCCGCCCGACAGAAGGTGGATCGTGCTGTTCTTTTTACCGGGAGGACGCGCCATGATGGCAACCCCCGTATCGAGAAGGTCGTCCCCGGTCATTTCCAAACATGCGGTGCCGCCACCGAAGACCTTAGGAAATAGCTCGCTGAATCCAGCGTTCACAGTGTCAAACGTGTCCTTAAAGCGACTACGTGTCTCCTTGTCGATCTTCTTGATGGCGTTCTGCAGGGTTTCCAGCGCAGTGCGCAAATCCTCATCCTGTGCGTCAAGATATTGCTTGCGCTCTTCCGCCCTGCTTGTCTCGTCTATCGCCGCCAAGTTAATGGGGCCAAGACGATGAATCTTGGCGCCTATACGTTCAACGCGAACTTGCCACTCGCTCTCATCGGCATCTTCGGGCAATGAGGCTTCTACCGCTTCTACCGTGGCTTCCAGCTCCTTCAATGCCGCATCGATTTGCTCGACTCGCACGGCTGTCTCCGCGAGCTTGAGGCGAGACCCTTCGCTTCGGGTTTGAACGCCCGCCACAGCCTGCTCGGCCTGCATTCGAGTCTGCTCTCGCTCACGTAAAACACTCTCGAGTTCAGATAATCCCTGCCGCGCCTGTGTCAGCTGAGCCTCAACACCGAGGCGTTTTTCAAGCAGTTCACTCAGCTCGCGCTGTGCTTCGCGATCCGGGTTTTCCTCGGTTGGCATTTCACTTCGAATCGAGGCTTCACGCTGCTCATAACTCTCGAGCTGCTGGCGAGCACGCTCGATGGACTGCGCAAGCGCCTCGCGTTGAGTCAGCAACTCTCTGTGCCGAACCTCGCTACGATTGAGCGCAACATCTGCCTGCTGTTTGGCTTGTCGACATTGACGAACCGTATCCCGGGCAGCTTGCCGTTGGTCTTCTAACTCTTCGCGTGACGTCTCGTCCGACGCCACTTGCGAACGAGCCCGACCTAACATTTGCGTCGCTTCCTCAATCACGGTCTGCTCTTCGGATACCCGCACCTCAGCGTCCGACAAATCCTGTTTGAGCTGTGACTCACGCGCTAAACGCTGTTCCTGTTCTGCAATAACCGACCGCTTTTGTGATTCAAGTTGAACCACCTTCTGCTGAGCTGATTGCAACACTTCTTGCTGACCATCAATAGCCTGCTCTAGATCTGTACGCTGCTGACGCAAAGTAGTTAACGTCTCATCAACCTCGGCGAGATCGCGGGAGACTTTCTCGAGCGCCTCACTAATTTCGGTGAGTCGCCCTTGGCGCGCAATCATCCCTTGCTCGGCGTCAGTCTGTGTACGTGATCGCATCCAGGATCGACCCACCCATAAACCGTCCTGAGACACTACAGACTGACCATCAGAAAGCTCTGCGCGTGCCGCCATAGCCTGCTGCCAAGTTTCAACGACGCGGACACCCGCCAGCGCATCACGAATTCCGACGGGCCCTTTTATGTAATGCGCCAGCATCGAGGTATCAGAGTTTCGATCCGCAGACGCAGCATCAACCAGAGATAAGCCCGCAGGTGGCTGCACCCAGTCCGATTTCAACTGTTGCAAATTTGCGCCCATCGAGGCTACCCATGCGCCTAACACTAGGTCAGCCGCCGCCTCATAGCCACTGTCCACAGACACTAGGTCTAGGAGTGCGACGCCCTCGCTGGCCAAAACCTGCTCCAGCCAGTCGTTGGCCTCAGTCTGAGCCTGCTCATCCTTTGCATCGGCTTGGAGAGCTTCCAGGGACGCCTTTTGTCCTGCCAGTACCTGCGACTGGCGCCTGAGTTCGTCTTGTTCCTCGCGCTTTTTACCCAGCTGATCACGCGAGCCCGACAAGGCTTCACGAGATTTCTCTAGCTCTTCACGCTGAAGCATCGCTGCCGCCTCTGCCTCTGCCAGCGATTCGACAATCGCATCGAGGGACACGGTTTCTTCATGCTCCTTGAGGGTCTCCAGCTCTTGCTTAATACGATCAAGACGTTGGCTCAAGGTCGCAAGGTTTCGCTCTGCGTTGGCCTTACGCCCCTGCTGAACTTCGACCTGCTGTTTCGGAAGCGCCGCTTGCTGAGTGAAGTTATCCCAATTGCCATCAGCTGTCTGTGCCGTCTTCTCAGCTTCAGCAAGGGCCGTGTCGACTCTGACTACCTCCTCGCGCTCCCGCGCCAGTGTAGGCTCAATCGATGCCAGCGCCTCTGCAAGCTCGGTCAATCGCTGACTATCTGAGTCAACCAGTCCAAGCTCTCGCTGCTTTCCTTCAAGTGTCTGCTCGAGGTCTCGTGCTAGCGAATCACGGCGTTGCTTTGCAAACTTAATGGTCTGCTCAATGCGACTCACTTCGCTACCAAGCGCGTAGAAATTCCCCTGCAGATCGCTCGTCGATGCATTTGCGTCGGTGATTTGCTGGCGCAGCGATTCTATCTCAGACATCGAGGAAGAAACCTGCGTTTGATATCGCTCTCGCTCGGTCGCGAAATCATCGATCTCGCGTTGCGCACGTGACGCAACACTATTTTGGACTTGGCGCTGCAAGACTAGAAGCTGCGCTTTCAGCTCGCGCTCCTGCTCCTTGTATTCGCCGTAACGCTCAGCCGCTTGAGCCTGGCGCTTGAGGTGAGTCAAATTTCGCTCTAGCTCTTCACGCAAATCGGTTAATCGATCGAGGTTATCGAGCGTACGCTGCATGCGACTCTCAGTCTCGCGACGACGCTCTTTGTACTTTGAAATTCCCGCCGCTTCCTCGATGTAAACCCGGAGGTCCTCAGGACGTGACTCGATCAAGCGAGAAATCATTCCCTGCTCAATAATGGCGTAGCTTCGCGGCCCCAAGCCGGTACCAAGAAAAAGGTCAGTGATGTCACGACGACGGCATTTGTTGCCGTTGAGAAAATAATCCGAGGTACCCTCGCGACTAACGACCCGACGCACTGAAATCTCATTGTAAGCGGCGTACTCGCCCCCTACTTTACCCGTCGAGTTGTCAAACAAGAGCTCGATCGACGCCTGACCCACGGGCTGACGGTGCGTAGTCCCGTTAAAAATGACGTCAGTCATGGACTCGCCGCGCAGGGTCTTCGCCGAGCTTTCTCCCATTACCCACCGGACAGCATCGATAATATTCGACTTACCACAGCCGTTGGGGCCCACGACCGCGCACATATTGCTTGGCAGCGTAACCCGAGTCGGATCAACGAATGATTTAAAGCCTGCGAGAGAGATCGACTTTAAGCGCATTTACCCTAGAATCCCGGCGCAATCTCGCGCCACCGCTTTATTATTGAAAACACTAGATATAGTGTACCCACAAAGCGGAGCTAACACTATATGCAGAAGCGATCTTATTGGGAGATAGCGAGAATTGTGACTTCAGCCACGCTATTACCGGCGACTTGAACACCGCGCAGCTCACCCGTGAAACTTGCGTTGCTGAGGCCCGGTTGGCCGTTAGGTGACACCTGAACCTCGAGATCCACCTCTGCAAGCGCAGATAGTTTCTGACCTGCCATGCTGTTCTCATCGGAAAGGCGGACGGTAAGCGGCCAGTTGCTCGCGGGCAACCTAGTGACCGCGGTGGGCATACGTGCTGCACTGCCTGCGGGTCGCGCAATCACAAAAACGGTCTGCCCGGCGAGCGCGCTCTCCTCAACGCCCTCAGGCAATGAAACGGTGACCATGACTTCGGGATTTATGGACTTAGCTGCGCTTGTCTCTAAGGCGACCTCCGTCGTACCCGTGGACGACAACCTAGACTCGGCTTCAGCGATAGCGCTGATCATTAACTGGTGTCCTTCTGAACCGGGTATCTCTAGGTCCCTCAGTACACGCATGTAACCGATAGCTTCCTGATAACGTTCAGCACCAAAAGATCCCATTGCTAGCGTCGCTAGCGCAGATTTTTGCCTTGGATCGCCCGCGAGCGCTTGTTCAGCGCGTTTGCGAGCGCGCTCTGTCAATACCTGTCCCTCTGCCACGAACTCAGCTTGTGCTGCCCTACCCAAGACATCGGGCGTGTTCGGGGCCTCCACCAGAATGGCTTCAAACCGTTCGAGAGCACCAGACGCATTGCCAGTCGCAACGTAATACTCACCAAGCAGGGACTGATAATCCAAGTTGCCGGGTCTCTCGGCGGACCGCGCCTCGATTCTAGCGATGAGTGCCGTCACGTCAGTGGGCGTAGCCGTGTCGAGCGACGCGATCGATCGAGTAATTTGAACATCCTCGTAAGCACCAAGTCGGTCATACAGCACAACGGTCGCTAGGACGATAAGTCCGGCCAACGCGATCTGATATCCGGGCCTCGACGACGCAACAGTGACAGCACTACCTTCGGTCAACCCATCGCTCTCGGCCTCCTTATCATCCCAGACCCGCAGTTGCGCATCTGAGAGCAATAGCTCGTCGCTGGTCTCCATTCGACGAACGGCCAGCCAGTCATCAACTGTCTCACCCTCAAGTTTTCGTCGCCATAGCATTGGCAATCCAACGACAAATAAAGCCGCAAGTGCACAAAGCGCCGTCACGATGGGCCACAGTTCAGTCATTTTGATTCGTCACCGTATTTTTCACGCAGTTGGCGTGCCCGCGCTTCATTGGATTTCACGGTGGACTCTTTGCGGTCACCGCGAATCTGCAACCACACAATGGTGAGCGCCATGAGAAGCAGAATCAGCGGCGCAGACCAAAGCCAGAATGTATTGTTATCGACACCAGGTCGATAACGAACGAATTCACCGTAGCGATCCACCAAGTAGGCGATAATCTCCTCGTCGCTGGCGCCCGCCTCGAGCTGCTCGTGCACGATCGCGCGCAAGTCTCGGGAGATGGGTGCGTTCGAGTCAGCGATATTCTGGTTCTGACATTTTGGGCAACGCAACTCTTGGCTCAAGGCCTTGTAGCGAACCTCAAGTTCTGGCGTGCTGAACTCGTAGGTCTCGATCACTGCATTGGCGTTTAGCGACGCCATAGGAATCAAAAGAACCAATAAAAGCCACCGTGCCATCACTCTGCCTCAAAAAAAGGTTGAAGTTGTTCTCGCCAAACCTGCTCATCGACAACACCGACGTGGCGGTGCCGAATAATGCCCTCTGCGTCAATGACGTAGGTCTCAGGCGCACCATAGACCCCGAGGTCGAGACCAAACTCACCCTTCTGATCAACAACCGTCTCCGAATAGGGATTTCCTAGATCAAGCAACCACTGTGACGCCTTCGCGGGCTCGTCTTTGTAATTTAGCCCGTAAATGATGACACCCTGCTCTGCCAATTCGAGCAAGTAAGGATGCTCAACGCGACAGGAAAAACACCATGTGGCCCAGACATTAATTAATGCGGGCTTGCCTAACCAGTCTTCTGCACGGCGCAGATCCGTGGTGTTAAGAATGGGCAGGTTAAACGATGGAACGCTTTTGCCGAGTCGAGCAGAAGGCAACGCTGTTGGATCTAGAGAAAGTCCTCGAACCAGCAAGAGCACTAGGATCAGGAAGCCAACTAGAGGAAGGAAACGTTTAAGTAGCAAGTGCCTCGTCTCCCCTAACAGTTCGCCCAGCGGATACTCTCCGGTATCGTCGATCGAGGGCGGTCGTCAAACCACCCAGGCCTATCATCAGTGCGCCAAACCAAATCCAGCGAATCAGTGGCTTGTGCTGAACCCGTACAGACCAAGCACCGTCACCGAGAGGCTCGCCCAGCGCAATGTAGAGATCCCGCATTGCACCAGCGTCTATTGCCGCCTCAGTCATGATTTGGCCACTTGCAACATAGCGTCTTTTCTCAGGCATGAGATTTGGTAACGATTCACCGTTGCGTGACACAGCAAAGACGCCTCGATCTGCGGCGTAATTTGGCCCCTCAACGACAATGAGCTCGGTGAGTTCGAAGGTATACCCATTTAACTCAACCGTTTCCCCAGCTTCCATCCGCAGATCTCGCTCAGCGCTGAACTGAGTAACAAAAACCGCACCGACAATCGTGAGAGCAAAACCCGCGTGAGCCGCAAGCATTCCGATATAAGAAGGTGTCAGCCTGGCCATCACAGCTGTCGGAGAGCTGACGCCACGCATACGCTGCTGGAGATCACGCGCCAGACCAATGACCAACCAGCCAGCAAGCAAGACGGCGAGTGAAGCCCAAACATTCACCTCACCAACACCCATGTAGGGTGCGACCATAGCGACTGCGAGGCATACCGCACCCGGTAGCATCAATTCATTGAGCCAGCGCTTCGATGAGTCTGACTTCCAGCGCGATATCGGGCCAATCGCCATAAAGGGCGCCAGCAGCGCCATCGCTGGCACGAATACGGCGTTGAAATAAGGGGGACCTACTGAATATTTGCCCTGCCCGAGTGCATCCATGAGAAGCGGGAACAATGTCCCCAGCAAAACGACAATCGCTGAAACCGCAAAGATCAGATTATTTGCAAGCAGTAAGGACTCTCGAGACTCAAGTCGATAATTAATGGGACTGGCAACCGTGGGTGCGCGGACCGCGTAGAGGGTTAATGAGCCACCGACGACCAAGACCAAAAAGACCAAGATAAACAAGCCACGTTCAGGATCGGCTGCAAAAGCGTGCACCGAGGTTAATACGCCCGATCGAACCAGAAACGTACCCAGCAGCGAAAGTGAGAAGGCGGAAATCGCAAGCAGGACAGTCCAAGATCTGAATAATCCTCGCTTTTCGGTCACGGCGAGACTGTGGATCAGGGCCGTACCGACCAGCCAAGGCATAAAGGAAGCGTTCTCTACGGGATCCCAAAACCACCAACCGCCCCAACCCAGTTCGTAGTAGGCCCACCAGCTGCCCAACATAATACCCAGCGTTAAAAATGCCCAAGCAACGTTTGTCCAAGGTCGCGACCACTTGGCCCAGGCTGCATCCAAACGACCGCCCATCAAGGCTGCCACCGCAAAGGCAAACGGGACGGCGAGTCCCACATATCCCATGTAGAGAAGTGGGGGATGAATGATCAAACCAGGATCCTGCAGTAGCGGATTTAAGTCATTACCCTCCGCCGCCACGCCGGGCAGCAACCGCTCGAACGGGTTAGAGGTGAAGAGCGAGAATGCGATGAACCCTACCGCGATGAGGCCGAGTACGCTTAAAACTCGTGCAAGTACAACCAACGGCAGGCCGCGACTCGCAACGGCAACTGCCAACGCCCAAGCACCGAGAATCCATACCCATAGCAACAGAGAACCTTCGTGATTACCCCAGACGGCTGAAAACTTATAAATCTGAGGCAACAGCGAATTAGAGTTACTGGCAACGACCTTGACCGAGAAATCGTCCTGCAAGAACACAATCGTCAGGCACACGAACGCAATGCTGAGAAAGACAAAGAGGCCTGCCGCTAAACTTGGGGCTAAATTCATAGCCCAGCGCTGACCACGCCAGGCACCAGCCATAGGCACCACCCCTAGAAGGGTCGCAAGGCACAAGGCGATGATGAGGGCAATTTGCCCTGCCTCTGGTATCACTCCGACGCTCCCCCGGCCTTGGCCTTTTCTAAGGCTTCTGCAACCTCAGGCGGCATATAGTTCTCGTCATGTTTAGCAAGAACTTCACTGGCGGTTACCACACCGTCGGCACGTAGGACACCTGTTGCGACAACGCCCTCTCCCTCTGCGAAGAGATCGGGCAAAATCCCATCGTAGGTCACTGTGACGGAATGAACGAAATCCGTGACCTCAAAACGCGTCTCTAGTCGGTCAGAAGCACGCTCGACACTTCCCTCTACCACCATGCCACCCACTCGAAGCTTGCGATCAATTGGCGCTTCGCCCGCGGCAACCTCGGACGGCGAGTAAAAAAGATTAATGTTGCCGCTGAGCGCGTATGCGATGAGCCCAATCGTGGCGCTCGATAGCACCACAATAGCCAATGCAACCATTAATCGCTGCTTACGTTTGGGGTGCATCGACCACCTCGTGGGCCTGGCGACCCTTTTCTGAACTCACTTCTTCTGCGAATTGTCGCGCAGACGCTCGCCTAATCTCGCCTTGCAATTGCCGAGTAGCCACAATTGGTCGCAGAAGAATGATCATCACAACGACAAGCGTAATCACGTAGGCACCCCAGACGTAAGGGCCGTGTCCACCCATAGCTATCGCATCGGAAAAAGAATCGAATTGCATGTTAATACGCCAGCCTCTTTACCAACCAGGATGATCTTGCATGCTCTTCAGTCAGCATTTGCCTCAAATTGAGCATCATCAACAGAGTAAAAAGCGCGTAAAACGTGACGATCATACCGAGTAATGGATACAGCATTGAGGCGTCTATTGCTGACTCCCCCGTAAACTTAATCGAAGCAGGCTGATGCAGCGAGTACCACCAATCAACAGACTTATAGATGATCGGAATATTCACGGTACCCACGAGACTCAGAATTGCGCAGGCGCGTGCGGCAACGGCCTTGTTCTCGTAGGCCTGAAAAAGCGCGATGACACCGACATAAAGGAAAAAGAGGATCAACATCGAGGTCACGCGCGCATCCCACACCCACCAGGCGCCCCAGGTGGGCTTGCCCCAGATGGCACCTGTTATCAGGGCAACGGCTGTAAAAGCAGCGCCGATCGGAGCCGCTGCTCGCATTGCTGTGTCTGCCAGTTTAATGCGCCAAACCAGACTCACGAGTCCTGCAAAAGCCATCACGTAATAGCCAGCAAGTGACACGACCGCCGTCGGCACATGAATGTAGATAATTCGATAGGAATCACCCTGCTTGTAGTCCGTCGGCGCGTACAACAGTCCCCAGACACTACCAACCACGAGGGCGAGCATAGTAAGTGGTAACAGCCACGGGATAACACGATCACAAAATCGGTATACCCAGGGCGGAGAGCCAAATTGATGAATAATGCGCCACATAATCGAAGTATATAGGGTAAATCCAGTAAAAGG
>CBFHQN010000059.1:0-11840 GCA_965657765.1 Luminiphilus sp. | reverse complement strand
TGGAAACGCACCCTTCGATCACCATTGAAGACGCCTACCAAATCTCGAGAATCATGCTGTCACATCGCACAGAGAACGATGGTGAAGTCGTCGTAGGCAAAAAGATTGGCGTTACCTCTGCCGCTGTGCAAGAGATGCTGGGTGTTTTCCAGCCGGACTTTGGCTTTTTGACCGATGCCATGGCCTATGCAAACAATGTGGAGATTCCTGTTGCAGGCAATATGATTTCGCCGCGCGCCGAGGGTGAGATTGCCTTCAGACTTAGATCAACGCTCACCGGCACGGAGAACACCGAAGCCGATGTGCTGGCAGCGACTGAGAGCATAATCCCCTGCTTCGAAATCGTTGATTCGCGGATCGAAAATTGGCAGATCGCGATTCAGGACACGATTGCCGACAACGCAAGCTGCGGCGTGTATGTGCTGGGCGATAAAGAAATCGACCCTCATGTCACAGACCTTCCCAATATCAAGATTGATGTCAGCAAAAACGGCGAGCCACTGAGCACTGGCTTGGGCAGTGCCGTCCAAGGCAATCCGCTGGCGGCGGTAGCATGGCTGGCGAATACGCTAGGCGCCTACGGGATAGCTCTGGAGGCTGGTGAAGTGATCTTATCGGGCTCCGTCGTTCCGCTTGAGCCTGTGCAAGCTGGCGACGTTATGAGCTTGGTAATGTCAGGCGAGGGGTTTGAAAGCTGCAGCGTAAGCTGCCGATTTGTTTAGTGGGTGGCTTCCCTAGCTTCGAATGAAATGAACTGCCTGCTGACTTGCAAACACAACGATTTTAGGACGACTCCTGGAGCGTGCATTAAGTAGCCTCTTAACTGGGTCATTGGAGTGACACAAAGAGACTCACAGAACGTCTCACAAAAGACATCACATAAAATATGGGTGATTTATGACAACGAAAGCCAAAGCCGCGATTATCGGTCCGGGCAATATTGGCACTGACTTGCTAATGAAGTGTCAGCGCAGTGAATTCATCGAAGCCACCTGGATGGTTGGCATTGAAGAGTCTGCTGGTATCCAGCGTGCGCGGGAGTTTGGTCTTCGCATAAGCACCGACGGTGTGGACGGCTTGGTCGCGGGGTTTGACGAGTCACCTGTAGACTTTGTCTTTGACGCGACCTCTGCCTACGTTCACGCAGAGAACAGCCGCAAGGTTACGGCGCTTGGGGCCACCATGATCGATCTCACCCCAGCGGCAATTGGACCCTTCTGCATTCCGCCGGTCAACCTCGAAACCTTGCTTGATACGGGCCCTGCACAGAATGTGAATATGGTGACCTGTGGCGGCCAGGCAACGATTCCGATGGTCTATGCGGTAAGCCGTGTGCAAGCTGTTAAATACGCAGAAATCGTCGCAACCGTAGCCTCTATATCAGTGGGCATGGGCACGCGCGATAATATCGACGAATTCACCAGAACGACCTCTTCAGCCATTGCCAAAATCGGCGGTGCGGACGAAGGTAAGGCCATCATCATTATCAACCCAGCTGAGCCCCCCCTGGTGATGAGAGACACCATTCACTGCCTCACCAGTGATGAGCCTAATGAGGTAGAGATCCGGACATCGATTGATGCCATGGTTGCCGAAGTACAACGATACGTTCCAGGCTACAAACTCAATAACGCACCGATCATCGACGGTAATCGAGTCACGATCTCGGTTGAAGTTGAGGGGTTAGGAGACTTTCTGCCCAAATACGCGGGCAACCTCGACATCATGACCGCTGCCGGTCTCAGAACGGCAGAGATGATCGCGCAGCGAAGATACGCTTAAAGGGGACAGGCTATGGATTTAACAGGACGCAAAGTTACCTTGCACGACATGTGCCTTCGCGATGGCATGCACCCAAAGCAACACCAAATTACTGTCGAAGAGATGGTTGATATTGCAGGCGCTCTCGACGATGCAGGTGTACCGCTTATTGAAGTAACACACGGGGATGGTCTGGGCGGCGCATCAGTGAACTACGGTTTTCCTGCCGCCAGCGACGAGACGTATTTACGCGCCGTCGTTGAGCGTGTGTCACAAGCAGGCATCTCTGCCCTATTGCTTCCGGGCATCGGCACGGTTGACCACTTAAGAATGGCTGCAGATTGCGGCGTGAAAACCATTCGGGTAGCAACACATTGCACCGAAGCGAACGTTTCTCGCCAACATATCAATCTTAGCCGCGACCTGGGGCTCGATACCGTTGGTTTCCTGATGATGGCGCACATGATTTCTGCGGAGGAACTGCTCAAGCAGGCATTGCTGATGGAGTCATACGGTGCCAATTGTCTTTATTGCACAGACTCAGCGGGCTACATGCTTCCCCAAGATGTGACAGATCGCATCACTCTGCTCCGAAAGTCACTCAAACCCGAGACCGAAATCGGTTTCCACGGACACCATAACCTCGCCATGGGTGTCGCGAACTCGCTTGCGGCGATTGACGCCGGCGCAGATCGCATTGACGGTTCTGCGGCGGGCTTGGGTGCCGGTGCAGGAAACACGCCATTGGAAGCCATGGCAGCTGTTTTAGAGCGGATGGGCGCCGATACAGGCATCGATATCTTCAAACTCGCTGACGCAGCAGAAGACCACGTCCTACCGATCATGGACGAGCCAGTTCGTCTGAGTCGTGATGCGCTGGTACTAGGCTATGCGGGTGCATACTCGTCGTTCCTGCTTTTCGCAAAACGCGCGCAGGCGAAATACGGTGTACCCTCACACGAGATCTTGCTCGAAATGGCGCGCCGGCGAACGGTGGGCGGTCAGGAAGACCTCATTGAAGAAATCGCGATCGAAATGGCAACCAACCGTGGCTAACGCTGGACGCCTCAAGATCTTTCTGATAACTAAGTATCACGATTAAAACGGTGGGATGTCGGTACGTAGCCCTATGATTAAGCCGAGTATTACAGAGCTGTCGAAACTGATTGGGTTTCTCTACGATGGGCACATCGAAGAAGACCCTTATAGCGCCTTCCTTGGTGAAACGCGGCGTATTATCGATTCAAACTTTGCGTCGATTACCATGCGCGAGCCACAGGGCGATGACGGCGGACTGCTCTTTGTATCCTGCGAGGCGCTTCCCAAAACGTTCGTCGATGACCACGACAATCCTTACACCGATAGGTACTACACCTCAAACCTTATGACAAATCTGCCCTGGGGCAAGGTTGTCTCACTCGATGAGTGTGTTCCGTACCGCACCCTAGAGCGCACCGAGCTCTACAAGTACTGTATGGCGCCCATTGACATATATCACATGATCGGTGTCGACCTCCGTAACGCCAACGGACTGCGCTTTAGTGTCCGTTTTTGTCGGCCCAAGACCGCTGAGAACTTTGGTCCTGCAGAACGCGAGTTTCTGGAAATGTTGGCTAGCCATATTCAGCGTGCTGTGGCAAACGGCATGCAACTCATTCAGCTTGATAAAGAGCGAAAACTCTACAGCTCCACCATCGCTAAGCAATCCGTCGGCGTTGTCACTCTCGATGAGCGAGGCAAGATCGTTTCCCGTAACGCCGTGGCGGATCAATTGATTCGCGATAAAGACGGACTATCCGTTGTGAACGAGCAGCTTCACCTCGAGAGTCCCTCATCGCGAAGTAAGCTGAATGGCTTCATTGAAGACATTGTGGTCGCGCAGCGAAACCAAGAACCAGCACCTACTAACGCACTGTCGGTTGAACGCCCCTCAGGTAAAGCCGATCTTGAAATTTTGCTCAAGCCAATGATGATCGATAAGACGGTTGAGCCCGGCCATACGCCGCATATGATCGTCTTTATCAATGAGCCCGAGCGTAGCTTCCAGATTGAAACGCGCATTTTGATGTCGCTCTATGGCCTCACCAAAGCTGAAGTGGCCCTCTCGAAATTACTGGCAGAAGGCGCCAACCTCGATCAAGCAGCCGCACAACTCGGTATTGCCCGCAATACGGCACGCGCACAGCTACGATCAATATTCGCCAAGACGGGTGTATCGCGCCAGTCGATGCTTGTTAGCTTGCTGCTAAAGAGTGTAGTGACCTACTCCTAAGCACCCCCACACACATGAGCTAGCAACACTGAATTAAACTTGTCGTTAGGCTGAGACCTCGTGTGCAATAAGCGCGCGAGTTCATGCGCCTAAAACAAAGGTCGGAAAATTAATGCCGCTAAGATGTTGCGGGAATTGCGCTACTGCCGGCGAACCTTCTCGACTTCAAAGTTTGCAAAGCGGACCACTTCTTCATCGGCTCGAAGATCCTCTTTCTCTGCCAAAGACCGATAAATACCCCACTTCGGGCGAACAAAATGGTCTCCCGAAGTGCCACGCCACATATCTAAGCCTTGCTCGGAGATATCAAAAACCACCTCTTTGGCAGCTTCGTCGACGATGATCATCCGAAAATCGCCCTCCTCCGAAAAGGTCGCGCGGACGTATGCCGTCAACCAACGACCTTCGACGCTGTTTCGATCGGTTCGTGCAAGATCTGTTGTGCTAGAGAGAGGACTGTGACGCACTTCAAACCCGTCGTCGCCACTCTGAACATTTCCCGTTAATGTGATGATTGGCATGCTGTCATCACCGCCAACCGCCTTCAGTTGAAAAAAGTGACTGAACCTTGTGGTTAGGGAAATTCCTGACTCAATTTTGAACTTCCACCGATAAATCATGATCTCATCTTCATATGCTTTTACAGCATCCTCAGACTTATCGTAGGTCTTTATTTCATTGCGCTGACGATCCGTAATGTCTAAACGATCGCGATCACGATCGTCATCTCTGTGGATAACAAAAACGAAGTGATTACCAATCTCTTGGTCTGTCGCTTCGAAAATATGGGGCGACCCAGGATGATTCACCTCGTATAGATCTGGCGCTTCGATTGGATTGGGACCCGCAAAATTTTTAATCAGATCGTAGGTATCAACTTGCCCCTCCCCGTCAGCAGATAAGGTGCGCAGAGATAATGAGTCAAATTGCTCTTCGTCTTCAGGAAGCGGTTGTTCATTCGAAGAATCAGATCCTGATCCGGAGCCAGCACCGGTATTGTCGTCGTTTCCACTGACTGCAATAGGCGCCGCAGGTGCACCACCGCCTCCCCCACATGAAACAAAAAAAACGGCGAGTAACACACTAATCAACGCGGCTGCGATGCCCTTAATAATAGACGTCTGGATGCTCTTCTCTTTACCGATTTGCCTCACCGCTCCTTCTCCTCCACAAGTTGCGGACCGGTCCAGCGAAGCACGCCACCCGGGATCTGAATTTCATGTGTCTTGTCCGATGAAAAATCTTCGTGCGCCCAAGCAAGCGAAAACGAATCCCCTGACCTTAAGGTAATCGTAGCGACCGTGTACTCCGGTGAATCGAGGACAATTTCAATTCCGCTAATAACACTTTGCTGTCCCACGGAGAGCTCTGTAACTGGACTATAACTACCGTGCGACTCGATAACACTAAGGAAGCTATTCCTATCGCTTACAGGCGCCCTACGATGAATCAACACGGGGTCTCGGCGAAGATTAAAGTCCGGATCGTTTGCACCCACCCGGCCATGAACGAAAGCATCACCGGGCTCGACTGATCTGAACATCGTGTAAAACCGATTTTCATTGAGCCAGGTAAATTTGAGCGGTTCACCGCTGCCCACATCCGTCCTCGCCTCCTCCAAGATGTGCTGGTAACCACTATCAGTTCCGAGTGGGACATACATGGTTGGAGTAATGAGAGGCTCAGAAATCTCTATGAATTGACCAAGATAATGTGTCGGAATATCGATGGTTTTGGCAGCACCCGAAACCGTTATTAAATCGACGAGTAAAGGGCGATCCAGCCCCGGCAATGACACCAGAGAGAGGGCACGACCAAGCTTCGAACTCGGATACGCGTTGACCTCCTCAGCGTAAAGTGTGAGCAGTGACTCGTCGTCGAGCGAGGCATAGGCCAATGTGGAGTGATGCTGACTACCTATCGCGTAGTCCCCGCCAAAATGGGACTTCTGATCGAGAACCACCGTGTTATGCGCGATTGATTGCTTGGCCCATGTTGAGTTCTCTGGGAGGTAGTTGCCTCCCCCTTTTGGACCGATGTTTACAAATCTAACCAGCCCATAGTCTTGAATAATCTCGTCACCGTTATCATGAAACGAATAAGAGAGCTTGTCGTAGTGACCGTGGCTCAAACCTTGCGCTGTGAATTTGAATACGGCGGAGAGATTTCCACGCCGCAGCACGCCGATACCGCCCTGCTTGCCCTCTGGGCCATCTCTCAATAACACCGATCGCTGGTCACGGGCCTCTGCTCTCCCAGCAGCGACTCCCGCGGCGAGTGCTAAGCCTGCTTGATCGAGTCTTACGCGACCCTGCCCCTCAGCAACGCTCAGCAATTGTGGGCTTTCATCGCCATACGCATAAGCGACGCTGACTGCGAGAGTCATACTTGGGGTAAAAATAGACATTCCCTTTTGAGCGTCGTTAATCGCATAAAAATCACCATTGGCGTCCGACAGCTGAATGAGCGCATTCACAGCGTTAATTAACACACTGTCTTTATGTTGGAGCACCTTGTACTCGGGCTTGGCATTCTCCATTGCGATAGCAAAAGCAAGGAACGGATACATCGCATAACGCTGGTAATAGGGACCCTCCGTGTAATACCCGTCTGGTGAAAAAGGTTCTTCTAGATTAGCTAAAAAGCCGACGCGCTGATCTGCGACCTTTATGAAGCCACCATCATCATCGAGAGCCCCCAGCTCAAGACCATCATCTTTCAACCCGAAGAGTGCTCTCTCGATCAGCTCGTTATCGTTCAAAACAAGACCAAGCATACCCACCGCCGCCGTGCCCCAGGTGCTGTGATTGTGGACACGATTGAAAAATTGTGGATTACCGATCGATAGAAAGTCTGCAAAAGGCCTAAACAGCTGTGCATTCAAAAACACTCGATCTTCCTCGGATAACCAGTCGTAGATCGCGTCATATGCAAGCGACATGTAGAGCAGCCAGTTAGCATCGTTCAAGCACTGCCAAAAGAGTTTCCCGCGCGCGTACGAGCGTTCCTTTGGATGTAACGGCAATCTGGGATACATCTCTGCGTATTCAAACAACATATCGCGAAGATATGTGGCGTACTTTTCATCCCCAAGGATTTGAAACAGCGCACCCGCCTTTTCAGCTATGAAAAAATTTCGCTTATGTCGCTCGTGGGTGTAGCCACCTGAGAAATCGACGGGCAAGGGGACATGAATACCTGATGCTATCTCGGCATCGACCTCTTGCTTAGTGATCTCCACAGTACGATCAAAGAGTGGAACCTTTCCAAGGCTTGATCGTATGTGCTGGACCCCCTCCGCCGTGAGCAACAATCTTGGGTGCTTTACCGCAGGCTCCTCGGCAAGTGTTAAACCAGGGAGTAAGCAAGCAAGGCAGAGCACAGCACAGCGCGCTATTTGATACATAGTAAGGGTCATCCAGTCGGCAAAAGCTTGGCAATGCGTCTACTCAATATTGCCGGAACAATTGCGCCGCGGTGTTGAATGACCAGAGAAGCTAACTCCGAACCAACCCTCGCCGCATCAGCCTGAGGCATTCCCTTAGCACGCCCCGCTAAATAGCCAGCATTAAACGAATCACCTGCCGAAGTGGTGTCGACAACATTTGTCGTAATCACAGGAATATGCTCATCAACTCCAGAGCCAAAGACGCGACACCCCTGATCACCCAGTTTTACCGCGATCTCATTTACACCAAGAGCGCTCAGTTCTGTTATTAGCTCATCGGCCGACATGTCACCAAAAAGCGCGACTTCATCTTCAAGTGTCGGTAAAGCGAGGTCAGTCATACCGTACATTTCACGATAAACATTCTTCGCCTCATCGAGACTGCGCCAAAGCTTTGGTCTGAAGTTGTTATCAAAAGCCACTTTTCCGCCTGCCGCACGATAAGTGGGTAACCATGCCATCAAGCGCTCTAGCGAGGCCTCAGTTAAGACCGCCAGGGTGATGCCGGACAAATAGAGCATAGATACACTACCGAGCGTCTCGAAAAGCTCAGCGGAATCAGACTCGTTGTCCAGCAACCGTTTTACGGGTGCTCTGTCACGCCAATAAAAGAACGAACGCTCCCCGTCCTCATCGGTTTCAATAAAATAGAGACCGGGGAGTTCGCCTTTAGCATGACGAACCCTAGAGCAGTCTATGCCCTCTTGTCGCCAACACTCCGCCATCCAAAGACTAAGCGGATCATCACCCAGCACCGTGACGTAGCTGGGTTTCAGACCCAAGCGTGCGAGGTAAATGCAAGTGTTAAGACTATCTCCACCGAACGCCAGGTTAACTGGACGTGAAAATGCACTTGCAGGTACACCGCTAGACTTAGACAACTCCAACATGCACTCGCCAATCGCAGCGATTGTCATACTCATAGCAATTAGATTCCGGTTCCTACGAGAAGAAGAGCCCACCGTTGGTATCGATATTGACCCCTGTGATAAACGATGACGCATCTGATGCCAGATACAATACCGTATCCGCTATTTCAGCAGGATGCCCTTCTCTGCGCAGTGGCGTGGCGCCAGCTACGTTCTTTCGTACTTCATCTTTGCTGAAGGTATCGTGGAAGGTGGTGCTGATCATCCCGGGGCATAGCGAGTTTACGCGGATGTTCTGAGGACCCAATTCCTTAGCCATCGCGCGAGTAAATGTCATCACAGCGCCTTTGGAACATGCATAAGCACTTGCACCGGGACCACCACCATCTCGACCCGCCTGAGACGCAAGATTAACAATAGCGCTACCGGGAGCCATGTGCGGCACACATGCCTGGGTCGTTAAGAATGTTGACGTTAAGTTGAGGTCGACAACCGTTTTGAAGAAATCAACGTCCATTTCTGCCAATGTTTTGCGAGCAATCAAACCACCCGCCACATTGACTAAGATATCAATTGCGCCGCCGAACGCAGATTGCGCTGCCGAAACCAAACTATCCACATCTTCCTGGCGGGTCATATCTCCTTGCAGGGCTATAACATTGCCCCCCAACGCTTTCGCCTCTGCTTCGGTTGCGCGCGCTTCATCCGTCGAGCCATAGTAGTTAAAAGCCACGCTGGCACCTGCGCCCACTAACTTTAATGTGACCTGCTTTCCTATATCGCGAGCACCACCCGTGACGATTGCAACCTTACCTGTTAGATCCATCTCAAATTCCTAATAAAAATGTATTCAAAAACAAAAATGTAACCAGCGAGAGCCCTTAGTGTGATCCCTCCAAGCGCTCTACTTTGGGACACAAAACTAAAATGCTCGTCATCGCAGTGATGGCGAGCGCGGCACCAATAACAAATGCGGGAGTGTAGTTCCCCCCCGCTGTTAGCCATGGCACGAGTGATGTGAGTGCTGCCGCACCCAACTTCGCAGACATTCCAGCTATTCCAGCTAGTGTGCCCACAGGTTTGCCTCCAAAAAGATCACTAGGAAGCGTCTGTACATTGCCAATAGCTGTTTGAAATCCGAATAGGATGACAGCCATTAGCATCACAGCATTGAAAGGTGTACCCGGATCTGACATGAGTAACAGACTAGGTAGCATGATTAAGCAGCCAAGCGAGATGACTGACTTACGGGTTAGGTTGAGACTCCAGCCTCGCGTCATCATCCATTGAGCGAGTCCTCCGCCGAACCAAGCCCCAAACATCGCACCAACGTAAGGAACCCAGCCGTATATTCCTATTTGCTTGACGTCCATTCCGAAGACTTCGGATAGGTAAATGGGTATCCAAAACACGAACAACCACCAGATTGGATCAATGGCTGCGGAGGCTATGATGACACCCCAGCTCTGCTTGTGACTGAGCAGTTCGGCAGTCGACGGGTCGTATTCATTCTCAGCAGGAACTGCCCCGGAATCACCCGTTCGGTTGCTCATAATGTAGTCACGCTCCTCAGGAGAAATCCAAGCATGGTGCTCTGGCGGTGCCTTAACGATGTAAAGCCAAGGTATTAGCCATACGAGTCCGGCCAAGCCGATGAGTATGAAGATCGCTTTCCAGCCAAAATAAACACTCAGGAAAGCAATCAGAGGGATCGATATGATTCCGCCAATAGCAGCACCTGAATTGAATATACCCTGTGCAAATGCGCGTTCTTTAGACGGAAACCACTCCGCATTTGCTTTCGCAGCGCCGGGCCAGTTTCCAGCCTCGGCGACACCAAGAATTGCTCTGAAGATAGCGAACGACGCAACGCCCTTAGCTAACGCGTGTAGAGCAGTCGCAATCGACCACACCGTTATCGACAATACGAAGCCTAGACGGGTACCAATCTTGTCAAAAATCTTCCCAAAAATAGCCTGGCCGAACGCATAGGAGAACACGAACACCACAGAGATGAAGGCATAGATCTGCTTGTGCTCATCCGCAGTTTTGTCCGGGTAAAGATCTGCAGCAATAGACGGCCAAAGCACATTGAGTGACTGGCGATCGATATAGTTAATGACCGTGGCCAACGCCACAAGCGTGATGACCCACCAACGAAGCCCCCGCATTGTTTTCATTTTTTTCTCCAAACATTGTGTTTTCTCTACAACTAGCCCTGTGCCGCAACTTATGCCGAGCCAGAAATACTCCTACTTTGGAACCAGCCCTGAGCCTATTTGCTCAGCACCACCTGGTTTCCATCAACAACAGCCGTATTCTTCTTTTGGCTGTTGAGCTCTCTAATGTGTAAATAGCCCTTCGCGTCAAACTGGTTTTTGACAATGCGGGTGCGGGGCTCACCCACCGTGTGATTAATCACAACGGGGGCACTTTGATCCCACTCATTGCCGGTGATCTCGGTAACCTGAACCCCATGGAGAAGCACTGATGCTCCCGACTTATTTTTGCCGCCATTTCCAACATTGGTGACTTGCGAATTGATCATCTGAAAATGAGGGCCGAAGGTGCTCTCGTCTGTTCCGCCCCGATAGAGAGCCGCAACAGGCCCCTGAATATTGGAGAATGCGGATCCCGTAATGGTTACGTAGTCAGCGCTGTAGATACCGAGATCATCTGTTTCCGCATCGAGCTTGAGTACCGCACCGCTGATCTCGGAAAAGGTCGAATCAGCAATGGTGATCCGGTCGGCCATCGTGCCTTTAAATCCGGCCAAAACATCAAAAAATCGGTTTACATCAAGATCGTAAAAATTACTGTTTTCGATCACCACCTCGTAGTTGTCCAGCATCGAGTAACGGCTAGTTCTAATCACACTGTTACCCGCATAGTCGGGGGCGTTCTCACCAGAAATTGTCACCCCACTTAGTTTTAACGCCCCACCGTCTCTAATCTCGAAGAGCGCGGATCGTTCGAACGTGATTTTTGCGTTTCCGTTGGAGCGCACTGTAACTGCATGATCGAGTGCAATGGTCTTACCTACTTCATAATCGCCCGGAGCCAGGACAACGATGCCACCAATACCTGCCTCAACGACCGCCTCGACGAGGGTGTCCCGGCCAGGCGTTATTTCGACAACGCGCCCAGTATCAAATCGCTCAGACTTCTCTGGCTTCGGATACCAATCAACACCCGTGGATGCTTTATCGATGACCGCAATACTTCGTGTTACACCGACACTCTGAAGGTCATTAGATTGTGGATACTGAAGTCCGTTATCTGCTCTGGTCAGGGAAAGGTCAGATCTTGATTCAAAGCCCGTTGGAACTGGTGAACTTGACCCACTAATCACGTTGTCATTAAAAGAGATACCAGAGATATCGTCATAAACAGTAAACACATCAGATGGGTTATCGACTTTGACGATGAGGTTTCGATTAAACGACGTTCGAACGGGAACCGCCGATCGCTCAGCATCACTACCCGCCGC
>CBFHQN010000058.1:0-12260 GCA_965657765.1 Luminiphilus sp. | reverse complement strand
GGTTAGTTAGACGCACCTGTGTCATGCCGATTTCTGTGGGTCACCATCATCTGGTGAAGGCGCCTGATGTTGTTACTGCCTGTATCTTTAAAGAGAAACGGGAGTAACCCATGCAAGAGGCAGGCTACTCCAGTTATGCAGAGGAGAGCGCTAAACCGCAGAGCCTGTCCCATGTGCTGCAAATATGACTCGCCAACCGATGCCGGATGTTCCAGGAATAATTGTTTCATTATCGCCACCTCCTGAAAAAAATATTACGAGCTATTGCGCAAAAATATCTTCCTATATTCGATAGAATAAGCCATAAATTAGAAAATTATTCTATTGATGTTCAGATAGGCGGAATGACATGGATTCCATAGATCGAAAGATTTTGCGGGAGCTACAACGAGACTGCTCGGGTTCGATCGCAGAGATTGCCGATCGTGCGGGCGTATCGCAGACCCCCTGCTGGCGACGGATCAAAAAGCTCGAGGAGGCCGGGTATATAAAGCAACGCGTGGCACTCCTCGATCAGGACTTGCTCAACGTCGGAATGACAGCTTACGTCATGATCAAAACATCGCACCATGATGATGGCTGGTTGGCACGTTTCTCAGAAGGCGTATCGCTTATTCCAGAGGTGATCGAGATCCACCGCATGGCGGGCGATATCGACTATCTTCTGAAAATTGTTGCCACCGATATGAGCGACTACGACCGGATTTATAAGCGTTTGATTAACGTCGCTGAGCTATTTGATGTCAGTGCATCGTTCTCCATGGAACGGATAAAGTCTTCGACTGAGTTGCCACTGGATCGAACATAGGCTCGCGTCTTCCATACTGCTTAGGTAAAGCTGATGCTGAGATAGGTCCGCTACGCCAGGGCTTCACTGACACGGATCGCGCGGGCTTACTTAGGTGCAACTGCAAATGCCATTGGTGTACCGCGCGCATATTCCTGAGCGGTTTGGTGGGCGCCGATGCCTTACGTCAGGTTATCCCGGCGATAGCATTCCCAGTTCCAAGCACTTTGCGCAATTTCATCGATGCTGTCGTGCGCTGGGGTCCAGCCTAATACGCTGCGTGCCTTTGCAGAGCTTGCGACCAGTGTGGCGGGGTCGCCCTCACGTCTTGGTCCGATGGTGTAGGGGATCTCAGCACCCACGGCTTTTTCACAAGCAGCAATGACTTCTTTGACGGAATAGCCGTTGCCGTTCCCCAAGTTAAAGGCGTTAAAGCCACTTGATGAGCTCATCTTCTCGATGGCAGCCACATGAGCACTAGCAAGGTCGTCGACGTGTATGTAGTCGCGCACACAAGTACCATCGCTCGTTGGGTAGTCATCACCTAATAACGTCAGCGGTTTGCCTGTGCCTGCCGCAGCGCGCAACGCGTTGGGGATGAGATGGGTTTCGGGTTCATGCCATTCACCCAGATTGGATTCGTTGTTGGCACCCGCTGCGTTGAAATAGCGTAGGCAGGTGGCGCTGAACTCTGAGCTTTCACAGACCGCTTGCAGCATCTGTTCGACAACGAGTTTTGTTTGTCCGTAGACATTGATTGGCGCCTTGGGGTGCTCCTCATTAATCAAATCAGAAACCGGGTTTCCGAAAATGGCTGCCGTCGAGGAGAACACAAGTCGAGGTATGTCAGCGGCCTGCATGGCGCGGACTAGGTTAGTCGTGCCACCGATATTATTCTGGTAGTACATTGCAGGGTGGTTCTTTGATTCACCGACGAGTGACTTGGCGGCGAAGTGAAGCACGCCTTCAAAGTCTCGACCTTTGAGGTTTCTCATGAGGTTGGTTTCGTCGCGAAGGTCGACCGAGATGAGTTCGCAGTCCTGAAGCGCCCATTTATGACCTGTGCTCAGGTTGTCGAGGATGACTGCCTCGTGCCCCTCATTAAGCAGTGCTCTTACTGAATGTGAGCCCACATAGCCCGCGCCGCCAGTGACTAATAACTTCATTCGCCATACCTTTTTCTGGTTGGTATCAATGCTTCACTCCAGAGATCATCTGTAGCTACTCGAGAGTACCTTCTGGCTCCGTAACAGTCTTCAGGGATCTCTCGACGCAAGTGTCGCGCCTCGTTCAACCAAGCGCTAATATTTTTTGTCACTTTCCGGGAATAAAAAAACGGCCCGGTGCTTTCGCAGCGGGCCGCTTCATTTTTCTGATATATCGAAGGCTTTAGATTGCCTTCATGCCCGTCATGTAACCACGGAGCTCTTCACCAATGATCTCGACAGGGTGGTTACGGATCTCGGCATTGACTGCAATCAGCGTCTTATTGTCGACACCGTTGTCGCCGCCCATGCCGCCACCGATAACGTCAGCGTCAAGGCCTGCGACGAAGTCCTTCAGAAGTGGACGCGCAGCTTGGTCGAACAGGTAGTTACCGTATTCCGCAGTGTCAGAGATCACAACGTTCATCTCATAGAGTTTCTTACGCGCAATGGTGTTTGCAATAAGCGGTGTCTCGTGGAGCGACTCGTAGTACGCCGACTCGTCGATAATGCCTGCAGAAACCATGGTCTCGAACGCTAGCTCAACCCCCGCTTTTACCATCGCCACCATCAAGATGCCCTGGTCGTAGTAGGTCTGCTCGTCGATGTTCTGGTCAGTCAGTGGCTGCTCTTCAAAGGCAGTCGCGTTGGTTTCAGCGCGCCATGTGAGCAGGTTGATGTCGTCGTTCGCCCAGTCCGCCATCATGGTCTCAGAGAAGTGACCAGACATGATGTCGTCTTGGTGCTTTTCGAAGAGCGGACGAAGAATCTCTTTCATGTCCTCAGCGAGGTCGTATGCCTTGATCTTCGCTGGGTTGCTCAGGCGATCCATCATATTAGTGATGCCGCCGTGCTTGAGACCCTCAGTGACAGTCTCCCAGCCGTTCTGGACGAGCTTGGCTGCGTAGCCAGGCTCAATGCCTAGCTCAACCATGCGGTCGAAGCAAAGAATAGACCCCGTTTGGAGCATGCCACAGAGGATTGTTTGCTCACCCATGAGGTCAGACTTGACCTCAGCGATGAACGAAGATTCAAGAACACCCGCGCGGTGACCGCCCGTACCGGCCGCATACGCTTTCGCTAGTTCGAAGCCTTCGCCGTTTGGATCGTTCTCGCGGTGAACCGCGATCAAGGTGGGGACACCAAAGCCGCGGAGGTACTCTTCACGAACCTCGGTACCGGGGCACTTAGGTGCAACCATGATGACAGTGATGTCGTCACGAACCTTCATGCCTTCTTCAACGATGTTGAAGCCGTGTGAGTAGGATAAGCAAGCACCGTGCTTCATAAGTGGCTGAACTGCATTAACCACGTCAGTGTGCTGCTTATCAGGCGTGAGGTTTAGAACCATATCCGCCTGAGGGATTAGGTCTTCGTAGGTACCAACCGTGAAACCGTTTTCAGTCGCGCGAAGATAGGAAGCGCGCTGCTCAGTAATCGCTGCCTCGCGAAGCGCGTAGGAAACATCTAAGCCGCTGTCGCGAAGGTTCAAACCTTGGTTAAGACCCTGTGCACCACAACCGACGATGACGATCTTTTTGTCCTTAATGGCCTCGACGCCGTTGGAAAACTCTTCTGGCTCCATGAAACGGCACTTGCCAAGTTCTTCCAGCTGCACGCGTAAGGGCAGGGTGTTGAAGTAGTTGCTCACTAGGGACTCCTCGTCTCGAAATTCAATGTGGTGCTTTTAATCTGGTGTTCATACGGGGCGCATAATGTAGTGGTTGACGAGGCCGGCGTAAATGTTAGGACCGCACAAAGCGCTTTAATCGACTCAAATCTTGGATATTTCACGTCTTTTGATAGTAAAAATCTCGCTGAGCTCTCTGGGAGGCATGAAGGGGAAGGGCCTATTTCGGGAAGACGGCGCATATACGTCTCTTCAAAAAGAGGATGATGAGTCCTGAGCACTGTTAACGGGCGTGGCTATGATTATGTCTGTCACTCCCTGAATTGCGTTGCCTGCCTTTATTTAGCAGTGTCACAAATAATTTATTTGACAAATATAAGGATATCTTTATATGTTTATTAAATGTTATTTATGATGGATCATGAATCATGACAATTCCACGCGTTTCATTTGAGTTTTTCCCTCCCAGGACGCCCGCCGCCTTACAGGGGCTTATGCAAGTTGCAGACCGTTTGAGAGCCTTTGGCTCCGAGTTCGCCTCGGTGACCTATGGCGCGGGAGGATCTACACAAGAGACCACCGCCAATGCGGTGCGCTCACTACGCGCATCGCTCGGTTTAGACGTTGCGCCTCACCTCACCTGTGTTGAGGCCACTCGCGAGGAGACGTTGGCCATAGCGCAGTCGTACTTTGACAGCGGTGTTCGTAAAATCGTCGCGTTGCGGGGCGATCCCCGTGATGGCGTTTCTGGAACCTATACGCCGCATCCAGATGGCTTCGCTTATGCATCAGATCTTGTAGGGGGCTTGAGTACTTTTCCTGACTTAGAGATCTATGTCTCTGCCTACCCAGAGAAACACCCCGCAGCATCGTCTTTGGACTTCGAAATTGACGTGTTGAAGGCAAAGCAGCGAAATGGAGCCACTGCGGCGATTACGCAGTTCTTTTTTTGTAACGAGGACTTTCTGAGGTACCGAGACAGGGCATCCGCAGCAGGCGTTACGATCCCCATTATCCCCGGCATTATGGTGCCGGAAAATATTGAGGGTGTTTGCCGATTTGCGGCTGGGTGTGGTGCGTCGGTTCCGGATTCACTCCTCGCGAGGTTCGCGGGGTTAGACAATGACTCTGAAACGCGCCGTTTGATCGCAACGCATTTTTCGATCGAGCAGTGCGAGGCATTGGTCGCAGAGGGTGTCGATCAATTGCACTTTTATACGCTTAACAAGTCGGAGAGCGTGTATGCGATTTGTCATGCGCTGGGATTGCGACCTTCACTGAGTGAGGCTGCCTAATGTCTGATTGGAATCGCAGAAGTCGCATCGAGTGGCTTAAAACGTCATTGAGTGAGCGAATCGTCCTGCTCGACGGTGGGATGGGGACGATGATTCAGCAGGCGGGGCTTTCTGAATCTGATTACCGAGGTGACGAGTTTGCACATTGGCCCTCCGACCTCAAAGGGAATAACGACCTTCTCACGCTGACGCAGCCTTCGTTAATCGCCAAGATACATCAGCAATACTTGGCGGCTGGCTCAGACATTATCGAGACCAACACGTTTAATACCAACGCGCCCTCAGTGGGTGACTACGGGATGACCGACCTGGTTGCTCGGGTAAATAAAGAAGCCGCGCGGCTTGCGCGTGCGGTTTGTAACGAGGCTGAAACTGCAGATGCACCTAAGTTAGTTGCGGGCGTGCTGGGTCCAACGAATCGGACGGCGTCTATCAGCCCCAAAGTTGAAGACCCGAGTTTTCGCAACATCACATTCGACGAGCTGGTAGACACCTACTCCACAGCAACCCGAGCGCTGATAGATGGAGGCGCGGATCTCATTCTCGTTGAAACCATCTTCGATACGCTGAACGCAAAAGCCGCGCTTTATGCGATTGACGTTGTTTCGGAGGAGCTAGGTGAGCCGATAGAGATCATGATCTCTGGAACGATTACCGATGCCTCAGGACGAACGCTATCCGGACAAACTACTGAATCATTTTGGTACAGCGTGCGCCACGCAAACCCAATCTCGGTTGGATTGAATTGCGCTTTGGGTCCCGCTGAGTTGAGGCCTTTCTTGAGAGATCTTGCCGATGTTGCGGATACGCATGTGTCGGCGCACCCAAATGCGGGTTTGCCCAACCAATTTGGTGAGTACGATCTGACCGCGACAGAAATGGCAGATATCGTGGCTGAATACAGCGCCTCGGGGCTGGTCAATATCGTCGGTGGCTGTTGTGGAACGACGCCTGATCATATTGCTGAGATTTCGGCTCGCGTGAAGGGGCATCAGCCAAAGCCATTGAGTGTAAAGCCGCGCGTCATGCGCTTATCAGGCCTGGAGCCTTTCGTGGCTGACGAAGCCAAGGGTTTTATTGATATCGGTGAGCGCACGAACGTGACGGGCTCGGCACGCTTCAAAAAATTGATTCTCGAGGACGATTTAGAAACTGCCTTGGAAGTCGCTCGGCAACAAGTCGAGAACGGTGCCCAGATTATCGATATCAACATGGACGAAGGTCTCCTCGACTCAGAGGGCGCGATGGTTCGATATCTGAACCTGCTGGCGTCCGAACCCGATATTTCGCGTGTGCCAATCATGATCGACTCGAGTAAGTGGGACGTGCTGAAGGCTGGTATGAAATGCGTTCAAGGCAAGGGTGTCGTGAATTCAATTTCGCTTAAAGAAGGCGAAGCCTCGTTTCTTGAGCAAGCAAGAGAGATTAGGCGCTATGGATTTGCTGTTGTTGTCATGGCGTTTGATGAGAGAGGGCAGGCGGACACGCGCGATCGAAAGGTCGAAATCTGTCAGCGTTCCTATGAACTCCTCACGCGAGAAGTTGGCTTCCCGCCTGAGGATATTATTTTTGACCCTAATATCTTCGCTGTCGCAACGGGTATTGAGGAGCACGATAACTACGCCAAAGATTTTATTGAGGCATGCGGGAAGATCCGTGAGGTATGTCCGCACTCGATGACATCGGGCGGCCTCTCTAACGTCTCATTTTCGTTCCGCGGCAATAACCCTGTTCGTGAGGCGATGCACTCGGTCTTTTTGTATCACGCGATTCAAAACGGCTTGAACATGGCGATTGTCAACGCAGGGCAGTTGGCCATTTACGCCGACATCGACCCTGAGCTTAGAGACCTTGTTGAGGATTTGATTCTAAATCGGCGCAGTGACGGAACGGATCGGTTGATCGACCGGGCGCCAGCCTTCGCTAATAGCGGTGAAGAGGTAGTTGAGTCACTTGCCAAATGGCGATCAGAGCCGGTCAACGAGAGACTGGAATACGCCTTGGTGAACGGTATTGATCAGTATGCGGTTGAGGACACAGAAGAAGCTCGGCTGAGCAGCGCAATGCCGCTCGACGTCATCGAGGGACCACTGATGGACGGTATGAACACCGTTGGCGATTTATTTGGCGCCGGTAAAATGTTTCTGCCGCAGGTGGTGAAATCGGCGCGCGTTATGAAAAAAGCTGTTGCCCACTTAGTGCCGTTTATTGAGGCCGAAAAAGCGGAGTCCGGCGAGTCATCTGAGCAGGGCACGATCATCATGGCTACTGTGAAGGGTGACGTTCATGACATTGGTAAAAATATTGTGGGTGTCGTGCTGCAGTGCAATAACTACAAGGTCATTGACCTGGGCGTCATGGTGCCGACTCAAGCGATTTTAGATGCAGCGAAGGCGCGCAAGGCCGACATCATTGGGCTTTCAGGCTTAATCACTCCCTCACTAGATGAAATGGTGACGGTAGCCTCGGAAATGGAGCGTCAGGGTTTTGATATTCCACTCATGATCGGTGGCGCAACGACCTCACCAGCGCACACCAGTCTAAAAATTGAGCCAAGCTACTCGGGTGACACCGTTTATGTAAAAGACGCTTCACGTGCTGTGGGCGTCGCCGCCAAACTGCTCGCTGAGCAAAAGGAGGCCTTCTCATTAGCGTTAAAGCGCGATCATGAGGCCAAGCGAGCTTCTTATGCCCACAAAAAAGCTGCGCCAATGCTGTCTTTCGAGGAAGCGGTTGCTCGCCGTGATAAGCTTGAGTTCACGCCCGAATTCATACAAAAGCCTGCGCAGCTCGGTGTACACGTGCTCGAGGATTACCCCCTCACCGCGCTTCTAGACACCATTGACTGGATGCCGTTTTTTAACGCGTGGGAGTTCAGCGGGCGATTCCCGGATATTTTGAATGATCCCATCAAAGGCGTTGAAGCCAAGAAATTATTCAACGACGCGCAGGCGATGCTTGAGAAGATCATCGATGAAAACTGGCTTCAGGCACGAGCAGTCTATGGGCTATTTCCTGCTTACAGCAGAGATAACCAGATAGTGATTCTTGATCCGCAGTCTTACGTGCCGCTTGAGACAACGCATTGGCTGCGCCAGCAAAAGCCGATGCCCGACGGTAAGCCGCAGTTATGTTTGGCTGATTTCATTGCACCTGAGTCTGAGAGTGTGCGTGATTACATTGGCGCATTCGCCGTGACGGCGGGTCACGGGATCGATGTGCACGTAAAACGATTCGAGGAGGCCCATGATGACTACTCTGCAATTATGCTCAAAGCCTTGGCAGATCGTCTGGCCGAGAGCTTTGCAGAGCACTTGCACCGGCGGGTGAGAACCGAGTTTTGGGGTTATGCCACCGACGAGGCGCTAGACAATAATCAGCTCATCAGAGAGCAATATCGAGGTATCCGCCCCGCGCCCGGTTATCCCGCGTGTCCCGATCATCGCGAAAAGGAAACGTTATTCAGACTACTCGATGTTGAGAAAAACACAGGAATCGCTCTGACTGAGAGTATGGCCATGACGCCAACTGCCTCGGTTTCTGGCTTTTACTTTGGTCACCCTGATGCGCGATATTTCAATTTGGGAAAGATTATGAGCGACCAATTGAAGGCTTACTCGGACGCGCGAGATGAACCTTTCGAAGTCGCTCAACGGTGGTTGGCGCCTGTGCTTGCAGAGTAGCCATGGCCCAAGAGTCATTAATCGTTGCGCGAAGACCGTCGTTTGTTGTCAGCCTCTGAGGTGATCAGCGGCTCGTCTAATTAGGTGACTTCAGCGTCGGTGTAAAAATGACCGTAAATTTTCTCGTCCGCCTGCGAACTTGAGGTGGGTCAAAGCCTCTAAGTCGTATAGCAGTTGTGGATACCAAAACCTGTCGCTCGCGTCTGCCGTCACGGCGTTGTGCAAGCGTTGTCGGTGGTGATGTTGGCCTTCTGTTTGTGATGTTAGGCCTTTCGGTTAAATTACGCCTCACAGACCAGAGCGATCTACCCTGCTAAGGGCTAAGGGCTAAGGGCTAAGGGCTAAGGGCTAAGGGCTAAGGGCTAAGGGCTAAGGGCTAAGGGCTAAGGGCTAAGGGCTAAGGGCTGAGGGCTAAGGGCTGAGAGCCGCTTGAGCTGCGTGTACCATGAGTCACCGCGGTTTTATCGTGGCATCAGTAAAAAGCGCAGGAAGTTGAAACAATAGGGCGTCGCGAGAGAGGAAATGACTATGTTGAAAAAGCCGTGGCAGGATTATCCGCAGATCGCATCATCTGAAATTACCCCAGAGTCAGTCTGGCTTGATCGTCGAAACCTCATGAAGGCCGCAGCGGCAGGGGCCGGCCTTGCTGCGTCGGGTGAGACACTGGCTCAACCCAAAGAGCCGCAGGCGCTCTCGTTTTCAGCGGCCCCTGATGGCACGGTGTTCAAAGCCACTGAGGACTTAACGCCTTACGAGGCGGCGACGACTTACAACAACTTCTATGAGTTCGGCACCAACAAGTCAGACCCTGCGCGCTATGCTGACAGCATGACCACCGACCCCTGGACGATAAAAGTGGGTGGTCTGGTCAATAAGCCAGGTAAGCTCAATCTTGAGGACATCATGAGTGGCTTTGACTTAGAAGAGCGCATCTATCGCTTCCGTTGCGTGGAGGCGTGGTCGATGGTTGTGCCCTGGATTGGTTTTCCACTGTCGAAGTTGCTCGAGCGTTTCGAGCCAAAGGCGGAAGGCAAGTTTGTCGAGTTCAAAACGCTTTACCGACGCAGCGAGATGCGCGGTACGCGATCGTTTACGTCCATCATCGACTGGCCTTATCGCGAGGGTCTTCGTATGGATGAGGCGATGAACCCGCTGACGTTGATGACGGTTGGTCTCTACGGAAAAACACTGCCAAATCAGAGTGGGGCACCGCTTCGGCTTATTGTTCCCTGGAAGTATGGGTTTAAGAACATTAAGTCGATCGTTGAGATCAACGTGACGGATCGTCAGCCCAAGACGAGTTGGCAGGAGCTTGCGCCTCAGGAGTATGGCTTCTATGCGAATGTGAACCCTGATGTGAGTCACCCGCGCTGGTCACAAGCCTACGAGCGACGTTTGCCTTCGTCGCTGTTCAACCCAAACCGCGTGAAGACCCAAATGTTTAACGGTTACGGTGAGCAGGTCGCGAGTATGTACAAGGGAATGGACCTTGCCCGCTACTATTGACTCACAATCAACTAACCCCCGCCCCTCTAACAACCGCTCATCGTGGGCAATCCCGCCCGCTTGGAACCCTGCGGTCCGTGTGGGCTTTTTTGTGTTGTGTCTGATTCCGTTTCTCGCACTCTCCAACGCCGTGATTTCGAATTCCTTGGGCCCAGACCCTGCCGAGCATTTGATGCACGTCACCGGTGAGTGGGTCATGCGCTTCATGGTTTTGGTGCTGGCTGCAACACCTCTCGCACGATGGGGGTGGCCGCGGCTTGCTAGATATCGCCGTATGCTGGGCCTGTACGCGTGGTTTTATGCAACGCTGCACTTGCTCGTGTTCGCTCAGGTCTATATAGGATGGAGTGGTGAAATTCTTTTAGAAGAACTCGCCGAGCGTCCTTACGTCTTGGTGGGGTTCCTTGCTTGGCTCATCTTGGTGCCGCTAGGCATCACCTCGGCACACAGCATCCGTCGCAAAATGGGGCGTAATTGGCGAAAGCTGCATAAGCTGGCGTATGCTGTTGCCGTTCTCGGCTGGTTGCATTTGCTGTGGCTTTCAAGATCGGATGTCGGCGAGGCAATTTTATACGGTGCCATAATCGCATTTCTTCTCGTCTATCGGATTTTGCCGGTAGTGGGTATAATTAGGGATGCCCGAAATCCAGGTTAGTACTGGCGAAGGTATGAGATTTTTTGGCGCCGGGCTTGTCGGCGCCGCGGTCACCACATAGGTATGTTCTGCAATCCATGCGATACGATCTGGTTACGCTGTCTTCTGTATTTGCGGTTACCGCTGTAGCGATCATTGGCGGTGTGTCGGGCCTTATAGCCCTCCTTATTTGTGGATTGATGGTGGGTTTAGCAGGCGCCGATTCAGCTGAGAAGCACGGGATCTCCGAGGTGCTTTCCAGTAGGCTAGGCGGCCTGATCGTCCTAGTCTATTTGCTTGTTAACACTTGTTATTTGGTTTTGTTCGCCAATTACTCGATGCCAGACGTGGAAGTGGCCGTTTTGGCCTGCGCGTCGTTTTTTTATCTCGTTGGAGTCGTAGAGGACGTCACAGGGGCGGTGAGCGCTAAGCTTCGTTTTCTTTTGATGTTTGTTGGTGCGTTAATTTTGGCAATAAGTAGCCACAAATTGCGCCTCTCTGATGTTGGGATCAGTTGGGTAGATTGGGTAGTGGGTCTCTCCACCTACTTCGCTGTCATCTTTACCACCATATGCATGGTGTTTCTAACTAATGCTTGCAACACCGCGGACGGTGCTAATGGGCTCATGGGGGGGGTGGGTTTTGCTGCGTTAGCGACGTTGGGGCTCTTAATCCCAAGTCCGCTCGGCGTGCTGCAGATGTCTACCTCGGTGGGCTGTCTAATATTTTTGCTCTTTAACATATACACGGGCAGATTCTTTCTAGGTGACGGTGGTGCATACGCGATTGGTGCGGTTTTGGGGTGCTCGCTGGTGTACCTGTCAAACGTGACAGACGTGTCAGCGTGGTTCTTAGTATCGCTCGTTTTCTACCCTTCTGCAGACCTCATATGGAGCATCGCACGAAGGGCCGTTACTAGGCATCCCATCACGGCTCCGGATAACCACCATTTCCACAATCTTTTATACGAAAGACTGAGGCAAACGAATCTCAGTGCGCAGGCTGCGAATAACGCCACTGGTTTGATGATTGTGACGATTTTTTGTCTCTTTCCGATATTTTTAGCTGTGAGTAAGTTTTTACCGCTGTACCAGCATGGGTGGAGTTATGTAGTATACGCCCAGTGGTTGTTATACACGACGGTGTGGTTTACGCTGAAACGAATAGCGTCGGTATAAAGCGATTAAGAGTTTGGCTTTTGATAAGACCAGATGTGTCATGAGTGCCAACGCCAAAGAATTGGTCATCTGTAAAGGGGTGCATGGTGAACTTTAAACCCAAGAAATCCGTAGCTGTAACAAGGTCATTAATGTCGGTGTATGTCGCCACCTCCTTGATTGCAGCGCCTTTTGGTGCCTACGCCCAGGAGGAGAAGGACAAGAAAGAAGAAGCGGCTGCCGAGGCCGAAGGTGCGGCAGGCAAGCCTAAGCTCCCCGGTATCCTCTCGGGAGATAATCTACCAGCCGCGCTGGCCGTAGGTGCCGTGGGGTTGTACGCGATATCTGAGGCGATGGACGACG
>CBFHQN010000057.1:0-12656 GCA_965657765.1 Luminiphilus sp. | reverse complement strand
GCTCGCGAGACAGCGCCTGAGCTAAGGGCTCATCACCTGCGCTCAATCGCTCCAGCAAGGCGTCGGCCACATCCGGCGCAGGCACCAACTGCTTCCTAAGGCTCTTGGGCAGGCCTTTGATCATCGCAATCAACTTCTCCCGCAGGAGGCCAGGGACCAGCCACTCAAACCGATAACGGGGGGCGCGATTCATCAGCGCTCTGGGAATCGTAACCGTTACACCATCGCGGTTGCCGCCTGGCTCGAATTGGTAGCTGAGGTCAAAGCTAACCTCACCCACCTTCAGCGCTTTTGGAAACTGATCTTCAACCTCACTGCCCGGATCGCGTGTCAGCACCTGCTCACGACGCATTTTGAGGCTTTGCTGCGCACCTTCGTCACGACGCAGCCACTTATCGAGTGCGACACCGCTGGCGCAGTCAGGTGGCATACGTTCGTCGTAAAAACGGAACATCGACTCCTCGTCAACAAGGAGATCGCGACGACGCGTTCGTGACTCAAGCTCCATCACGTCACTGACTAGCTTGAGGTTGTGCTTCAAAAACGCCGGGGGCTGCCGGAAGTTCCCTGAAACCAATCCGTCACGAATCATGATTTCTCGTGAGGTTTTTTGATCGATCGCAGCAAAATGCACCCGCTGCCCGTCGCTTATTGTTAAGCCAAACAAGGACACTCGTTCCTTGGCCATAACGCGTCCGGATCGCGCATTCCAAGCCGGCTCGTAGTGATGACGTTTTAAGAGTTCTGGGTGTGTTTCGAGTAACCAACCCGGCTCAATAGCAGCACACTGCCGCAGGAAAACCTGTGAGGTTTCCACCAACTCTGCAGCAACCAGCCACTTGGGCGGTTTTTTGTATTGGCCAGAGGCGGGAAAAACCTGCGCTTTTCGATTTCGCGCAGCATTGAATTTTCGCCCCTCGTCTTGTTGCGCGATGTTGCCCAACAGCCCAGTGAGAAGTGCTCGATGGATCGCCTCGTACTTATCATCCTCGGCTTGCGCGGGCGTGATACGAAACTTCATTTGCCGACAGGAAAGGACTAACTGGTGATGAACCTCTCGCCACTCTCGAATGCGAAGATAGGACAAAAACTCACGCTCGCAGAGCTTACGAAGCTGATTCTGACTCAGCGCTTGCCGCTGCTCTTCAAAGTATCGCCAAAGATTTACCCAAGCTACAAAGTCAGACTTCGCATTATTGAACCTCGCGTGCTGCTGATCGGCTTGAGCGCGTTTTTCTTGCGGCCGCTCGCGCGGGTCTTGTATCGACAACGCACTGACGATGACCAGCGCCTCATTCAAGCAATCACGACTGGCGGCGTCCAAAAGAATCCGACTGAGCTTTGGGTCCACAGGCAGCTTAGCCATTGCCCTCCCAAGGTGTGTCAGCTTGGCACTGGCATCGACAGCACCTAATTCTGTGAGCAGTCTAAAGCCATCGCGAATCATTTTGGATTCGGGCGCATCGACAAATGGGAATTGTCTGACATCGCCCAAGCCCAGGTCCAGCATACGTAAGATGACCGAGGCAAGATGCGTTCTGAGAATTTCTGCATCCGTAAACTCGGGGCGCGCGAGAAAGTCTTGTTCGGAATAAAGGCGGAAGCACACACCCTCAGCAACTCGACCACAGCGGCCTTTACGCTGATTCGCACTCGCTTGGGAGATGGGCTCTATCGGTAACCGTTGAAGCCCCGATCGGTGACTGTAGCGGCTGACTCGTGCGTCCCCCGGATCAATGACATAACGAATACCTGGAACCGTAAGGGATGTCTCAGCAACGTTGGTGGCGAGAACGACGCGCATACCTGAGCCGGAGCGATTGAAGACCCGGTTTTGCTCTGCATTGCTCAAGCGAGCGTAAAGCGGAAGCACCTGAATTCGTTCGCGTCCGCGCAGCACTTTGGCAAGATCACGGATTTGACGCTCGCCAGGACAGAATACGAGCACGTCGCCCCGCGGACCGTATTTCTGTGCTTCGATTTCATCAACCAGCTCCGTCACCTGTCTTTGCACCCCGCGGTCACGATCCTCAACCGCATCGAGGTAATGAACCTCAACCGGATAGGTTCGGCCCGAGACCTCGACTATGGGCGCATCGTTGAAGTGCTTACTGAAACGCTCAACATCAATCGTCGCCGAGGTGATGATGACCTTCAGATCGGGGCGTTTAGGAAGTAACCGTTTTAGATACCCGAGGATAAAATCAATATTGAGGCTTCGCTCGTGAGCTTCATCGATGATTAAGGTGTCGTAAGCCTTGAGCTGCCGATCTTTTGTAAGTTCCGTTAGCAAAATACCGTCGGTCATTACCTTGACGGCCGTTTGGTCCGAGACTTGATCATTGAATCGGACCTGATACCCCACGAGACCGCCAACATCTGCTCGCAGTTCTTCTGCGATACGACTTGACACAGCGCGCGCAGCAATCCGCCGCGGCTGAGTGTGACCAATGCGCTTTTCTCGGCCTCGGCCCAGTTCTAAACACATTTTTGGAAGCTGTGTTGTCTTACCCGATCCAGTTTCACCAGCGACAACAACCACCTGGTGCTCAGCAATTGCGCGCATGATCTCATCTTTGCGCGCAACGACCGGCAGTTGCTCCGGATAGGAAATGTGTTGAGGAACTAGCCGCTCGATACGGCCCTCATGGCTTTTACTCACTCGCTCCTCAACTTACATACAACGTCTGCGGTTTCCTAGACGCGAGCTGCCTCATCGCGAAGCTCACGTCTGAGAATCTTACCGACATTGGTTTTGGGTAGATCATCTTTGAAGACAATGGATTTTGGCACTTTGTAGGCGGTCACCTGCTCACGCATGTAAGCAATCACCGACTCCTCGGTGAGTGCGGGATCAGATTTCACAACGTACATGCGAATGCCTTCACCCGTGGCTTCAGATGCAAAACCCACAGCCGCGCACTCAAGAACACCTGGGTGCTTAGCACAAACGTCTTCCAGTTCGTTGGGATAGACGTTGAAACCAGAGACGATAATCATGTCCTTAATGCGATCCACGATCTTCACGTAGCCGTCAGGTTGAATAACCGCGACGTCACCCGTTGCGAACCAACCATCGCCATCAAGGACCTCTGCTGTCGCCTCGGGACGTTGCCAATAGCCCTGCATTACCTGGGGACCTTTAATGCAAAGCTCCCCCGCCTGGTCAAAGCCAAGGGTCTCTCCCGACTCGCTTACCGTTTTCACGTAAGTCTGGGGAACAGGAATACCAATGGTGCCCAACTGTCGGCCGTTCCCGGGGTTACTCGTTGCCGTGGGTGATGTTTCAGTCAGGCCATAGCCTTCGTACACATTACAACCCGTCACCTCAGCCCAACGCTCCGCGGCTGCTTGTGTTAGCGCCATACCGCCAGACATTGTGAGTTGCAGATTCTTGAAAGCAATATTTTGGAATCGCTCGTCATTACAGAGCGCCACAAACAAGGTATTCAAACCGCAAAACACCGTTGGCTGATACTTCTCAAAGGCGTCTACGACCGAGGGCAGGTCTCTTGGATTTGGAACAAACAAGGTGTGCGCACCCTTTCGAAGCGAGTACATGGATACCGTGAACGCATAGATATGATAAACGGGTAAGGGCTGCATAAACACGGCACCCTCAGCCTCAATACCGAAGGTCTCAAAGAAACCGTCGAGCTGCATAACGTTGGCCACGATATTGCCGTGTGACAGCATGGCGCCCTTCGCAACACCGGTGGTTCCACCTGTGTACTGAAGCATCGCGAGGTCAGAGAGACTGACATCAACAGGTGAAAACGCCTTTTGCGCGCCTTTTTTGAGGACATCGTTAAATTTTATGACGTTCGGCAAGCTAACCTTCGGCACCATCTTCTTGACATGCTTGACGACAGCGTTAATCAGCCATCGCTTGGGCGCTGGATGCAAGTCAGCGATTTCGGTAAGAATAATTTTCTCAATACCCGTTTTCGCAACCACACATGAGGCTGTTTCTGCCACGTTTGCTTGCACAACTAGGAGACGCGCGCCTGAATCGTTCAGCTGATGTTCTAATTCGCGCTCTGTGTAGAGCGGATTAGTGTTCACCACGACCATCCCGGCGCGTAATGTACCCAGACAGGCGACCAAGTACTGCATGAGGTTGGGCATCTGAATAGCGACGCGATCACCCTTTGCTAGCCCTGAGTCACTTTGTAGCCAGCTCGCGAAATTAGACGATAATTTATTGAGCTCACTGTAAGAGATGCTGTAACCAACACTTGAACAAGCAGGCAGGTCCGGGAAGCGCTGCATCGCGTCCTCAAACAAAGCGACAATTGATGGATAGGCTGTGACGTCTACATCCCATTCGATGTTGAGATCTTGATAGCGAGCGGCGATAGCGGCGCTTACATCTGCTTGCATTCGGTTAACCCCATTATTTTGGTTATGGTATTTTTAGAAAACTTTTCTGTTGCCCTGACGCGAGGATCCCCCATGGAAATCACCAATATTACGTTTGATGAACTCGCGATCGGGGATGGTATCGAAGTTAGTCGCTTAGTCACAGCGCGCGATGTCGAACTCTTTGCTGTCGTATCCGGAGATCACAATCCTCTGCATTTGGATCCTGACTACGGTGCCACCACCCAATTTGGCGAATGCATCGGGCACGGTATGCTCATCGGCGCATTTGTGAGCGCCATGATTGGCATGGAGTTCATGGGTCCAGGCACTGTCTACCTCGGCCAAAACCTCGAGTTCCGGTCACCCATATTTCTCGGCGACACCTTAACCCTGGCCCTCACTGTTACTGAAAAACATCCAAGAAAGCCCTGGGTCACCATGGCACTTAAAGTCACGAATCAAGACGGTAAAGAAGTGTCACGAGGTGAATCGAGAGTGATTGCACCTACGGAGAAACAGACATTAAAGGTGGTGCCACCACCCCCGGTTGAATTACTCGATCACGACTCGCCGCGCTTAGATGGCGCGATGAACTGATCGGCGTCCATATACATCAAACCCATCAAAATTAGAGGCTCGCTCATAGAGGGCGTCATGGTGCACATCAGCACGTTGATGTCGTCGCCATGAACCGTAGGCCCCCGCGCACCGATCAGGACCTTGTTCGTGGCTTGCTGATCGGCCCCCTGCTCCTGATAGGTTCTTAGCGCACCCTCTTCTTTCATGATCTCGACAAGGTCCTGCAAGATGGCAACAATACTGTCGCGGAAACGTGAGTAATTAAGATCACCACGATACCGCGAGATATCCAGCGTCATGTTCAGTTGAACTGTCTCATCACCTTCGAACTCAAGGCGGGTCACACCCACAGTCTCGCCCTCCTCTAGGCGGCGGAATAGGCCTTTTGAGACGGTTCTGGTCGTTTCAATAAACGCCTTGTGCAACAAGTTGGCTGCTAAATTGCCCAACTGGTCGTATGTCATCGTAGAATTACCCAAGGCCATGATTGCTCCCCAAAAAAACTGTGCTAGTAACGATTACCCCAGAATCACCGCAGCTCCTCCTCGAGGTTGTATTCACAACATCGAGGACGGCACGGTCCAGCGTTGAAGCGAGAGCTTATCAGCATGATTGACCGTGGCAACCAAGATTGGCGACTAATGTCGCGTCCGGCCGTGATTTCGGACGATGGGGCACCGAGATCGGCCCAATTTGACGACGATTACTACTCGCCGGCCGATGGACTTGCAGAGAGTCAATACTTGTATATCGAGGGCGGCAATATCATCGAACGGATCGAGGCACTGAGATCGGGCGACACCCTCACCATACTGGAGTTGGGTATCGGCACGGGCTTGAATCTCGCGCTACTCATGAATGCATGGTCACTACATGCACCAGCGGGTGCGCGCTGCCACTACATTGGCGTAGAAAAATACCCAATGAGTCGCTCACAACTAACTAAGGTTAATGCTCGATGGGAGAGCTTGGCTGAGATAAACAACATCATCGTTTCGCGCTGGCCCCCACCCATACCCGGGTGCCACCGCAGGCAGTCAATGATGCAGAGGTTTACCGCAGATTTTTGGTGGGGTGATGCCGCTGAGGTGCTAAGCGACCTTGCGAGTTACCAGAATAGATGGATAGATGTGTGGTTCCTGGACGGCTTCTCTCCCGCACGGAATGAATCAATGTGGAGCGAGGCTGTGATGAAGCACTTGCAGCCGCTAAGCAACCCAGGCGCAGTAGTCACAACCTTTACCGCCGCGAGTCATGTGCGTCGCGCCTTGGAGGAGTCAGGGTTTACAGTGGATAAACGCCCTGGCTTTGGAAGGAAGCGCGAGTGCATGACAGCCGTACTAGCGGACGGTGCGATTGTCCGACACGGACCGCTGTTAACCGCATGGGATCAACCTGAGAACTGCCCTAGCCCCAAGACCTGTCTCGTCATCGGCGCAGGTCTCGCAGGCGCTCATGTGGCCCGAAAATTAGCTGAAAACGGCTGTTACGTGACACTGCTCGAGGGCAAAAGTCTCGCCTCCGGCGGCTCGAGTCAGCCTCAGGGCGTGATCTATACACGCCCGTCACATAAGCATGGCAAACTCGCTGATTTCTCCTTAACTGCCTATTGTTTTTCCACCGATCATCACCGTCAATCATTCGCAACCGAGCAGCTATTAGGTGGCGTTGACGGAGAAATGTCGGGGTACATCCAACTGAGCGACGAAACAAAACTTAACCGCTTGGCTGCTGCTTTCGATGATGAGGAAAGCCCTGTCAGGATTGTGAGCGCAGAGGAGGCGAGCAGCATCTCGGGTATAAAACTCGATCGGGGTGGCATGTACTTCCCCGACTCAGGTTGGCTCAACCCCGCGGGGGTGTGTAAAACGCTAATCGAGCACCCAAGAATCAAGCTCATCGAGGGCGTGGGTATCGCCAAACCTAGATTGCTGGGACCGGGTTTCTGGGGAGTTGAAAACGAGCAGGGACAGACCATCGCAATCGGAGACGCCGCGGTCGTCACTACAGCCTGGCAGGCATCGGATAACCCGGTGCTAGACTTTCTCCCCTTGCAGCCGATTCGCGGACAAACCACCCAACTCGAATCTGAGGGCGCATTAGCCAACATGCACTGCACTGTCTGTCACGACGGCTATACGCCGCCCGCCCGCGACGGACAGCACTGCATTGGCGCAACCTACGGTCTCAACGAAACAACAACCGAGGAGCGAGAGGAGGATCACCAGCAAAATATCGCACAGCTCGCCTCGAATGTTCCCTCTCTCTCTGCGTCTTTGCCGGCGCCATTAGATTTGGGAATAGAAAGTCAGCGGTCCGTTAGGGGGATTGCTGCCGTGCGTTGTGCCACCAGTGATTACTTACCGATCGCAGGATCAGTGCCGGATAAAGATGCATTCAATCGAACCTTTGATGGATTACGTCACGATCGAAAACGGCAAATTCATGCACAGCAGCCTAACATCGAGGGGCTATGGGTCTTAACCGGCCTAGGTTCGCGCGGGCTCACCTCAGCACCCTTGCTCTCGGAGACCCTGGTTTCCGTGATGCTGAAGAGACCACCGCCCTTACCCCGCTATCTGCTGCAAGCAGTGTCCCCTGCCCGTTTTTTAAGGCGCGCCTTAATCAAGGGAGGCTCGTGATGCTGGGACGACTCCGCGAACTGCTCTCTCGATTTACCGCAACCGCACTGCTTCCACTTCTCGTGATGAGCCTGCTGGCAGATCGGACCTTGAGCGCTGAGACCGTTAGCGAGCGCATTACGATCTATGATGTCAATGTTCTAGAGCGTCGACCCTACGATCGAGACGTCTTTACTCAAGGCTTAGCAATTCACTCGGGCAAACTGTGGATAAGCTCAGGGCTATACGGTAAGTCTTTCGTTGAGCGGTGGCATTGGCGCGGTGGGGAACCTGCGGACAGTTTGGAAAGCGCGGAACGTGAAGAAAGCGTCGAAACTACTTTAGATCAAAGCACAGTAGAAAAAAGTATTAGAAAAACGCGCCTTGAGCTGCCTGACAAAGTATTCGCAGAGGGTCTAGCAATGCATCGAGGCGAGTTGTTCTTACTCACCTGGAAGTCGCAAGAGATGTTCTCCCTAGATCCAGATCGGCTCGAGATCACAATGCGTCACCCTCTGCCGAGCGAGGGCTGGGGCGTTACAAGCGATGGTGAGAGCCTATGGATCTCAGACGGGACAACGCAAGTCCGAGAGTGGCGTGACGGGGCTTTCCGACAGACCCTTTCAGTGACCTTACGAGGCAAGCCACTGTCACGACTAAATGAGCTGGAGTGGATCAATGGGGAAATATGGGCGAACGTATGGCTGACCGATCAGATCGCCATAATCTCGCCCACAACGGGCAGAATCAGCGGTATTATCGATTTGACAAATTTGCTGCCAAAGCACGAGCGAAGACGTAATACTGACGTCCTCAACGGCATCGCTCAGGATCCAGAGACAGGAAGCATATGGGTGACCGGAAAACGCTGGCCGGCCATATACCGCATAGAGCTTGTTGAACGTCGATAAAGGAAACGATTATTCGGAAAACAGCCCGAGAGAGCGCGAGCCAGCTAACCCACAATGTGCCTAACGGTAAGAACTCCAATCGTTAGTTTGAGCGTGGGCGCAGATGAATAAGATGACACTGGGGTGACCAAATTATGTAGTCGCGCGCACCCGAGCCATGACTGAGAGCGCGCAAAACACGGAACAATGGCTCAGGCGAGAACAAATCACAGATCCAGAACTGAAAGAAGAAAAAAAGAGTAAAATCAAAAGACGCGAGTGCTCAGACAGTCGAAACTATCTAGGCGCTGTTTGAGAAGCAAAAGGAATCCTATGAACGCCGTTGTAAACCCATCGACTCACCCTGCTTTTGAATTAATCCGCACCGTAGCCATCGAATCACTAGGCCTCGACGTTCACGAGTATGTGCACCGCGCGACGGGCGCACGCCATCTGCACATGGCCACTGATACCGATGAGAATGTTTTCATGGTAGCGCTCAAAACGGTCCCAGAGGACTCAACGGGTGTCGCTCATATCCTTGAGCACACAGTGCTCTGCGGCAGTGAAAAGTACCCTGTCCGAGATCCCTTTTTCATGATGCTGCGGCGCTCGCTCAACACGTTTATGAATGCCTTTACCAGTTCAGACTGGACGGCTTATCCATTCGCCACGCAAAACCCCAAAGATTTTGACAATCTCCTATCCGTTTATCTTGATGCAGTTTTCTTTTCGCGTTTGGACCCCCTCGACTTTGCGCAGGAGGGACATCGAGTTGAACTGGAATCTGACGAGGCCGATGCGCCGCTGGTTTATAAAGGCGTTGTTTTTAATGAAATGAAAGGCGCCATGTCATCGATTTCATCCGTATTGTGGGACCGACTTTGCTTCGAGCTTTTCCCGACCAATACCTACCACCACAACAGCGGTGGCGATCCTGAGGCGATTCCGGACCTGAGTTACGAGCAATTAATGGCGTTCTACAAAGGCCACTATCACCCCAGCAACTCAATCTTACTTACCTTCGGCAATCTCCCAGTATCACAACATCACGACGCGTTTGAGAGCCGCGCACTGCACCGCTTTGAAAAGTCTGATGAGGTGATCGACGTACACCTTGAGCAGTCATTTGAGGCCCCTAAAAAGGCAACACATCGCTACGCGCTTGACGACACTGACGCAGCTGAAAAAACCCACCTCATTATGGGATGGAAGCTTGGTGAGAGCGCTGACCTTGACGCCATGCTTGAGGCTCAGCTCCTGTCTTCTGTGCTGATGGAAAACAGTGCATCACCCCTAATGAAGTGGCTGGAGACTAACGATCTGGGTACGGCACCCTCACCCTTGTGTGGCCTCGAGGAATCCATGCGCGAAATGGTGATGTGCTGTGGTATCGAGGGCAGTGAGGCAAGTCGTGCTGAAACGTTCGAAGCCAGCGTGCTCAGCGTCATCAAAAAAACTGCCGAAGAAGGTGTTTCAGAGGAGAGACTTGAGGCGATTCTGCATCAAATAGAGCTTCATCAGCGCGAGGTGACGGGCGATGGCATGCCCTATGGGCTCAATCTCATGCTTCGCGCACTCGGTGCCGCGACTCATAACGGTGATGCGGTGGCGGCGCTAGACCTAAGCCCTGCGGTTGAGAAGCTCCGTGAAAAAATGCGGGCACCTGACTTCGTTAAGAGCCGTTTGACCGACTTACTGCTCAATAACCCGCATCGAGTGACACTTGTAGTCGCACCGGATTCAAGCCTCGATCAGGAGCGAAAGGATCGAGAAGCAGCGCGACTTGCCACGATGCGTGCGTCACTTGACGAGTCTGCGCTCGAAAATATTCGAAAGCTTGCAACCGACTTGGAAGCACGTCAGAACCAAGTTGATGATGCCAGCATCCTGCCAAAAGTCGGCATTTTGGATATTCCGAAAGATGTTTCGGCGCCAACATTGGATCAACGAGAGCTCAAAGGCGGCCAGCGGCATTTTGTGGGGGCCAGTGGTACCAATGGTCTCGTGTACCAGCAAATCGCCATGGATCTACCAGCACTTTCTGCTGAGCAACAGGCGAGGCTCCCTCTACTCTGTGCACTCGCGACCGAGGTCGGTGTCGGTGACGCCAACTATTTGGAAGTTCAGGATCGTCAGTCTTCGGCCGTTGGCAGTCTGAGTCTCAGTGTTTCGACACGCGCATCGCGTGAAAGTGTCGATTCCTCGTCGGGGTATCTCGTAACGTCCTCCAAAGCCTTAGCCAATCGTATTCCCGATCAGGTCGCACTGATGATGGATACGCTCACACAAGCCAAGTTCAATGAAACTGACCGTATCAAGGAACTTATCAGCCAAATGCGTGCGCGCCGTGACCAGAGCATCTCGGGGGCGGGTCACAGCCTTGCCATGACTGCTGCCAGTGCCAGCATGAGCTCGCTTGCTAGCCTCTATCACAATCAGAGCGGCCTAGCGGGCATCGCGAATCTGAGAGCGCTGGATAATAGCCTCGCTAATGCGAGGACGCTTGATAGCCTCAGCGAAGAACTCTCAGGGCTACGAGACCTTTTACTTACCTCACCTTCTGTGAATCTACTGACCGTGAGCGACTCGCAAAGTCTCGACGCGGCAGCCGATGCGCTTGTGGGTGCAACGGGTGCGCTTGTATCTGGTAACGACACCTCGGTATGGACCCCAGGCGCCAAACAAGAGCAAGCCAATCAAATATGGGTGGCGAATACGCAGGTCAACTTCTGTGCCAAAGCCTTCCCAACCGTCTCGAGTGCACACCCTGATGCTCCAGCTCTCACGGTACTCGGTGCCTATTTGCGTAATGGTTTCTTACACCGCGCCATACGTGAGCAAGGTGGCGCTTACGGGGGTGGTGCGAGCCATGATGCCAACGTTGGGGCGTTCCGATTCTTCTCATATCGCGATCCGCGCAACATAGATACGTTGGCGGACTTTGATGCATCGGTTGAATGGTTGTTGGAATCTAAAGCTGATGAACATGCATTAGAGGAAGCGATTCTTAGCGTGATCTCAAGCCTCGACAAGCCAGCATCGCCTGCAGGAGAGGTTAAGAAGGCATTCTACGACGAGCTTTACCAAAGAACCTTGGAGCAGAAGCGTCAGCTTCGTGAAGCCATTATAAGTACCAGCCACGATGATCTGTGCAGAGTCGCGAGCACTTACCTCAAACCAGAACTGGCCTGTTCAGTCGTACTGACAGATGCCAAAACGGCTGAGAGCGAGGCGCTGAGTAATCTTGGCTGGCAATACAACGACTTAAGCTGACCTAGTCTAGAGGGAAGCTAGCTTTTAAGCGGCCCAGCGATTGGGCCACCTAGCTAGTCAACGAAGAGAACAATACCTGTGGCACCTTTCAGCCACAGCCGTTCCCACATTGCCTTGCCAAGTCGAAGGTAGCCGCGGGTAGGATCAGCTAGAGACGCCTCGTCGACTTCAAAAAATTGAACAACCGTGAAGTGGCCATTACTACCAAGATCGATCCAGGCTAACAGTGGAAATGTCAGCGACTGCAACTCTGCAGTGCCGATTCGTGCAGCACGAAGAGATATTCCATAGGCGCTCGCCAAAGACTGTAGCTCCCTTATCGAGTAACCCTCGGTCTTCCATCTTTGAGAGCTCGCGCTAAGCAGTATCGTCGCTGTGCGCTCGAGCGACGCCAGTGATACCGGTTTCTGCAAATAGTGAGAGAGCAGCATTGCAAGCGATGCGAGCCCGCAGTTCGAGGCATTCGTTTGGAGAATCAGCGGTACTTTTCGCTGAGTATCAGAGACTTGTCTGGGATCAGCGGCTTGTTTGGAATTAGCAACCTGTTTGGAATCAACGGCCTGTTTGGAGTCTAGAAGGCTCTGCTCAACTGATTTCAGCTCACTTGTATCAGGGTTGACCCTATGCGTATTGACTGCGACCAGTATTGTCGAGACCAGCGCAGCCAAAATTAGCGCTGTTAGTTTCGAGCCTTCCACCGAGCTAAACCCACGTGAAGCGCGAAAAGAGCAAACATGATGGCGCCCCAAGCAGCTGTATTTGGCGCTTGAGATTGCAGGCTGGCGTATGTTGCGGCTATCGCAGTCCATGTAATGAGTGGGCCCGCAATCTCACTCAAAAATATCCGATTTCTCTTCTTTTCATTCTCTTGATTAGACAACTTAGATTGCAATTGTTCGCTGGCAGACGACATAACGCACTCCTT
>CBFHQN010000056.1:0-12920 GCA_965657765.1 Luminiphilus sp. | reverse complement strand
CCCATACCGGCGAGGGCGTCGGTGTAGGGTGCAACAAATGAGATGTCGGCTGCACCGCGTCGCAAGGGATCCCATGTTTTCATAGCGCCACGACCGAGTGCCTGGTTCACCTCCGATAGTTCATCTGCGAGAGAACGATTACCCGCTGAGGGAGCCATGGGTGGATAGCTATCAGCGAAACTGATCGACGCCGACGTTTGCGGTAAGTGATTGGCAACAATGGCCTGCATTTTGGCTTTTGCTCGCGCCAATTGTTCGACTGACAACGCGCGAATGCCACCGTGTACCACTGCTGTGTTGGGCACAACATTGGTCTTTCCGAAGGTGGTGCCTCGGTTCTGGCCCGGGTCGTAGTTGACAGCTGTACCACCTTGGATGGTCCCGGCATTGAACGTCAGTCCGTAATCGCCCCGAACTTCAGTGTAGAACTCACTCAGAATACGCGAGGCCTCGTTAATCGCACCTGCGCCGGTTGATTCGCTGAAAATACTCGAAGAGTGCGCTTGCTTACCCTCAACCTCGAGCATCCAACTACTCGAGCTACGCCGCGCAATGGTGGCCCAGTCTGAGCCCTCGGAGGTAATGGCACCTTCAAACCCAAGTGCGATATCGGCCCATTTTCCCGCCTCGATAAGGTCCCGACGGCTAATCGACAAAGGCCGCCCCGACTTTTCCTCGTCACCTGTGTAAGCCACAGTGATGGGAATGCCGTCGAGAGCGCCAATGTGTTGCAGTGCTTTTAAGGCATAAACAATGACCGCGTTGCCGTCTTTCATGTCGGCAATACCGGGGCCGGTGGCGATATTCCCATCGCGGGTGAAAGCTTGGAAGTCGTCGTCAGCCTCGAACACGGTGTCGAGATGGCCAATCAGTAAGAAACGCTGACCTTGGCCTTTCTTAGTGGCGAATAGGTGCCCCGCACGATTCATTTCCTCGGGCATGTCGATCCATCGCGTCTCCAGCCCCAACGCATCGAGCTCTCCGGCCATAACATCACCGACCGCACGAACACCTGCATGGTTCATGGTGCCGCTGCCGATATTGACGGTCTTCTCCAGCAATGCGATTGCCTCGTCCTGATGCGCGTCAATCCAGGCGGCCATGGCTTTTTCGTTTTCGGAGAGTTGCAAGCCTTGGGCGGATACGCCAAAAGACGTAGCGAGCAAAAGCCCGCTGGCGAGTATGTTTTTAAATGAAGTCATGAATCGCATCCCTGCTTATCGAATTTCGTGTTGTGGTTGACCGTGCCACCAGAGTTTTGGAGCGGGCGCATCACCCGTTACTTCCTCAGCAAGGTCGCCTGCGCGATAGAGCCGTCCGTTGACCATAACGTGGGTAATTTGATCAGTCGCTTTAACGTCCTCGAGCGGATTCCCGTCAACGACTTGAAGGTCGGCTAGCTTGCCGATTTCAATGGAACCCAGGTCTTTATCCATACCAAGGTATTTGGCAGGGTTAATGGTGGCGGTTGAAAGCATTTGCATAGGGCTCATGCCACCTTCGGCAAAGCTCCACATCTCCCAGTGAGTCGCCAAACCCTCGCGCTGACCATGAGCGCCAGTATTCACAATGACGCCAAGCTCCATGAGCTCTTTTGCCGCCGCAGCGGCATCGTCATCCCTGAAATCTGGCTCAGGTGACGTCACACGCCGCACAGATCGGGGTTGAAGAACTGTTGGTGGCACAAACTGTGAGAGAAGAGGGTGTTTCCAGACCTCTGTGTCGCGATAAAAGCGATCCTCTGACGTGAGTCCACCATAGGTGACCACCAATGTAGGTGTATATCCCACGTCGGTCTGCGACCAAAAATCACGTACATCGTCGTAGATGATGAGGGTCGGGATATTGTGCTCAATGCCTGTTGACCCGTCGGCAACGAGGTTCATATCGAGGTTGTAGAGCGAGCCACCCTCAGCCACTACGAGCATGCCTGCGTCGCGTGCGGCTTCGATCACCATCTGACGTTGCGCACGACGTGGCTGGTTATAGTTTTTAACGCTAATGGCGCCTTGGGCTTTCAGTCTTGCGACCACGGCCTTTGCATCATCGAGCGATTCGATAGGGTCAAAGCCTGTGCTTTTTGCCCCGTAAATAATCTCGCCGGTTGAGAAAATTCGGGGTCCAAGCGTAACACCAGCTCGCTGGTATTCAGCCGCTGGAAACACCTGTGCTGCCCGGCTGGACGGATTGTGCACCGTTGTTACGCCCAAGGCTAAGTGTGCGAGGAGCGACCAGTTATTCTGGGGGATGATATCGTCCCGCGCGTAGGGTCCGTGTGCGTGCGCGTCGATATAACCCGGTAACAAGGTTTTTCCAGCGAGATCAACAACCTTCGCACCCTCGGGTATGGCAATGCTGCCCATTTCTCCCACGGCAGTAATGCGGTTCTCTGTCACAATAACGACACCGTTTTCAATAGTTTCACGGGCGCCATTCATCGTCACAACATGCGCGTTGGTGAACGCAACCGTGCTATCAGGCCGATCAGACTCAACTGACAGACTGAGGTCTGCCACTTCCATGGCCTGGTTAGTGCTGGTGCCCAGTGACTCATCAACTTTGTAGGACATGAGCTTGGGTCCCACGCTCCACGAAACCCGCGCGCTATCGGCACTCCAATTGATAAATTCACCGCCCGGCGCACTAACGCGCTCGGTGGCATAAGCTGCAGGTCCAGATTCGTTGTTGGCGATGCTCGATAAATCGATTGATCGTCCTGTCATGGGCAGTGCGGCAACGTACAAGCGCCCAGCCTCTCGATAAGCCACATGCTGCCCGTCGGGAGAGATCAGAATCACGGTGGCGAGTGGACTACTAGCGTGTGTCTTGACGTCCTCACCGGCGCCATTCATTGAAATCAGGGCACTGGACGCATCGTCACTCCCGCGACCCACGGCGGAGCTGACGCGCTCTGTTGCGTAAATGCGGCCGTTAGGTCCGAAATGCGGTGAACGCCCGCGTTTACTGACAAAAGTGGCTGCCTCATCCCCTAAGGTATACGTGTAAATACCTGGCTTCTTGCCCCAATAGGGGTTCGTCAGAGAGCTCCCACTTAGCTTTGCGAAAAGGAGGGTTTGTCCGTCGCTTGAAACGCTGAGATCCACATAGTGCCCTGGTGTGATCAACACGGACTTCGAGCGGCCACCGGAAGCACTGACCTTTCGAATTGAGCCAAGGCCGGAATCGGTCCATGAAATAAAGAAAACACTTTTGCCGTCGGGTGAAAAGGCGGGCGAGTATTCGCGGTTGTCGCCGGAGTCGCGTGTTAGGCGTTTCGCTGTGCCATCGGTAGTTTGTCTGTATAGCTTTCCCATCGACTCAAAAACGACGGCATTGCCCTTGGGGCTCTCTTTGGCAAAGCGCGGCATTGACGTCGTCAGCGTGTCAGGTGCGACGTCTACCGCAACTTGAACCGCAGGGTAAGCAGAGCGCTCGTCGACGACCTCGAAAGGAATATTTACAGATACCTTGGTGTCGACATCGACTCGCCAGATCTTGCCCTTGGACCAATAGATGATTTCACTGCTGTCAGGCAGCCAAGCCATTGTGGGGTAGGCGCCTTGAACTGCCCATGTCTCCTGCATATCCGGATCGAGATCATCGACCAACATGGTTTGTTCACCCGATTCGAGGTCTAAAACAAAGAGGCGCGATGCGGCTCTCACCCGTTTCACAAAGGCGAGCGACTTGCCGTTGGGGGAGGGGGTTGGTCTCACGGCACCGCCGGCACCACCAACCACTTTGCTGATTTCGCCTTGCTCCAAGTCATAGCGTTTGATGGCCATGACCTCTCCGTTGCTGTCCTCGTGGTAAATGAAAGTGTCACCGGGGGTTGTGTTCTGAATGTAGAAAACGGATTTGCCGTCGGCGCTGAACGTGGGCTCACCCAATTCCTTCTGGAAAGCGGGACTGGGGCGTTCGACCAGCACTGATCCTGAGAGATTTGCACGGGCCACGTTCGCGTCGAGGTTGGCGTTATAAAGCCATACTTCCCCGGTGCCAAGCGATCGCGATGTGGTGAAGTGCTTTTTCGCAATGAGGTAGTCACCCGATGGATGCCAGCTAGGGTTGTTGAGTAAGCGAAATGTCTCGTGGGTGATTTGCTGTTTGTTCTCTGGGTTCGCAAGCTCCATCACCCAGATGTTATCTGCGCCGTTGCTATCCGATGTAAAGGCGAGGAAGCGTCCGTCAGGACTGTACTGAGGCTGAATTTCCCAAGCATGGCCGCTCAATAGGGGCGATGCTTTGCCGCCAGTGATCGGGATTTCGTAGATGTCTCCCAAGAGGTCGAAGGCAATTCGATTCCCGTCGGGAGAGACATCAAGGTTCATCCAGGTTCCCTCGCTGACGCTCAGCGGAATGGTTTGTGCATCGACCGAGTAGTCTGGCGAAGAGACATCCCAAACCTCAGGTTCCATTACCTCGCCAGCGGCATAACTTAGGCCTGAATAAGCGGCGCCCGCAACGAATAGTGAAGCAGCCAATAGTGAACGAGAGGACAGTGATTTCGACATAGGTTCAAACCCTATTTATATTTGATGTTAGAACTGAATAGGTATCACACTGGGACAGGGTTTTCGACCTGCATCTGATCGTCGGGCGAAGTCAGCTCGGACAAGATAGGAAGCAAGCAGAAACGAGATGACAAGCGCGCAAGAGTGAGCGTAAAAGCGAGAGCAAAGGTGAGAGTAAAAGTGAGCCTAGAAGTGAGAGCAAAAGAGAGGAATACGGAGCGATGTTGAGAGTGAAGTACGTATCAGCCGTCATTCTGAGTTTCTGCCTGTTGGGGATGATGGCCTGCTCACGCCCTGCGACATCACCACACCTTGAAGATATCGATTTGCTGGTATCGAACGTCACGGTTATCGACAGTGCAACTGGGCCTCAGGTCGCCAACGTGCTGATTGATCATGGAGAAATCGTCGATGTTATACCTGGTGAGGCTGCTGATAGCCCGACTACTCAACCCTTGATTGATCGAGCTAAACGCCACATTGAGGGTGCCGGCAAGTACCTCATCCCCGGACTATGGGACTTCCACGTTCACTTTACCTACGACGAACGATTTTCAGACAGCATGGGCGATCTCTTTTTGTATCACGGCATTACCAGCGTGCGTGATACAGGCGGTCTGTTAGAGAAGCTCCTACCCGTCGTGGATGACCTTCGTGGCAATGGTCGTGTTAGTCCTGACGTGTGGTTTTCAGGGCCGCTGTTGGATGGACCGAGCGTGGTGTACGACGGCGACCACAGACCCGGGCTTGGAATTGCTAATGCAACACCCGCCGAGGCTCGCAGGAATATTGCTGAGATACACGCGGCCGGTGCGAGCTTTCTCAAGATCTACGAGATGGTATCTCCAGAGATTTTCGCGGCCATTGTCGAGGAGGCGAGCCAGCGTAACTTGCCGATCGATGCGCATGTTCCGCTGTCGATGTTAGCTCGGGAGGTTGCGCCCAAGGTTCAGTCGCTAGAGCACCTGCGCAATTATGAACTCGACTGTATTACTGACCTTGAAGCCAAGAGAAATGAGCGGGTCAGCATCATGAAAAACGCAGGTGACACACCCGGCGCGAATTTACGATCACAGCTACACGGACTTCAACGCATAGCCTCTATAGAGGCCGAGGATGCTGAGGTCTGTGCTCAAAGTACCGAAGCCCTGACTAACACGATTTCAGTCCCAACACTCAGACTCAATACGCTGCGAACCATACCACCGATGCACCGTGCAGATTTCGAACCCGTGCTCTCGCTCATACCCCAAAAGGTTCGTGAAGAATGGCTGATGCTGATTGCCTCTCTCAATAACGAAACGCAGCAGCCAGACACCACGATGACCGATTGGAGTCTGCGGCGTACTGGAGAGCTTCACAAGGCGGGAGCCCCTATCGCTGCAGGAACGGATACGCCGATAGGGCTTAGCATTCCCGGTTACAGTTTGCACACCGAACTCGAGCGTTTGGTGGCTGCAGGTTTGAGCCCGCAAGAGGCGCTCGATTCAGCAACTTTGCGCCCGGCTGAGTTCTTTTCTATCGAGGATAAACTTGGGCGTATTCGTCCGGGTTACACGGCCGATCTCATTTTGCTTTCGGCGAATCCGCTCGAGAATATCGGCAATACCCGCGCGGTTGAGCTTGTGTTGAAAGGGGGGAAAGTTGTTAATCGTCAGCAATTGCACCAGCGGCTGTCTGAGTCAGAGTTGATCGCGGATGAGACATGAATCTCACGCCTCTATAGGTTGCTCACATACGGGGTTCGCCGGCCTTGTGAAGTTGTTACTGAAAATTTTTTCAATTATGACTGTCTTAATATGCTTTTAGTGAGAAGCCCATGAAGCCAACGGGAGTATCGTTCATTGTTATCGACCATTGATTGGGCTGTTGTAACGCTCTACCTCCTCGGTCTGGTGGCGGTGAGTGTGTATCTATCTCGGCAACAGCGATCCGCCGAGGATTACTTTGTGGCTTCCAACAGTGGAAACGCCCTAAGCATTGCTTTGTCGGTGATGGCGACCCAGTGTTCTACCAACAGTATTTTGGGAGCCCCTGCCTTCGTTGCGTTCGTTGTAGGTGGTGGATTGGTTTGGCTTCAGTACGAGCTCGCCCTGCCGCTGGCAATGATCTTTATTGCGGTGTTTCTGATCCCCGTTTTCCATCAACAGCGCCTGGTCTCGGTGTATCTCTATCTCGGTCGACGTTTTGACGATAAAACCCAGTGGCTCATCAGCGGCATGTTTCAACTTTCGCGGGCAGCTGTTGCCGGAATCACGGTTTACGGTGTCGCAAGCATGCTCTCAATAGTTACGGGGCTCTCCTTCGCACAATCGGTGCTGCTCTTTGGCGCGATAACCATTGTCTATGACGTGCTGGGTGGCATCAGAGCGGTGATTATTAGTGATGTTGCCCAAATGGTGATTCTGACAAGCGTCCTTGCCTATCTCGCTTACCTGTTAATCGGTAGTGCCGGTGGTCTGAGTGAGATGTTGTTGCAGTTACCCAGTGACCGGACCGCTGCCTTGTCTTTCAACCATCACGGCTTTGGTGATGGCCATGATTTTGCGTTCTTGCCGATGTTGATCGGCGGCTTCTTTTTGTACGTGGCCTATTACGGCTGTGACCAGAGTCAGGTCCAGCGCCAGTTATGTGCGGCGTCCCAGGATGATGCGCAAAAGGTTCTACTGATCAACGGGTTCTTGAGGTTCCCACTCGTATTGCTCTACTGCTTGATCGGTGCAGGTCTCGCGGTTTACGCGATATCTCAACCCGACTTTGTTGATTCATTACCAGTGGTTAACGAGGCGCCTAATTATAATATGGCGCTGCCCGCGCTTATAAGTCGAGAGCTGCCGCCAGGCCTAGTGGGACTGGCCGTCGTCGCTTTACTCGCAGCGGCAATGTCCTCGCTCGACTCGGTCATCAACAGCTTGTCTGCGACGACCCTCAAAGATTTTATAAAGCCCATGATGGCGCATCGAATTGTGTCGCCAGAGCAAGAGCTTCAGTGGGGAAGGGGTCTCACCATTTTTTGGGGGTTATTTGCGCTACTAACCGCATTTTATGTTGACGACATCGCATCGACGGTGATCGTCGCGGTTAATAAGGTTGGCTCACTGATTAATGGACCGATCCTTGGTGTGTTTATGCTCGGTGTTTTCACCAAAAGTACAACCGGCGGCGGCGCAAGGTGCGGTTTTGTCGCTGGGCTTTTCGTGAACGCGGCTCTATGGACGTGGGCGCCAGACGTGTCTTGGCTTTGGTGGAACGTCATTGGCTTGGGTGTCACGATCTTTGTCGGGATTGCGCTAAGTGCTCGTCAGGCTGAATCTAAAATTGATGAGGGCCTCGTGTGGAGCAAAGCGTTTTATCGTAAAGCGGGCTTTTCTGTAGCGTGGCTGCGCGGTTATCTGGGTTTAGCAGTATGGACGGTATGTTTGTTCGCCGTAATGCTGGTATTCGGGACGCGCTAGGGCTTTGCTGATAGCTAGCGCGCTTAGTTTTTCCTGCAATTTCCGTGTGCAGTAGGCCTGAAACTTTCCTTATTATTAATCGACATTTAGGTGACGTTATGACAATCACAGGACTCAACCACTTTAATATCATGGCCTCTCGATCGCTCATCGACGAGGTGCGCGACTTTTATGTTGACGTGATAGGGCTAAGCGAAGGGTGGCGTCCTGAATTTGATTTTGAGGGTCATTGGCTCTATGCGGGAGACGCCGCGATTCTTCATCTTATGGTCTCAGAGGCAGACGCAGACGCAAAAGATAGCAGCATAATCTCGAGGACAGGGCACCTTGATCACATTGCGCTGACCGCTGCCGATCTACTAGACGTAGAGGCTAGGTTTATTAAGCTTGGCCAGGTTTATAAGAAAAAGGTGATACGGGGGTTCAACGTTACGCAGCTTTTCTTGCACGACCCGATTGGCTTGGGCGTTGAGCTGAATTTTTCCGAGGGCGGGTAATAAGTGAGCCGGGGGCTTGCTGTAATTCAACTCATCAAATGGGTACGTCGCCGCGAGACGACCCGTCGGATACAAAAAAAACCCATCCGTTGGATGAGGCTCTTTTTGTACTCTTTTGGAATTTGGCGCGCCCGGTACGATGACTTAAAGCGCCGTTGCCTTCGGCGCTTTAACCCTTTGGGCTCGTCGTTTCACGACTCGGTGCTCACTGCTGCGCAGTGAGTCGAACGAGTACGTCGCCTCGACTGGACCCACCAGATACAAAAAAGCCCCATCCGTCGGATGAGGCTCTTTTTGTATATGGCGCGCCCGGTACGATTCGAACGTACGACCGCCTGATTCGTAGTCAGGTACTCTATCCAGCTGAGCTACGGGCGCGAAGGGGTGCATCATACTCCAGAGCTTCTGATTTTCAAGCCTGAGGTGTGTTTAAAACCGTAAATTTCAGCGCCACTTAGAAGCTTAGTAGACATTTTTCTACTCAGAGCTCGATAAGCTTGCTCCAATTGAAGACTGTGACTAACGTGCAGAGATAACGATACTAGGAGTACGCCCCATGCCCGTAATGAGCTTGTCAGACATCGAATCTGTTTGCCGCACCGCACTCTTAAATGTGGGTGCCAGTACTGAACAGGCGGACATTGTTGCTGCTGAAATCGCTGACGCAGAAGCTGAGGGTATTAGAAATGTTGGGCTGGGGTATATGCACCTCTACCTCAAGCATTTAAAGGTCGGAAAGGTAAAGCCAGGTGCCTCACCCGAAATTGTTAAGACATCGTCCTCAACGACGGTTATTGACGCTGATTTTGGCTTTTGTCACCACGCCTACATGATTGGAGAGTCGCGCCTTATCGAGACCACTCGCGATCAAGGTGTGGGGCTTATGTCGATCCATCAATCCTCATCAGCGGGCGTTCTGGGGTGGTTCGTCCGCAGGCTGGCAAAGCAGGGATTGGTCTCGCTCATGTTTGCCAACAGCTCCAAGGCCGTTGCAGCACACGGAGGGAAGGTACCCTTCTTCGGAACCAATCCGTTTGCGTTTGGTGCACCCAGAGCAACAGAAGAGCCACTGGTTGTCGATATGGCTACTGCATCCACCGCAAGAGTAAATCTGGTTAAGGCGGCCGCAGAGGGTCGGCAGATTGAAGCGGGGCATGCTATTGATGTCGATGGCAATCCAACCACTGATCCCGCTGCCGGATTGAAAGGCGCACAGCTGCCTGTTGGTGGGCCCAAGGGTTTTGGTCTTGGACTCATGGTTGACGTGCTCGGCGGTGTGCTCACGGGCAGTAATTGCTCATACGAGGCATCGATGTTCGCCACAACCGAAGGCGGCCCGCCTAATGTCGGCCAAACCATTATCGCGATGGATCCTGCGTTCTTCAGCGATGGCTTCGTGGCTCACTTAGAGTCTATGGTTACCGATTTAACGAAAGACAATGAGGTGAGAGTGCCCGGTGAGCGCCGCGCTGAATTACGGCGCTTACACGAAGCGCAGGGTGTTGACGTGCCTGACAGTCTTCTCGCGCAAATTGCTGAGCTGTCCTCGTAAGCTGCGACTCTTCTGAGTCACCGGTATTCCAAAGTGGCTCAAGCTCTTATAGGTATTCTGTTCTCGCATCCAGTAGGGCTTCCAGCACATATTCGGCGTATGACTGATCTACGAGGAGAGAGAATACGTCGCTCCCATCGAGCTCATGTCGCGCGACGATGCAATTGATCAGCGCCATTTGGGTTTGTGCAACGTCCCCAGCCCTAAAGGCATCGGGCGATAAGTCCACACCGCAAAGTTTTGCCAGCATTTCAGACGTTTGATCGCCATTCATAACAAACCAGGCATGGCTGTTCTGGCAGAAGAGCGGATACATTCCGTCGGTAAAGGCATCATCTCTCGCGTCTTCCGAAAGCGCATCTGTGCGCGCATCAAGAAACCAAAACTCCCGGTGGCTAAGCGCCATGACAAGCGTTTGTTCATTGGCCAAAACAACTTGATTGGGCGCTTCAGGGAGACTCCAACCCTCACCTCTTAGAGCGGCAGCTGCGTCTTTACCTCTAAAGCCCCATCGCCGTTTGTTTGTGTAATCCTTTATCGAAATCGCACCCCCGTAGGTCGCGCCGCGCAAAGGTGATTCAAAGAGGTTGTCGCGTTGCTCGGTCATAGCGCTTGCCTCGCACTGTCGGGATCGTAAAACGGCGTGGCTGCAACGCGAGCATGCACGTGCACCTCATTATCGGTCCGTATTACGACTTCCGCGCCTGATGCTGAATCATCAGGGTGAACATAAGCCAAGCCAATAATTTTATTGAGCGTTGGTGAGTACTCGCAGGAGGTGACGGAGCCGACGATATCGCGGTCTCGAATGACGAGGTGGCCCTCTTTGGGTTGCCGGCTGGTCGCCCCGAGTTCAAAGCCAACGAGCTTGCGCTCAAGGGGTGCTTTGGAAAGAATCTCCACGCTTTTCCCACCTACGAAGAAGGGTTTCTTTTTCGCGATCGCCCAACGCAGAGAAACCTCATCGGGTTGGGTCATTCCATCCGTGTCTTGTCCCACGATGATGTGCCCTTTTTCTAGCCGAAGAAGCCGTTGCGCTTCCACGCCAAAAGCCCGCATTCCGAACGCTTTACCCGCCTCCATTAGTCGATCCCACAGGACACCAATATAAGGCGAGGGGACGTGTAACTCGTAGCCAAGCTCACCGACAAAACCTACGCGCATCATACGTGCCGGTACGCCGGTAAGTGTCGCCTCGCGATAGGCGAGATAAGGAAAGTCATCGGCCTCCAGACCTATATCACAACCTAGGGCTGTGAGGACGTCGCGCGATTTGGGACCTGCGATATTGACCGCACTAAAGGCGCTAGTCACATTGGCAATATCCACATCGAGTCGCCACTGCGCATTCCACTTGAGCATGTCGCGATAAACGCGATCAACGCCGCTGGTAGTGGCGGTGACGTAGTAATGATTTTCGCCAATCCGGGCGGCCACGCCGTCGTCGGCAACCACCCCTAGTTCGTTTGTCAGCACGGCGTAGCGCGTTTTTCCAATGGGTTGCTTCGCAAAGCCGAAGGTATACAACCTGTTCATAAACTCCGCGGCGTCAGGCCCGCGAAGCTCAATGCCGCCGAGCGTGCTGACGTCGATAATGCCCACCTCCGTTCGGACTGCGTTGACCTCTGCCTGAATTACGGTAGCTCGCTGCTCTTGGGCGCCATAAAACGCGGGTCGCTGCCAATTACCTGCAGGCATCATTTGTGCGTTCAGTTCTAAATGCCGATCGTGTAGAGGCGTACGCCGCAGTGGATGGAATCTTCGGCCAGCAAGAAGTCCCAGGGGTTCGGGTGTCAGCGGTGGACGAGCCGTAGTGACACCGGTCTCATTGACGGATCTATCAGTGGCTTTGGCCACTAACCGCGCTGTTGGGAGCGCTGAGTGACGTCCTTGTGATGGCCCCATGCCTACCGTAGAGAAACGCTTAACCAATTGGATATCTCGATAACCCATTCGGGTGGCGTTTACGATGTCTTTTATCTGCAGGTCTTCGTCAAAATCGACAAACTCACGACCTTTGGGATGCTTAACAAAAGGCCAGGGATGATTGACCTGTTCATTGCAGGTGAACTTCTCGTCCTCGTCTGTAGCGACCTCGCCATCAAGGTTCCCCACTGCTTGGCGCGCAGCGTTTCGACCGCTGGCTTCGACCGCAGCGAAGGAAAAAACACTATCGACACTGCCTGCTAGGTGCATGCCCGCGGGGAGTTTGGAGAGCTGGAATTGGGCTGTCTCATCGTCGTAACTCAAAACCGCTCCCGCTTGGCAAGCGAGTTGATAGGCAGGCATGAATCCGGCCGACATCGCGAGCACACCACATTCGAGTGTTGCGACTTTCTCCCTCGCTTCACCGTCGCTACCAAAGCGGTGGACAATGACCTTCGACAGTGCATGTCCTGTGGCACTACTCGCGGCTTCATAAACCGTACAACCTGCGTATAGGGTGATGCCTCTTGCCTGCGCGGCGCCAGACAGCGCAGGGTCATCACAGCGATCACGCAGGTCGATAATTGCAGTAACGTTTGCGCCGCCATCGTGGCTACTGAGCGCGGTACGATACGCATGATCGTTACCGGCGAGCACGACAACGGGAGTTGAGGGAATGACTCCGTAGAGGCGCGTGAGGCGATCGAGTGCGCTGCACATAACCACGCCTGGAAGATCATTGTTGCGAAAGACGACGTGTTGCTCGCTGGATCCAGTAGCAAGAATGGTTTGTTTCGCTCGGAGCTTGATGAGTCGCGTCCCTTGTAAGACCGGTAGATAGTGGTCGGTAAACCATGCATTACAGGTGGCAGAGCGGAAAATACGAATTTTCGGGTGAGACTCAACCGCGTTCACAAGGGAATTGCGCTGCGCTGCTGTGGTCGAGAACCGTTCTCCTATTTCGGAGTCCGTAATT
>CBFHQN010000055.1:0-13141 GCA_965657765.1 Luminiphilus sp. | reverse complement strand
CTTGGATCGGTATGCTTTACTACTTCAACTTTGTGCAAACAGAGTACTTCAAAGAAGCTGAGGCAGACGCCAAGAAAGACGCAATGGCCAAGCTGGCGCCACGTGCGCTTTGGTGGTTCCGCTGGGGTGCAATGTTCACGTTCATCTCTGGCGCATACCTCCTTCACAAAGTCGGTGCGTTGGGTGCAACGATGCCCGCCATCTGGGTAGGTGCTCTGGCAGGTACGTTTATGTTCCTGAATGTTTGGTTGATCATCTGGCCAGCGCAGCAAGTTGTGCTTGGTATGAAGGAAGGTGATGGCCCCTCAAATGCTGCGAAAGCAGGTTTGGCAAGCCGCACAAACACGCTTTTCTCAGGTCCTATGTTGCTGGGCATGTTGGCGTCTAAGCACTTGCCATTGGCGGGCTCAACGACAGGTCTTTACATTGCAATGGGCTTGATCGTTCTGCTCGAGATCAATGCGATCATGGGAAAGCAGGGTCCAATGACAACTGTAAAAGGTGTTATTCACATGTCATTGCTTCTCACAGTCGTTACCTGGGCGCTCCTAAACTTTGTCTGAGTTAGATGTAAGTTGACTGCAAGAGGAAGGCGGCTTTGGCCGCCTTTTTTGTGGCTGATTATCGTCACGAAGACCCGCTGCTCGCGGTATACTCATGCCCTCTGGGGGGGAGGAACGACATGGCCCAAGATGAGCTAACCGAAATTCCATCATTTGCGGCGCGCCGAGACGAAGCCGTCGACAGTGCACCGCGCAATGCCATACCGAGCCGTAGCCGCGACACGGTTGGTTTGTCCGGGGCGAGTAAATTTGCTCTCGCGTTTTCCTTTATGGCTGTTTGTGCGCTCTCTGCTTACGCATTTTATAGCTATCAGCTCATCGGTGAATTAACGGCCGATCAATCCCGGACGGGCAAGCAAGTGCAAAGTCTTGAGAACCTTCTGACTGATACTGATGAGACGGTGACTAAGTCAGCAGCTGCCATGGGTGCTCAGCTCAATCTTTTAGACAGCGAAGTGCGCAAGCTATGGGATGCACGCAAAGCCTCGAACCGTAAGCTTTCCGATTTAGAGAAGGCTGATAAATCGGCAGCGAAGACGGTACAGACGCTCAAGGACAATGGGTTTCGACAGAAAAAGACGCTAGATGCGCTCACTGCCGACCTCAAGGCGCTACAAACATTATCCGCCGATATCGAACGTCTGGCCGGGTCTGCGCGACAAATACAGAGCGACGTAGAGCGGCTCGCTGACAATGTGAATCGCTCTAACTTGGAGCGTGCAGCGCTAGGCAAACGTGTTGGAGCAAACGAGGAATGGGTTGCCTCAATCAACAACTTCCGCAAGCAAGTGAACACGAACGTAAACCAATTGCGGGCCGACATCCGAGCCTTATCTGCTCAGATTGATGCGATAGATGCTGCGCCGACTCCCGCACCTGCGCAGCCGGTAGTGCAATAGCGCAGATCAGTGACGCATGGGAATGAGAAGTACAGAGATTAGATTTTTTTGAGAGGTAAACCATGACGGTAATCCAAGACCGTGACGTTGTCGAAAGCGTGGCCGACGCGCTGCAGTTCATTTCCTATTACCACCCTCAGGACTTCGTCCAAGCGGTTCATCGGGCCTACGAGATGGAGCAGAGTCAGGCCGCGAAGGATGCGCTAGCGCAGATACTGATCAATAGCCGCATGTGCGCAATGGGTAAGCGGCCTATCTGCCAGGACACGGGTATTGTCACGGTGTTTGTCGATATCGGTATGGAAGTGCGCTGGGAGACGTCCCAACCACTGGAAGACCTTATCAATGAGGGTGTGCGACGAGCGTATTTGCACCCCGATAACAAGCTCCGCGCATCGATTTTGGACGACCCGGCGGGGGCTCGGAAAAATACCAAGGACAACACGCCGGCTGTCATTCACACACGCATGGTGGCGGGAAGCACCGTAGACTTCCGCGTCGCGGCCAAGGGTGGCGGTTCCGAAAACAAATCTAAGCTCGCCATGCTCAATCCCTCCGATAGCATCGTTGACTGGGTGGTGAAGACCGTACCGACGATGGGTGCGGGTTGGTGCCCGCCTGGGATGCTGGGGATTGGTATTGGCGGCACTGCTGAGAAAGCTATGGTGATGGCGAAAGAGTCGCTGATGGACCCTGTCGATATCCATGAGCTTCGCGAGCGCGGACCTTCCAGCAAAGCTGAAGAGCTCAGACTCGAGATCATGGATGCCGTGAATAAGTTAGGGATTGGCGCCCAAGGCTTGGGTGGTCTCACGACGGTACTTGACGTAAAAATCATGGATTACCCCACCCACGCGGCATCCTTGCCGGTGGCGATGATACCCAACTGTGCTGCGACACGACACGCGCACTTTGAGTTAAAAGGGGACGGCCCTGTTTATCAGGAGGCGCCAAGTCTCGAGACGTGGCCCGAGGTGACTTGGGAGCCCGGTGAGTCAGTCAGGCGTGTTGATCTCGATACAATCACGCGCGAGGAGACGTTGACGTGGCAGCCGGGCGACACATTGTTGCTCTCTGGCACGATGTACACGGGTCGAGACGCTGCTCACAAGCGCATGACGCAAATGATTGCGGACGGTGAGGAACTACCCGTTAACTTGCAGGGCAAATTTATTTACTACGTTGGTCCGGTAGATCCTGTGCGTGACGAGGTGGTTGGGCCTGCAGGACCCACAACATCGACGCGAATGGATAAGTTCACCGATAACATCCTTGAGAATACAGGTCTGCTTGGCATGATCGGTAAGGCAGAGCGTGGACCCGTTGCGATTGAGGCAATTCGCAAGCACAAAGCGGTCTATCTCATGGCGGTGGGTGGCGCCGCATATCTTGTCTCGAAAGCGATTACGGACGCTGAGGTTGTCGCTTTTGAAGATCTGGGCATGGAAGCGATCTATGCGTTTACGGTCAAAGACATGCCCGTAAGCGTTGCCGTCGATGCTGCGGGTACCTCGGTCCACATTACAGGACCTAAGGTATGGCAAGCCGCCATTGAAGAGCAGGCCATTGAGCTGTTTTGAGGCCTTATTAGCGAGTACTTCTGATTCATGCTGTAAGTATGGTGAGAAACAGACTGTGTGCGCGGCGCGTGAAGGGCGAGTGTAGAAAGTGCCGGTTGAGACGCTCTACTGGCACGACTACGAGACCTCCGGAGCCTCACCGGCGAATGACCGTCCTTGGCAGTTTGCGGGCGTACGAACCAACCTTGATCTTGAAATTTTAGGCGAGCCGCTGACGGTTTACGCTAAGCCCTCGCTCGATGTGCTCCCTCACCCCACAGCAATTAGGATTACTGGGATTTCGCCTTATGAATGCGAGGAAAAAGGACTCACAGAACAGGGGTTTATTTCGCGTATCCACGATGAACTATCGCAGCCAGGTACCTGCGGCGTTGGATATAACTCGCTGCGCTTTGACGACGAAGTTACGCGTTACAGCCTCTGGCGTAACTTTTACGATCCTTATGCACGTGAGTACAGCCGCGGAAACAGTCGTTGGGACCTTATCGATATTGTCCGAGCCTTTTACGCACTGCGCCCCGATGGTCTCCAATGGCCCAAACACCCTGACGGATCCCCCAGCTTTAAACTCGAACATCTGACTGCGGCTAATGGCCTCGATCACGGGGCGGCCCACGATGCGATGTCGGATGTTACGGCAACACTGGCATTGGCGCGTGCGTTGCGAGCGGTAGATGAAGCCCTGTTTGACCGCTTATTGGGTCAGCGTTTCAAGACTCGGGTTGAGGCGATGGTGGATACGCATCGCATGACCCCGTTGGTGCATATAACAGGGCTCTTTGGCACGGATCGACACTGTCTCGGTGTTATCGTGCCGCTGGCTATTCACCCGGACTTTAAGTCAGATGTCATCTGCGCTGATATCACGCGCGAGCCCTCATTTCTCGATATGTCGGTCGAGGAGATCCAAGCGCGCCTCTTTGCCAAGAAAGAAGATTTGAACTCGCCCGATGATCGCCCAAGCCTGATGACCATCAAGGTGAATCGCGCACCTGTGTTGTTGCCCATGTCGGATATTAGTCCCGAAACCGCTCGGCGCTTGGGTCTTAATGGCGATCGGTTACGAGGTCACTTGAGCCAGTTACGGGCCGCGCGTGAGGCGCGAGGCGCCGCCTTCACCGCAGAGTGCCAAGACGTTTATAGATCGGCTTCGAGGGCTATCGATGCCAACCCCGATACCGCGCTCTACGGGAGCTTTGTGCCCAAAGAGGACCGAGGTTTGATCCAAGAGGTGCGCGAGGCCTCTCCCGCGGAGTTACGAGATCGACGTTTTGCATTCTCGGACTCGCGACTACCGGAGTTGCTCTTTCGTTACCGTGCGAGGAACTGGCCAGAAATCTTGAGCGAAGCGGAACGTTTACAGTGGCACGAGCACTGTAGGGTCCAGTGGGAGGCGAGTGAGCACCTCAATCTCGAGACGTTCCAGTCAGCACTCGAGTCCGAGATGCATGCTGAGAATTTGAGTGAGAAACAAACGAATGCGCTCGCTGACTTAGAGCGCTGGGTGTCTACGAATGCCAAAGTTTTAGGTGTTACGTCTGCATCGGTTTAAACTAAGATCCCAGCGGCGCAGAGGGCATTTTTGGGTATTGCAGATGCAACAAGCTTCGAGGTTGTGCCGCTTACCGTTGGTAAAGCCATATTGCCAGAGGCGCTGAATGAAAGGCGCTGAATGAAAGGTGCTGAATGAAAGGCGCTGAATCGATGCCTTAGCTACGCCGTGACATCGAGACGTCGCAGGGTGCTGAGAGCTCAGAGCAGCACAGGCAGCACAGGTAACACAGGCAGCACAGGCAGCACAGAGAGTGCTTGGAAATCGAAAAGTAGGGAGAGAACGCTTTGAAATTTGCCGGCCATCACATCTTGGGGATTAGTCAATTTGACCGAGGTGATGTCGACCGTATTTTTGAGGTGGCAGATCGCATGCGTCCCTATGCATGCCGCGAGCGCAAAACATCGGTACTCGAGGGTGCCATTCTCGGCTCGATGTTCTTTGAACCATCAACGCGAACCCGTATTAGTTTTGGCAGTGCCTTCAACCTTTTGGGTGGACATGTCCGCGAAACCACAGGGTTTGAGAGTACCGCAATTGCGAAAGGTGAATCGCTTTATGACACGGCGCGGGTCCTGAGCGGTTACTCTGACGCCATCGTGATGCGCCATCCCACCGAGGGTTCGGTAAGTGAGTTTGCCATTGCGAGCCGCGTGCCGGTCATCAATGGCGGCGATGGCGCGAACGAGCACCCCAGTCAGGCTTTACTCGACCTTTACACCATCCGCAGCGAACTCGCCGGTCGAGGCAGGGATATCGACGGGCTTCGCATCGCCATGGTGGGTGATCTGCGTTACGGCCGCACTGTGCATTCACTCTCGCGCCTACTGACACGGTTTAAGAACGTTCGCGTGAGCCTTGTTTCGCCCGCTGAACTTAGAATGCCCGAGGCTCTGGTAGAGGCGATGCGGCAGAGCGGCATCGAGGTGGTAGAGACCGATCAACTCGAGATTGGCATTGCCAACGTAGACATTGTTTATTCAACCCGTATTCAGGAAGAGCGTTTCGAGTCTCAGGCCGATGCTGATCTGTACCGGGGCCGATTCAGATTAAACCAGAGCATTTACACCGCTCTCTGTGAGCCCAACACGGTCATCATGCATCCGCTCCCTAGAGATTCGCGAGAAGGTGCCCAGGAGCTCGACGAGGATCTCAATGATGACCCCAACCTTGCGATTTTCAGGCAGTCCGATAACGGTGTTCTGGTTAGGATGGCGCTTTTTGCACTGATTCTAGATGTGGCGGACCAGGTCGACGATTATTCAAAACCCGTCAACTGGAGCACCGAGAGGCGATTTTGAGAGGCCAATTTTGAGAGACTGGCTGTGAGCAACGGGCTGTGAAGGGTGTATCCCTTGCCTACGGCGCAGGTGACGTCGAGGTAACAACGCAGGAAACGGTCTTTCAGGGCTATTTCCGGATGGACGCGCTAACACTGCGTCATAAGCGCTTCGATGGGTCGTGGACAAGCAACATTCGGCGAGAGTTGTTTCAGCGAGGCGATGCGGTCGCGGTTCTTCCATGGGACGTGAGAGAAGACCGCGTTATTCTCATTGAACAATTTCGTCCTGGCGCGATCCGGGGATCAGAGTCTCCGTGGATGCTGGAAGCGATTGCAGGTGTCGTGGAGCAGGGCGAGTCGGACGAGGCTGTGGCTCACCGAGAAGCCTCGGAAGAGGCTGGATGCACGATGGATGTGTTGCTGCCCATCACCTCTTACTACCCGAGTCCTGGGGCGTGCTCCGAACAAATCCGACTCTTTGTCGGCCGTCTGACCTCAGCTGCCATTGGGGAAGTCCGGGGCGTCGAAACCGAGAACGAGGATATTTTGGTTCACTCAGTCGCGCGTGAAGAGGCGATTGCCTTACTTGATGCGGGAAAGATCAATAACGGGCTCACCATCATCGCACTGCATTGGCTTGCTCGCCACGGCGACCGGTTGCGATCTGAGTGGTTAAGCCAATGAGTGGGGGTTTGGACACTTCCCCACCAAAAAAGCGAGGCCTCCTTGGGTCGAGTCTCATCGTCAGTATGGGCACGATGCTGTCGAGGGTCCTTGGACTTGCCCGCGATGTGGTCTTCGCCAACCTTTTGGGCGCTGCGCCCAACGCCGATGCGTTCTTCGTCGCGTTTAAGATACCCAACTTTCTTCGGAGGCTCTTTGCCGAGGGTGCCTTCTCGCAGGCTTTTGTACCCGTGCTTACTGAAGTCAAGGAAGGGGGCGCGCACGAGCAGGTCAAGGCGCTGGTTAATCGTGTCGCGGGCGTGCTGGGCGGCTCACTTTTCGCATTAACCGCAATAGCCATGTTGATGGCACCTTGGGTGGCGCTGATTTTTGCGCCCGGGTTTAGTCGCGATGCGGCGAAGCTTGCACTGACTGCGGACTTAATCGTCTGGACTTTCCCTTACTTGATGCTGATCAGTTTGACGGGGTTTTGTGGCGCAATCCTTAATACCTACGGACGCTTTGCGATCCCTGCTTATACGCCAGTGCTACTCAACCTTTCGCTGATTTCTGCAGCTGTTCTCTGGGCACCAACCATGCCAGAGCCTGCCATGGGTTTGGCGATGGGTGTGGCGCTGGCGGGTGTGGTTCAACTGCTTTTCCAACTGCCGTCTTTGCATGCGCTAAAGCTCACGCCGAGACCGATCTGGGACACAAGCGATCCAGGCGTTCGTAAGATTTTGGCGCTCATGGTGCCAGCGCTATTTGGTGTCTCGGTGAGTCAAATCAACTTATTGTTCGACACTGTACTTGCGAGTTTATTGCCTGACGGTAGCGTGGCCTGGCTCTATTACTCCGATCGACTGACAGAGTTACCTTTGGGTGTTTTTGCCATCGCAATTGCCACCGTAATCCTGCCGACGCTCTCAGCACTTAATACGCGCGCAGACTCGGATGCGTTTTCACAGACATTGGTCTGGGCCATTCGAAACGTACTACTTATTGCGGTGCCAGCAACGGTTGCGCTTTGGCTGCTCGCTGAGCCAATCTTGGCCACTTTATTCCAATATGGTGCGTTCTCAGAGAGTGACGTGACAATGGCAGCGGCCAGTCTTCGTGCCTACACCCTTGGGCTGGGCGCCTTCATGCTGATCAAGGTTTTGGCGCCCGGATACTATGCGCGTCAGGACATGAAGACACCCGTGAAGATCGGCATCATCGCTATGGTGAGCAATATGGTACTCAACGTCGTGTTTGTGTTCCCACTTATGTGGTACTTCGATATGGGGCATGTCGGGCTTGCTCTCGCCACGAGTGTATCTGCGTGGATAAACGCAGGGTTGCTATTCATAGGCTTGCGGCGCGGGGGTGTGCCACTAGCGGGCTTATTGGGCAGCAAATACGCGCTTCGCCTCTTAGTGGCGGTCACGGCGATGGCAGTCTTGTTGGCGCTTATCACCCCAGAGGTCACGCGATGGTTGGAGGCTGATTTGTGGTGGCGAGTATCGCGTGTTTCAGTGTTAGTTGTTGTAGGACTTGGCAGTTTCGTCTTGCTTCTCGGCGCGCTCGGTTTGCGACTCAGAGAAATCAAGGATCCGAGTCTGCACTGATCGAGATTGTCGGTCTCCGGTTCTGTATACTCCGTATTGGCTTTTTTATCCTCTAGGCAACATGAAACTCATTCGCGGATTGCACAATCTTTCGGAATCGAGCCTCTCGCAGAGCGCGGTCACGATTGGTGCCTTCGATGGTGTCCATCGAGGGCATCAAGAGGTGCTTGCGCATCTCAAACGCGAGGCGGGTGCACGAAGTTTGGAAACGACGGTCATCACGTTTGAGCCATTGCCTGGCGAGTTTTTATTTCCCGACCGTGCACCGCCCCGGTTGATGACCTTTAGAGAGAAGTTCACCGCGCTCGCCGATCAAGGCATCGATAACTTGCTGTGCCTGGGCTTCAACAACCGTTTGAGAACAATGAGTCCTCGAGCCTTTGTGGAAGATATCTTCGTAAAGGGTCTCAACGCGCGCTACATCGCCTTTGGCGACGATTTTCGCTTTGGAAAGGACCGCGAAGGTGATCTCGGGTTTACGCAATCGCTCGCGCAGGAGTTTGATTACGAAGTTGTTCCCACGTCGACATTTGATATAGCGGGAGAGCGAGTGAGTAGCACGCGAATTCGAGCAACTTTGTTGGACGCAGATTTCTCGAAAGCCGCTGATTTATTGGGTGAACCGTTCAAACTTTCGGGAAAAGTACTCAAAGGTAAGCAGTTGGGACGAACTATTGGCTCGCCGACCGCCAATATTGCGCTCAAGCGTGTAAAGTCGCCGCTTCACGGTGTTTATGCGGTGAGAGTGTCCGGGGGAGGACTGAGCAGTGCGGCCGGTGTGGCTAACGTCGGTGTGAGACCCACAGTGAACGACGGCACGCTCGCCAACCTTGAGGTACACCTTTTTGATTTTGATGGTGATCTTTACGGAGAGCGCCTTAGTGTGGAGTTCATGACGAAGCTCCGAGATGAGAAGAAATTTGAGTCGTTGGATGCGTTGACGGCAGCGATTGCAGCTGATCAGCAGGCTGCGCGAGCGTGGCATGCAACACATCCAGTGAGATAGGAAGAGAAAACAGTTCGAAGATGACTGACTATAAAACGACATTAAACCTGCCTCAGACAGCATTCCCCATGAAAGCGAACCTGACTCAGCGCGAGCCACAGCGGCTCAAGCAATGGGAAGAGATGGGCCTGTACCAGAAAATGCGTTCAGCGGGTTCGGGCAAGCCGACATTTATTCTGCACGACGGCCCTCCTTACGCGAACGGCGAGCTTCACGTGGGTCACGCGGTCAATAAAATTCTCAAAGACATCATCACTAAGTCCAAGACATTGTCAGGTTTTGACGCGCCATACATTCCCGGTTGGGACTGCCACGGCCTGCCTATTGAGCTCAACGTTGAGAAGAAAGTAGGCAAGCCCGGCCATAAAGTGACCGCAGCAGAGTTTCGGCAAAAGTGTCGCGAGTATGCAGCAAAGCAGGTGGACAACCAGCGCGAGGACTTCAAGCGTATGGGCGTTGTCGGCGATTGGGACGACCCTTACCTGACAATGAATTTTAAGTTCGAGGCGAACATTGTCCGCACGCTCGGCAAGATTATTGAAAACGGCCACCTGCAGCAGGGTGCGAAACCCGTTCACTGGTGTTTGGATTGTGGCTCGGCGTTGGCGGAAGCGGAGGTTGAATACCAAGACAAGATGTCCTCCGCGGTAGACGTTGCCTTCCCTTTTGCTGATCCCGAGCAGGCATCAGCGATTTTGGGAGACACCGGACTCGATGACTTATCGGTTGCGATTTGGACGACAACACCTTGGACGCTAGCAGCAAACCGTGGTGTCAGCATCGCCGCCGATCTCGACTACGTTGTTATCAACGTGAATGGCAGAGGCGTTTTGGTGGCTGAAGCCCTAGCGGAGGCCTGTGCTGCGCGTTTTGGTGTGGAAGAGGCCGAGATTCGAGCGACCGTCAAAGGTGAGGTGCTCGATCGCGTCATGGTTTTGCCTCCTTTTGCAAGCGAGCCCGTACCGCTGATGCTGGGCGACCACGTCACGACTGATGCGGGTACCGGTTGTGTGCATACCGCGCCGGCGCATGGTCTTGAGGACTTCCAGATCGGTAAAGCTTATGACCTTGAGGTCTACAACCCGGTCGGTGGAAACGGTGTTTATCTACCAGGCACCCCGGTCTTTGAAGGCAAGCACATTTTCAAAGCGAACGATGAAATCGTTGCTGAGTTAGAGGCGCGAGGCATCCTTTTATGCCAAAAGCCATTTAATCATTCGTATCCGCATTGTTGGCGCCACAAAACGCCGATCATCTTCCGTGCGACGGCACAATGGTTCGTTTCCATGGAGCGCCAAGGCTTGCTCGAGGAGGCCAAGAAAGCGGTTGATGTGGTCACTTGGGTACCCGATTGGGGGCGTGCGCGCATTGACGCTATGCTCGAAAACCGGCCCGATTGGTGTGTCTCACGCCAGCGGACTTGGGGTGCGCCCATTCCTCTATTTGTTAATAAACTCGATGGCAGTTTGCACCCCAACAGTGTGGCGCTGATCGAGGATGTTGCGACGCGAATCGAAGGTAAAGGCGTCGACGCGTGGTTCGAACTCGAAGCGAGCGAGCTATTGGGTGATGAGGCCGACCAGTACGAGAAGGTCACCGACACACTCGATGTGTGGTTTGACTCCGGTGTGACCCACGCCTGCGTCCTTCGCGATCGAGAGGGCTTGTCATCACCGGCCGACCTGTATTTAGAGGGGTCGGATCAGCATCGAGGCTGGTTCCAGTCATCGTTACTGACAGGCATCGGTGCGTTCAATGAGTCGCCCTACCGGCAAGTGTTGACACACGGGTTTACGGTGGATGGCGAAGGTCGAAAGATGTCAAAGTCCATCGGCAACATCATCCCAGCAAAGAAGGCGATGAACGATATGGGTGCCGATATTCTGCGCCTTTGGGTGTCATCTGCCGATTACCGCAATGAGATTGCGGCCAGTGATGAAATCTTCAAGCGCACATCAGATACCTACCGCCGCATCCGAAATACAGCGCGTTTCTTGTTGGCAAATTTGGCAGGTTTCGAGCCCACCACGGATTTAGTGGAGAGTAATGAGCTGCTACCACTTGATCGTTGGATTGTGTCGAAGACGCAAGATCTGCAGGTGGAGCTGATCGAGGCATACGATACCTACCAATTCCACCACGTTTACCACAAGGTCCATAACTTCTGCAGCGGCGAGCTCGGTGGCTTCTATCTGGACGTCATTAAGGATCGGCAGTACACCACGCAGACTAACTCGCTGGCGCGGCGTTCGTGCCAGACCGCGCTCTATCATATGGCTGAAGCAATAAGCCGCTGGATTGCACCAGTCCTCAGCTTCACGGCGGAGGAGATCTGGGAGAACCTTCCCGGTGAACGCGTGGAATCTGTGTTCTTGGCCGAGTGGTATGAGTTGCCAGCGACCAATAGCAGTGACGTCATGGGTGATGCGTTCTGGACAACCTGCTTGGCGGTGCGCCAGGACGTGAACAAGGCGATGGAAGCCGAGCGCGCCGCGGGCAATATCCGGGGATCCCTCGATGCGAGCGTTGTGCTGTACGTATCTGATGAACTGAAAGCGTTATTGGCGACTTTAGGTGATGAACTTCGATTCGTGCTCATTACCTCGGGCGCTGAACTCGCAAGCATTGCCGATGCACCCGCTGATGCGTCCGCTCATGTAAGGACAGGCGAGATCGAGGGCTTGAAGGTTACTGTGAGTGCGAGCGAGGCAGAGAAATGCGAGCGTTGCTGGCACCGACGCGATGATGTGGGTTCGCACGCTGAGCATCCCACTCTATGTGGTCGTTGCGTGACCAACGTGGCAGGGGATGGTGAAACGCGGCACTTTGCATAGAACGCGGCACTTTGCATAGAACGCGGTGCTTTGAATAGATTACTTTGGGATAGGCTCAGGGCGGTTTTTTCAGCCTGACGTTGATGTGCCGAGTATCTGTAGTAGCAGGTGGTGATCGTGACGGTAATGGGATTTGAGACTTGATATGAGGGACGCTCAGAAAGGTCAAAGCGAGCAAGCAGTTGAATCAGAGTCGCTGGGGAGTCGATTGTTGTCGAACCCGTGGGTTGGCTTTGTATTGGCAGCCCTAGTTATTGTTCTTGATCAATACACCAAAGTATTGGCGAGCGCGGAGCTTCAATATCGCGTACCCGTCGAGATCACCTCTTGGTTCGACTTGATGCTTGCTCATAACACAGGCGCAGCGTTTAGTTTCTTGGCGAGCGCCGGTGGTTGGCAACGATGGTTTCTCGCTGGTGTAGCAATGTTTGTGAGCGTTGTCGTCAGTGTTTGGCTAACGCGACTCAAACACTCTGAGCAGATGCTGGGTATCGCATTAGGATTGGTGTTAGGCGGTGGGTTAGGCAATTTGATCGACCGGGTTAGTCTCGGCTATGTCGTCGATTTTATCTCGTGGCATTACAACGATTGGTATTGGCCTGCCTTCAATATTGCCGATTCGGCCATTTGTGTCGGTGCGGTGTTGCTCGTTTGGGATAGCTTCTTTGGCGAGTCGAGCAAGCAGGAAGAGAATTAAATTAGGTAAGTATGGCAAGCGATCTTCACATCACAGAGAACACTAAAGTCTCACTCAATTTCTCGATTACGCTGGATACGGGCGAGGTGGTTGACAGTAATTTTGAACGTGCGCCTGTAAGCTTCGTCATGGGCGACGGTTCTCTCTTGCCAGGCTTTGAAGCCTGTCTTGTGGGAATGAAAGGTGGAGAAGAGGGCGTTTTTACAATCGCCCCTGAGCAAGGCTTCGGTGAGCCTCAGGAAGCCAATTATCAGGACATACCCCGCCATACCTTCAGTAACGACTCAGAACTTGAGATTGGAGTGGTGTTTTCGTTTGCGGATGCTGCTGGTGGTGAACTCCCGGGCGTTGTTGACTCTTTCGACGAGGACACAGTCCGTGTTAACTTCAACCACCCACTCGCGGGACGCACCCTCAGGTTTGAGGTGAAAATCGACCGCGTGGAACCAGCGGAG
>CBFHQN010000054.1:0-13369 GCA_965657765.1 Luminiphilus sp. | reverse complement strand
TTATCTTCATAAACTCCAACACTATCCGATGCGTGACGTAACTTTTATCGATAACAAGATTCAGTTCGCCAAATTATTGGACGATACAGCTGTTAGCATGCCCAAAACGTACTTCGCAGTCGATCAGATCCCCACAGAGGCAACGAAAAACTTTTACCTGAAATACGCATTCAACAATGGCGGAAACCAGGTCCATATATACAATTCCGTAGAGAAGATCGCGGCGCATATCGAGAACGATAACCGACCATTTGTGATCCAAGAGGAAGTAGCTGATCCGTTGCTTTTGGATAACAAAAAATTTGTCTTAAGAATTTGGTTGGTTTCGATAGCTGGCGAGTATTTCATGGGGCGTAATGGCTTATTCAGAATTCAGTTGGATAACTATGACCCTGCAGACACGGAAAACATTAACGCGCATAACCAATACGACATGGATAAGCTGGGCTTTGGCGTTTTTGAGGAGTATGCATTTTATGAGAAAGTAATGGAGAAGATAGTTTCCATGATGGTACCACTCACTGCGGCGTTTGATACTAAGCTAGAATTAAAAGCAAACTGCTTTCAGATTTTCGGTGTCGATCTCGTAGTTGACAGAGAATTCCAGCCGCACGTAATTGAAGTCAATTCATGGCCAAACATGAACGCTCCGTCCACAGAGCATCAACATCTACTGTCCGAATTTTTTCACCACTTTTATTTTGATCTAATAAAACCATGCCTTTCTGGTTCAGAAATGGAAGGCAGCGATTACTTCATTTATATCTAAATCACTCAAAGCAGTCAGGTAAATGCCAGAACACGCAGCTCTCACGTATCAATCGCAGCGAACTCCAAAGAACAGCTTAATCACTTGCCTCCAGCAATCGTGGCATTAGATGCCATAAACGATCCACCCGCGGCGTAGCGCTTCTTGGTTTCCTCACTCCATTGATCGACTTCGGCGGACTTCACGCCATACGCAAGACCGCGCATGACGCCAGCACGGCCGTGAACGCGTTCTTTCCAAGCAAGCACATTTGGATGAAGCGTGATGTCAATTTTGCTCCACTTGTAGCCTCTGATCCACGGGAAAATAGCAATGTCCGCAATGGTCAGGTCATCACCACAGACATAAGCCCTGCGATGCAGCTGTGTGTCTAGCACACGAAGTAGGCGTTGTGCCTCGGTGTTAAAACGATCTAGCGGGTGAACCTTCTGCTCTTCGGGAATATCCGCCATGTAACGTGTGTAACTCAGTTTGTTACCAAAGGTTGGCCCCAAGCAGGCCGCCTGCCATGTCAGCCACTGGAGGACGTCGTAGCGCGCTGCACCCGATGGGTACAAGGGGCTCGGATACTGCTCGCCAAGGTATTGGAGGATGGCGCAGCTCTCCATCATCCGGACCGAGCCGTGGACGAGCCCGGGGATCTTGTGATTCGGGGAAACCGCAGTGAAGGCCTCCGAGAACTGATCGCCATTCATAATGTCTACACTAATGACCTCTCGTTCAGGCAATTGCACCCCCGCCTCGATCAACTCCTCGATCATGATGCTGACTTTCCAGCCATTGGGGGTGGCCGCAGTCCAAAGCTGCAAAACATCCGACACGATCAACCTCCTACTTTCAGCGCTCCGAGGAAATCTAATTTACCGAGGGGCACACCGTGCATGCGAAGCACATCGTAGGTGGTTGCGGCGTGAAAATAGAAATTGGGAATAGAGAAGGAGGTCAGGAAGGCGTTTGTCGTAAAAGGCATTTCCCGCTCACCCATTCTGAACACCATGGGGTTATCAGCGAGCGCATTAATCTCCTCTTCCGAGACACTCTCTAACTCGCTTATGGCCTCAGCAATTAACGCTTTGCACTTCTCAAACGTCATTCCGCTCATCCGTGGCGGTGGCTCAAAGAGTCCCGCCTTCATCGCACGAATAGTCCCCATAGAGTGATGCCAAACCGATATCACCTGAAAGCCGAAGGGCAACATATCATCCCGCAGCCGAAAACGGATAAGCTCATCCAAGTCGAGATCTGACTCTGCTGCATGATGCTCGGCTCGGTTCAAAATATTGTCTACGGCTCTTAATGTCCGTAGATAGCTCTCAACACTGACTTCGTAAAATGAAAGCGACATAGATGGGCCCTCTTCTGGCGAATTGTTTAATGCTGTACCAAGTGAAGCAGTGTTTGTCGTCCCGCAAGATAATGCACCGCGGTGCCATCAAAAAAGGCACTTTGCTCCAATTTCATCTGAGCGCGCTGCCCTCCCCACTCAGGAATATTTACTGTCACGTTGCCCTCGATTGCATAACCAGTCATTGGGTACAACGGCCAATCCCCTCGACCAACTGTCGGTCCTTGGTTGTCCCACATCCCAATCGCTGGACCTGGCGCATGACCAAAAACCCCCAAGGGATGGGTATAGATCGCATGTGTTATACCTGCTTTCTTAAGCGACTCTTGCGCCGCGGCCAGTATCTCGTTGCCTGTGCGGCCAGCTTTAAACTCATCCGTGAGCATGTCCTGCCACCGATTCCCAACGGACATAGCTACGTTCAAGCCTCTGGGCGCTTCTGACTCTCCCAACTTTAAGACGTAGCCCATCTCCTGTGTGTCGGTACAAAGACCTAAGTAACAAAGACCCACATCGGTATGGAGGAGATCTCCCCGCCTGATGATCGAGTCCGATGCACCATCTCCCAGGAACGGTGCGTTCTCTTCAAAACCAGCCCCCTGCCATTGACGGTTTACATCCGGATGGAACCAAGGCTCCAAACCCTCCTCTTCAAACCGCGTGCGAATAAACCAAGCCACATCGCCTAGGGTTGTAACCCCGGGGGTAATCACTTCGCTGCTAAAGGCCCGTGCAATCGTTTCTCGGGCGATCCCGACCGCGCGCTGCCAGACATCAACCTCCCGTTCGAGCCGCGTTTCCATCCAGCGAACCACGAGGGCCTCAGAAGACACAATGCGATTGCTTAGATCTGGTCCCACTGCATCTGCCAGCTTTTCATAGAGACTGTGGCTTAAGCCGTCGGCAACTGGCCACATATCACTGGTGTTAACACCAATGCGCTTTGGGTTTCTTGCACGAATGACCTCGCCCAGTCGCTTCCATTGCGCCTCCAAATCACCGCCTTCCCACACCGCATCGTAAAGCGATCCAAGGGGATAGCGGCTGACTGTTAATCTCTCGACAGCCGCCTCACCGCGATCAAAAAACACAAGCATTGTGGTTCGACGCGCTGTAAATCTCGGCTTAGGTACTAAAGACAAAAAGACGGGGTCGTCGTTGTACTCGCGCGCGATAACAAGCCACATATCGAGGCCTGCTTCACGCATCAGCCCAGGCAGTAGTGTGTCCAGTCGCTCTTCGACGATTGCGTTTTGAATGGCTGGTCGATGTTCGTAGGGTTCAACTGAAAGTGTTTGGGCTTGCGAAATCGAAGATGCCAGCAGTGTCCATGTCAGAGCACCCATAACTCCTGCAAGTTTCTGTATCAATCTAAGCTCCATTTAAGTCTCCGTATTTCGCGAATCAAACCCACAAACTAACCTCTCTCGCTAACCCAAATCCACTCGCAAAGTCTGGACCCAAACGTGATTACAGAGTGGTGACGGAGAGTCTAGGAAAGTCCAGAAGAACCCAGAAATGCACCACCAACGACTCATCCTCATCATTGAAGGCTCAAAAATTAACGCCCGCTACTGAATCTCACGCCTCTTCGATGAAACTTTGCCAAACTCCCATGACTTTTCCGGGTTCCCAAATCTTATCCATATCGGCTTTTGCAGATTCCGCTGACCAACCTAACCGCTCTACGCGATATTTATAAAAGAACGCAGAAACCCTCATGTTCGCAGCGCAATGCACCCAGACTCGCTCATCGTCGCAACTCTCAAAGGTCTCTATAAACCGTTCGAAATCATCGCGAGTTGGATTCGTGAAGACGACCGGCAGGTGAAAGTATCGGATGTCCAGCGCCTGCAATAGTTCGTCCTCATTACCCAATGCGTTTTCATGACTCTTAGGTGCCAGGTTAATAATCGTCGTATAACCGGCATCTTTGATAAGGCCCAACTGCTGCTCAGTAGGCTGACCCGAGGTTGCAACGCGATCATCGAGCTGCACAAAGTTGAAAATATCACTGAGATCGCGCGTGTTACCCGACCACCCCAGTCGCTTGCGAACACGGGTAGCGTAGTACCCTATAACTGTATTGAATGTGTTTGCCATTAAGCCCCCAGAAACAAACTTAGATCTTTCCGTGGTTCCCTCGGTAGGCAGCCGCCACCACCTGCAAGACCCTGGTGCTAGCCAGCTCAGGGTTGTGAATTAAACGTCGCTGCTGCAGGAGTGCTGTCTGATTAGAGCGTTACTGGTAGTGGTTTATTGATGGGCTGCGTGAGAGAAGCCGGGTCTTCGGCGAAACCGATAATCGCGCTGAAGCCATTACTTTTCTCGCGATGCGCGAAGCCCTTCTGCCCAATAATCTTGGTGCCAGCGCCACAGGCGTAAGAGACGCCCTTTTCAACATCAAAAATCGTCAGTACGCCACTGGTGATAAAGGTCAGTGAATCGAAGTCATGCCAGTGCGCTTCATTTTCCTCAGCCGGAAAATCGAACTTGTGTGCGGTGTAGCCCGCAGCTTCGCACTGTGCGTATGCATCCGCCTCGTCGATAAACGTACTCAATCGATCGTCCATGTCTGGATCTCCTTATTCATATTGCTGCAAATCTGCCTAGCCAATTTCTTACTCGTCTAAGCAAGCTCAGCACTTCGCTTCTTAGCAGTGTGGCACATTCTCAACGATTAACCACTCTCGTACAATGAGACTTGCCCCGCCTTAATTTTCGATCTAACGTTATTCCAAATCAGAGTAATGGGAGATGCGATGACTGCGTTTGAATCACCCCGAGCACCCGAGGGAAAAGACGCCGATTACACGGCCTTTGAGCTTTACCCCTCCACCCCAATTATAGGCGCTGAAGTTCGCAATATGCGTCTCTCCGAAGTAAGCGAAGCAACTGCTGAACAACTCCGACACGCATTGTGGCGTTATGGCGTTTTATTCCTTCGCGATCAATTTCTGAGCCATGAAGAGCTCGTCGCGGCTGGGCGTATATTTGGCCCCGAACTCGAACACCATACGTTTGGGAACACACTCAAAGACGACGGCTACCCCGAAGTCTTGGTGATCGAGCAATTTGAATCTGATCGCGCAAAAACCACCACGGATATTTGGCATCATGATGTAACGGGACGTAAAAACCCCAATCTCGTGTCAGTACTTCAAGCCACTGAAGTTCCATTCGGTGCAGACACTATGTGGGCCAGCGCCAGCGCGGCCTTCGAATGGCTCCCCGACGCACTGAAACGGCTATTCCTCGAGCTCGACATCGAACACGACGCGGTATACATGGCTTTGAGACACGACTTCGGATCAAGCGAGGTACTCTCGGCCCTATTTGACATGGATGAGAGCAATACCCACCCCGCAGTTATTCGCCACCCCGAGACCGGTCAACTCTGCCTTTTTGTGGGTAATGGCTACGTAAAGCGGATCAAGGGCTTCTCAGCTGAGCAAAGCGAACAGCTTATAAAACTGGCCATCGACCAAATCAAGATTCCGGAGCTCCAGGTCCGACACAGCTGGCGGCCAGGCGACATCGCGATCTGGGATAACCTAGGAACGGTGCACTATGGCGTTGCCGGAGATCTGCGGAACCGCAAGCGACTTCTTCACAGAGTCGCGGCTTGGTCACCCGAGGTGCGACCCTCACTGGACCGGGAAAAAGCATTATCGGCGCTGGACAACCGGTAATGGCTTCGACACGGCTCATATCGGCGCCAGAAGGTCACCTAACCGAGGAGACGCTTAAAGATACACCTGTCAGCCGCCGTCAATTAATGGGGTTGGGGGTCTTTTCGGCACTGAGTTACGGACTGACCGCACCCAGCTCTGCGGCGGTTGGCAACACCACCGGCCACCTGAGGCCGTGGATGACCTCGCCAGGGCATCCTGTGGCAATGACGCCCTACGGTCACCCATCGCAATATCAAGAGGGGTTGGCCCGGATCACGCGTCCGCGCCTCTCTCCGCTTCCGCAGAACTCTGCCTCTTTTGCTCCATTGCAAGGCATGATGGGCATCATCACACCCTCAGGCCTTCACTACGAACGACATCACAGCGGGTGGCCTGATATTGATCCACGGCAACATGAATTACTGGTCTCAGGACTCGATAATAGTTTCGTTAGAAGACCCAAAATTTTCACCCTCGAGGACTTACAGCGCCTTCCTAGTGTTTCGCGAATTCATTTTATCGAGTGCAGTGGTAATACCGGTTCAGAGCGTAAAGGCGTTGCAGCGCCAACGGTTCAGTACACTCATGGACTTCTCTCCTGCTCAGAATTCACAGGGGTACCACTGCGTATGTTGCTCGAAGCCTGTGGCGCAGATTTAGAGCGAGGTAAGTACATTCTTGCAGAGGGCGCAGATGCTGCGGGTCTGATACGCACCATTCCAATGAGTATGGTGTTGAACGACGAGGTCCTAGTTGCCTACGGGCAGAACGGGGAGTACTTGCGCCCTGAAAACGGTTACCCCTTGCGTTTGGTCGTCCCCGGGGCTCAGGGGGTTTCATGGGTTAAATGGCTCAAGCGAATTGAACTGGGCGATAAGCCCTACGGTGCAAGAGACGAGGCCATTCACTACATCGACCCCATGCCCGACGGTACACATCGCCAATACACCTCGCTGCAGGAGGTGAAGTCCGTCATTACAAGCCCATCGGGTGGACAGACACTTTACGGGCGCGGGTACACAAAGATTACAGGGCTTGCCTGGTCGGGGCGTGGCAAAGTGAAGCATGTGGATATCTCGACCGACGGTGGAAGGTCCTGGCGAGAGGCGAGATTTTCTGGAGAAGTACTGCCTAAGTCTCTGACGCGATTCGAGTTTGACTGGGAGTTCAAAGGTCAAGAAGCCATCATCCAGAGTCGCGCCACGGACGAGACAGGACATGTTCAGCCCACCTATGTCCAATATCGCGCCGTTCGAGGTAATGAGTCGCTTTATCACAACAATGCAATCCAATCCTGGGGAATCGATGCGAATGGCAAGGTGAGCAATGTACAGATCGCATAAATTAGGGCGCATCACCACGCTTTTTCTGTGTTCCCTGCTCCCGCTCTTGTCCCATGGCGACACTGTCCGTGAAGCTATTGCCGGGAATAAAAGTTTTTATGCGATCGGCAGAGCAGCCACACCCAAAGAGCTCGCAGACTGGGATTCCAACATTCGAGATGATTTTCAGGGCTTGAAACCGGGCAGTGGGTCAGTGCTAGAGGGCAAAACGCTTTACGAAGAGCAATGCTTATCCTGCCACGGATCATCGGGAAGCGAGGTCATTGTTTTCTCGCCGCTCGTTGGAGGATTTACCAAAAAAGACGTAGAGACCGGTGTGGTGAAAGCCTTTGAGCCACCCATCAGTGTCGCTCCCTCAACTCTTATGCGAGTCCCTACCCTCGCGACCATCATGGACTACATTGGCCGCGCGATGCCGTGGGACAACCCTAAATCGCTCACGAGCGACGAGGTATATGCACTGACCGCCTACATCCTCCACCTTGGCGACTTGGTCGAGTCTGACTTCGTCTTGTCTGATCAAAACGTTCAAACGGCGCAATCAAAACTCCCCAACCGAAATGCGTTCAGCAGTGACCATGGTCTTTGGCCCGGTGAATCGTCAGCAACGGGCGGCATGGGTAATGGTCTACAGCCCGATATGACGCCCATGCGTTGCATGAATGGCTGTAATCCAAAAGACGCGCTTTAGACGCAGAAGGTATCGCTAGATGAGTGGTGATAAGCAGCAAAAGATGTGGTTGTGGCCCATCCTCATCCTTACACTTCTGACCCTACTCAATATCCTCAGTCTCACTGACCGCTTTCTCATTGCAGCATTTGGTGCACAAATCACCGCTGAGTTGAATCTCAGCAATCAACAGTTTGGCTTGCTGACGGGTTTTGGGTTTGTTCTGTTTTACGCTGTCGCTGGCCCTTTTATGGGAATCCTTGCCGATCGCTTTGGCGCAAGTCGCTTGCTCGGCATCGGCATTCTGCTGTGGAGTGCAATGACAGCGCTTACGGGACAAGCGAAGAGTTTTGTCGGCGTCATGTTGCCCCGTGCCTTTGTCGGAATCGGCGAGGCCACTCTTAACCCTGCTTCCTCAGCAATTTTGTCGAAAACCTTTGATCAGCAACACCGTGCCACTGTGCTTGGTTTGTATTTTATGGGCGGGCATATTGGTATCGCGCTTTCATACCAAATTGGCGGATTAGCGGGTGTTGATTGGCGGCAGGCCTTTATAACCTTGGGAATAGCAGGACTAATACTAGCTGTATTACTGATGATTCTTGCGAGATCTAACCCTGCCGCGTTCGGCGAGGGCACATCGACTCAGACAACGAGTTCAAACGCGTCTCTGGGCGAGCTTGCAAGTACATTGAAAGGCCACTTGGTGCACAACCCGACACTGCGTTTAGCCATATTGGGTATGGCCTTAGTTCACCTCATCTACGCTGAAATACAGTTCCTGCAACTTTGGCTGGTGTCAGAGCGTGGTTTTAGCCCCCAAGAGGCCTCAGGCCTTTATGGACAGGTATATCTACTTACCGCACTCCCTGCCTCTATCCTCGGAGGTGTCGCCGCTGACTGGCTGGCTAAACGTGCTGGATTCAACCGAGCATCATTTATTTTCGTCGTGATCCTATTGACCCTACCCTTCGTGGTGCTATTCAGATTCTCTGAACCTGGATCAACGTGGTTCCTGGTGGGCATGATTGCGAGCATCACACTGTTCACACTTCCATACGGAGCGATGATCTCAACGATTTTAGATGAGGTACCTGAGAATATTCGAGCGTCGACCACCGCTATGACGATGTTCGCGGTAAACGTGCTCGTCATTGGGCTCGCCACCTACGGCTTGGGGCTCGCTTCTGATCTTTTTGCCGATATGGGGCGCGACGAGCCCCTAACAGACTCGTTACTCATTCTAGACGGCTTACTCGTGCTTTCGCTTTTTGCGTACGGGCACCTTCACTCGCGTCTTAATCAATCCTGATGCTAAGCCGCTTTTCGCAGTTTCACGATCTGAATCGTGACACCAATGAGGTATAGCACCAAAAATGCGAGGTGGAACACCTGTAGAACCGGCGAGTCAAACGAGTCGATAAACGGGTCGCCAACGGGTAACCGACGCAGGAAGTCCGTAATCGCAGGAATCATGTGAAACAGAATCGTTGCGCTGTATGCGATGGCCTGAAAATACTGTGATGCAGCTCCGAAGATATTGAAACGCTCGAGCAAGAAACCACCAAGAGCGGCACCCAGGGTCAGTAGCGCCAAGATGTGTGCGATACCGAATCCACCTTGGTTGTATATACCTAGAGCGGTACCCGCAACAATGACGGTAACCACAAGATAAGCGCCACCCGTTTGTGTTGAAGCCTTGATCACCCCGTGTCGCGAGATAGCACCCGCTGCAAGCAGCAGTGCCGCTATACCCATAATTGTGTGAAACCACCCAAGCAATGTCATTGCCGGCATATCTTCCCCCAGTTGTTCGTTTGTTAATTCTGAAACTCTTACTGCGCAGCTAGGGCTGCGAAAACTTGTGTATCAGCGCCAGGATAAGGCTGCCAAACGCTGCATAGGCAAAATTTGACCCTACACGCCCCCAATCCAATCCCGCGTACTCAATCCAATAAATGACACTAATCCCCACGGGCATGAACCCAATGAAAAATCGCTTCATGTCCTGCGATGTGTCCTTGAACTCACCAGCCGCCCAGAAGATAGGGATGTAAAGCGTGATTAAGCAGATCACTGACAGTGCAAAATACGAGTAGCCGGGTAGAGTCAAAACGCATCCTCTTATGACTTCGAGCGATTCTCAAAGTCGTTGGATATAAAGCCCGACAAGGGTACCTCGCACAAGACACTACTGCCACTACAGCTGGAACTTGCACACCGAAGTCTTGAGAGTCGATACGAAAAAGCGCACTCTCTCTTGGAAGATGTGATCCAGTGCAGCCCATCAGACGGCTCTTAAAGCCCGTGCTGGCGCGCATTTAGAGTCTAGCGGGGGGGAAGTTTTATGGAACTGATCTATCAATCGCAGAACAGTCAGCAAACGCTCAGAGAGGCCATTGAGGAATACCATCGCTATTTGACGCATATCGGTCGAAAAATACTCAAAGATTCGTCCGATGCCGATAATCCAGTATGGCTTTATCACGACGCGACGCACGCCATCTTTGGCCATGACACCACCATCGAAGGCGAAGCGACCCTCGATTTTTGGGTGTTTTTTGGCAGCGATTTCTCGTGGAAGGTACTTTGGGAATATCAACAGATACCCGAGATCAAAGATTTAAGCCGCGCCGTTGTCGGCCAACTCGGCATCAGCTTTATCCCCAAGCTTTACTGGCGCAATCGAAAGGCGCTTTGGCAGGTAATCAAGAACACACGCAAGATGCACAAGAAATGGCCCTTCGAAGCACCCACTGAGTTTCTAGACCGCACGCTCGCTGACCTTCGACAAGAGTTTGGTATAACGCTACTCACTCCCAAGCAGCGCGCTCCAAGTCAACTTACCAACTTCGACTACTCGATTGTCAGCGCCTAACCGCATAGAGGCCTGCTAGATAGAGGGCTGCTAGACAGCAAACCGGTCGTAAAAATCTGCATAGTGCTCGAAGGTAAATTGCCGCGCCGAGGCACCAATCTCTCCCCCGTCTCCGATGTATTCAAAGGCGTGATAGCACCCCTTGAAAATGGTACTGATAACTTCCACCCCGTCTGCCGCTAAGCGCTCAACGTAAGTCTGGGTTTCCCAATAAAAAGGGTCTTTATCGCCCACGTAAGTGATTGTGGGAGGTAAGCCTGCGTAGCTACTCGCACGGGCAGGAACCGCATACGCACTTAGCTCTTCTTTTCCCCGTCGCACATCTTTCAAATATGCCCCCCAGCCAATTCGGTTGAGGCCGGTATCCCATACGGGGGGGTCAATATCGCGCTTCGGATCACTCGGTTGGGTCTCATCGATCATTGGATAGAAAGGCATTTGAAAAGCCAACGACACGTCACCCGTATCTCGTGCCTTCAACGCAACAGCAGCAGTTAAACCGCCACCTGCACTGTGCCCGCCAATAATCAATTTATCGGTAGAGCCGAGACTATCGGCGTTATCGCGCGCCCAAATAAGGGCGTCGTAGCAATCCTGAAAACCACCCGGGTAAGGTCGATGCTTCGCTTTTCGATAATCAGGTGCCACAACGATGCAAGGTCGGGTCTCGATAAATTTCTTGATCAGTTCAGCCGAGCCCTCGGGCACTCCCATGACGTAACCGCCGCCATGGAAATAAACAAGGCAGGGCAAAGGACCCTCGCTATGTTGAGGCCGATAAATTCGCGTTCGGATGTTGTATCCGTCGAGACTGCTGGCAATGTTGACCGTAGAGCATTCGAGTCCCTCGATATCCTTCCCCATCTCTTTGCGCCGGACCCAGTCAACGAGTCGAATAAAACCGGGAATTTTCATGAGACGGGCCATGCGTCGCAGACCGGGAACCTGACTTTGTAAGTCTGGATGAAATTCATCGTCTCTAATATGCATGACAGCCCCTCTCTACGATCCCTCTCTAAAGCCCCATTCTCGTTACTACTGTGCTCCGCTTGCGCAGCCTACGCTGATGCACGGCTTTTGCCTCACAATTCTCCATTCCCAAAATCGTGGTCGCTGGAGATATCGCTGTGTCGAATCCACAAACCTATCTTCAGTGAGCGCCAAGCGTAACTCAAACTTGCATTCTCGTTCGGCGGCGGACATCTTTACGTTTCTTTAATAACAATCACAAGAGAAATACGATGTCCGAGTTTCCGCTCCCTAATGTATCCACCGATTTATCAGGTCAAGTCGCTTTCGTAACAGGCACAACATCAGGCCTTGGCAAACGTTTTGCCAAAGTGCTCGCCGCCTGCGGTGCCAAAGTAGCGCTAACCGGTCGCCGGGTCGAACGCTTGGAGGCGCTCGCTGATGAGATTAGAGCGGATGGTGGCGTCTGCGAGCCCATTCCGCTCGACATGACCTCGAGAGAGAGTATCCGGGCGGCACTTTCAGAGGCTGAAGAAAAACTCGGAACCATCCAGATCTTGATCAATAACGCAGGCATCCCAGACGCTGAACGTGCTATCAAAATGTCTGACGAATTGACCGACGCAGTGTTCGATACGAACTTAGTCGGACCGTGGGTATTGTCCTGCGAAGTGGCACGCAAACTCATCGAGCAAAAGCTGCCGGGCAGAATCGTCAATATCGCCTCGGTAGCTGCTTTCAGTATTACCGGTGCCGTCGCAACCACACTCTACTCAACCACAAAAAGTGCCGTTGTGCGTATGACCGAGTCGCACGCGATGGAATGGGCGCGCAATCACATAAACGTCAACTGTATCGCGCCGGGTGCGTTCTCGAGCGAGATGATGGATGGCATGTTGTCCCGGGTGGGAGACATCTCACAAGGCTTCCCGCGGAAACGCATTTGCGACCCAGCGCAAATGGACAGCACCCTGCTCTTTTTAGTGTCCCCCGCTTCAGAATGTGTGACTGGCACAGTGATTAAGATCGATGACGGACAGGGGCCGCGCTAATGAGTTTAGTGAATGCACTCGATTTCTCGGGGAAGAAAGTTCTCGTCTGTGGAGGCTCGGATGGCATTGGCTATGGTGTGGCTACCGCTTTTTTTGACGCAGGCGCAGAGGTAGCAATAACGGGCACACGATCAGCTGATAACTACGATAACGACTTCAGCAACTTCACCTACCATCAATTGGACGTCCAGGACCCTGATGCTATTACCGCGCTTGCTGGCAAATTTAGCGAACTGGATGTCATGGCGAATTGCATCGGCTCCGTCTTGTGGAAAAAAGAGGAATTTGAGCGCGCAGGCTTCGAGAAGATTATCAACATCAACCTGACCGGTGCGATGCAGCTTTGCACGGAGTTCTATCCCCTTCTGAGGGCAAGTCAGGGGTGCATCATAAATGTAGATTCAGTCGTTACAATCAGCGCAGCGCCGAACAACCCTGCGTACAGTGCCAGCAAGGCCGGACTTGTCCAATTGACCAAGGCTCTAGCCAAGAAATGGGGTCGCACAGGCGTACGAGTTAATACTGTTGCCCCGGGCTTAGTGCCGACCAAGCTGACCGTTAATCAATCGGGAGAGGAAAACGAGGCCGCATTTAAACAAACAAACCCTATTCCCAGATTTGGACGTCCAGAAGACATTGCTGGCGGAGTACTTTTTCTAGCATCACCGC
>CBFHQN010000053.1:0-13491 GCA_965657765.1 Luminiphilus sp. | reverse complement strand
TCATGATGTCGAGAACACTAAGGTTCACGAGCGATTTGCCGTAAATGTAGCACTTAACATTTTTTTCGCGGGCCAGTGCACCGACGATCGGGATCATGGATTCAGCCAGAGCTTCCCGCTCCTTCCAATCCACAAAATAGTCGTCAGGACGCTGGCGCTTTCTTTGGGGCGCCATGCTTTTTCCTTTCCTTAAATGGCCTCTTTTTGGGCCGAAGTGTGAGTGTTCTGTGATTATCGCTCCCAGACCACCAGAACAGCAACTGTTCAGGCCTAGTAAGCGACTAACGTGACACGTAAAATCGCGCTCCCATTAGGAGCAACCATGACTTCGTTTTTCGATATTCAATCCACCCTTCCCTGGCCAAACGCAGTAGGCAAGCGGACTGCCATCGGACCGGTATGTGGCGCAGCACAGTCTCACTTTGTTGCTGAACTCGCAAAAACAACGCCGCTAATTCTCGTTATTACAGAAAACACGGCTTCGGCGCACACGCTTGCCACTGAACTGCCCTTCTTCATGGATACGGCCAAAGAGGTCATCCTGCTCCAGGACTGGGAGACCCTCCCCTACGATAATTTCTCGCCGCATGAAGACATCATCTCGGATCGGTTGAAAGCCTTCTCGCGCTTACCGTCGATCACAGAAGGCATTGTCATCGTCTCCATAACAACACTCATGCACCGGGTGCCGCCTCGCCACTTCGTGGAGACCGGCGTATTGAGCTTGGCGTTGGGCGAGGAGCTCGATATTCAGCGTTTCACTCGGAATCTGACCAAAAACGGTTACCGAAGTGTCGATACCGTTTTCGAACACGGCGAATTCGCGACACGCGGTTCACTTTTAGATGTCTTCCCCATGGGCAGTGATACACCCCTGCGCATCGATTTGTTCGATGGAGAGATAGAAACACTCAGAAGCTTTGACCCGGATACGCAACGAACAAATGAGCGCCTAGAGCACATTGACCTGCTGCCAGCGCGCGAATATCCACTGCACTCGGATGCGATCGAGCGATTCAAGATTGACTGGTATCGGAGTTTCGAAGGTGAGCCCGAAAAATGCAGTGTTTTTTTAGAAGTAAGCCAAGGCCGGGCGCCTCAGGGCGCAGAATATTACATGCCTCTGTTCTTCGACGAGTGTGAGTCACTCTTTGATTATTTGCCGAGCACTATCCCCCTCGTCATGGTTGGAAATAACTTTGATTCTGCTAAGCGATTTTGGGGAGAAGTTAATAATCGATACGAAGAGTACGGTGTCGATCCTCGTCGGCCACTCGTGCCGCCGTCTAGAGGGTTTATTGCGCCGGAGGAGTTGTATGGGCGCATAAGCAAACACTGTGCAGTAGAGTTTCGGGACAACACCAGTGCCTCGCTTCACTTCAAGCTTGGCGCTTATCGACCCGAGCCTTTCTCGGCTTCAGAGGACTACCGCAACGTCTCGGGCGTTGGAAAATTATCGGTCCTTTTAAAATCACACGATTCACCCGTGCTGTTGAGCGTCGAGAGCGCCGGCAGGCGCGAGATCATCATGGAGTCGCTTACCAGCGCGGGATTAAAACCCACTAACGTCCATAGCTGGGAGGAATTTAAGGCTTCTGGCAGTGACTTCGGCATTACGGTCACTGATATAACGCGGGAGCTCTTCATTGCACCCAATGCGCCCGCATTAATCTCTGAAGACCAGCTTTTTGGTCAGCGTGTGGCGCAAAAGCGGCGACGGCAACGCGAAATAGAAACGGATACGCAGGCGATCATTCGGGATCTAACCGAATTACGACCTGGGCTCCCAGTTGTCCACCTCGAGCACGGAGTTGGCAGGTACTTGGGGCTGGAGATATTGACCATCGACGGTCATGACGCTGAGTTTCTGCTGCTCGAATATGCGAACGACGATAAGCTTTACGTGCCTGTTGGGTCCCTCCACCTCATCGGCCGCTATTCGGGGGGGGATGAAGATACTGCTCCCCTGCACCGACTTGGCACCGAACAGTGGAGCAAAGCTCGTAAGAAAGCATCTGAGCGAGCATCCGATGTTGCCGCTCAGTTGTTAGAGGTTTACGCGAAGCGGGAAGCACGCGTTGGGTATGCGCATAAGCTCGATGAGAGTGCGTGGACAGAATTTTGCGAGGGCTTCAATTTCGAGGAGACACCAGACCAAGCTGCAGCCATCGACGCCGTAAGAGCGGATATGTGCGCCGAGAAAGTCATGGATCGTCTTGTCTGCGGTGACGTGGGTTTTGGTAAAACCGAGGTTGCCATGCGGGCAGCGTTTATCGCAGCGCATAATCACAAACAGGTCGCTGTGCTCGTTCCAACGACACTTTTAGCCCAGCAGCATTACAATAATTTCAAAGACCGCTTCGCCGATTGGCCCATCGCCGTCGAAGTAGTCTCGCGTTTTAAAACCGCGAAAGACCTTAGAGATGTCAGCCGCAGACTTCAGACCGGTGAAATCGATATCTTAATTGGCACCCACAAATTGCTGCAGACTGATTTCGAATTCTCTGATCTCGGCTTGCTGATTATCGATGAAGAGCATCGTTTCGGCGTAAAGCAAAAAGACGCTATCAAAGCGCTTCGTGCGGAGGTCGACATCCTGACTATGACGGCGACACCTATTCCACGAACGCTCAATATGGCATTGGGCGGCTTAAGAGATCTTTCGGTGATTGCTACGCCACCGGCGAAACGACTCTCGATTAAGACCTTTATCCGCGAGCACAATATTGGACTTGTGAAAGAGGCAATCCTCAGGGAGACCTTACGCGGCGGTCAGGTCTATTACCTCCACAACGAGGTGAGAACAATTGAGGAGACGGCAAGGAAGTTAAGTGAACTTGTCCCAGAAATTTCTTTTGGGGTCGCGCATGGACAATTGCGCGAGCAAGAGCTCGAAAAAGTCATGTCTGACTTCTACCACCAGCGTCACAACGTTTTGGTTTGCTCAACCATTATTGAGACCGGCATCGATGTCCCAAATGCCAACACTATTATCATCGACAGAGCCGATAAATTCGGTCTTGCTCAGCTTCATCAATTGAGGGGGCGTGTCGGCCGCTCACACCATCAGGCTTACGCCTATCTTCTCACCCCCCCAAGAACAGCACTTACGACGGATGCAGACAAGCGGCTCGAGGCCATTGAATCGGCGGGAGCACTGGGCGCTGGTTTCATGCTGGCTTCACACGATCTCGAAATTCGTGGCGCTGGAGAGTTACTCGGGGACGAGCAATCTGGGCAAATCCAGCAGGTGGGCTTCTCCATGTACTTGGAGATGTTAAATCGCGCGGTAGAGTCCCTGCGCAAGGGAGAAATTCCCGATGTAGACGCGCCATTGGAGACTGGGACAGAGGTGAAATTCCACGTACCTGCGCTCATTCCAGACGATTACCTTCCCAATATCTCGACGCGGCTGGTTCTCTACAAACGAGTTGCCCAAGCGAAGAGCAAGGAACAATTGGATGAGGTTCAGGTCGAGATGATTGATCGCTTCGGTCTTCTGCCAGATGCAACTAAGCAGCTTTTCGTTCAGGCCGAAGTACGACTGCGCGCAGAGCGACTAGGGATATCAACCATTGACGTGGGCGCCGGAGGTGGTAGCGTCAAATTTGAGGAGACAACACCGGTACCGGTAAACGCTTTGATTCAGCTTTTACAAAGCAATCCTAAGGAATTCAAACTCGCGGGATCTGACTCGTTGCGTTTCATAAAAAATCTGGAAAGCACCGCAGAAAGAAAAGAGTACGTGGACGGGCTATTGCAGCGATGGGAAAAAGCATGCACCGATCTTCATTAGGCAAAACACTTGCAGGGCTAACGCTTGCCCTCTTTGCACTCGAGGCGATAGGCCAAAGCAAAGAGGAAGCCTTAGCCTCCATCGGCGACAACCGCAATGAGCCCTCTGGCTGGATGCGATTAGAAGTCGCCATATTCGTGGATACCAGTGATGAGACGTTAGCGTCTGAGCTCTGGGAGGTAGAGCCGGAGCTTGGCTATCCGACCAATAAACGATGGTTAACAGATTACTCTGAAATCAAGGCCTTAATGGATGAGTGGGGCGAGGAAGCAGTTAGCATTGACACGAACGGTGCAATAACCGTTGTGCCAGCACCCCCACCGCAGCCTGACCTTGTCATGAATCCTGAAACGGCGCCGAACTCGAATGAAGACACCGAAACTACCGAAGATCCTTCGCAAGCCTTCTCGGGTGACAGTCCGACCTTGTTATCGGTAACCAGGGATGATGACTTGCATGCTCTATCGGCTAGCCTTTATGCAATTGAGGCGATGCATGATGGGTCGACAGAAACCATCATTGAAAGCGGCGAATACCAGCGAGAAGTCGTCGACTCCAGTCTGGTAGAGCAAACGCCCATCGGCGACGTAGCCACTGCAGCCACAGTGCTGGAAGTCGGAGCTGCGCCTTCAACGGACAACGGCCTTGTAACCTCGACAGATCAGCAGTTGCAACCAAGTGCATCCAACCAAGCGGGAGAGAATGAATTAGTCGTAGTCGAGAATTCGGGTGTGACCTTACAGGCGACTCAGCAACAATCTCAAGGCCTTGGGCAAATACCTCTTGAAAGCCTCCAAGCAGGCAGTTCTCCAGCGGCTAACCCCGACTCTGAGGCAAAATCGGCCGCAATAGCGACCGACGCATTGGAGCGCAAGATTGCCGGCTTGCAAACGTCTGTCGATGCGGCGTTGGTAGAAGAGCGGTCAATCGATCAGAGTGCTGTAGGCAGTGCTTTTTCAGAGCAATCTCCCGAGCGCTCTGAGAACTCAGAATCATTTATTGCTGACCATGAAATAGCATCTCAAGCCCCCGTTGAGGCACAAGATAGTGCTGGCAACTTCTTCGCTATCGAGGGACTGGGTGAGAACTTCAATGGATTGGTAAGTGGTGTTGGGAACCCCTCCGGGCCCTCTGATGGTGGCATCGATACAGAAACTATCGACTGGCTTTCAGCGTTTGAAACCGAAGAACCTACCGAGGGAACAGCACTCGACGCCGAGCCAACACCACCGCCTCTTCCTGCAAGTTACCAAGCAATGCCGCTCGAAATGCTTCCAACCGGCCTCAAAAAACTTGAGAAAGACACTGGGAGACGTCCCGTAGCCGTGCTGTCCTGGTTGCAGCCTATCGAAGGTATTAGCAATGCAGTCATCGTGGATAGCTGGACCGATGAGGGGCCGGCTCCCAATTTGCAAGGCACGATCAGGGTTACACAAGCCATGAATGAAACAGACGCTTACCGACTAACAACTGATTTGTGGACAAACACGACCGCACAATACCTTCCCGAGCGGCTGCCCGCGATCGCGATTCCCGCTGCTCCTACTCGCGTTCTGGTCATCGAAGCTGAGGAAACAGCCACCGCGGAGATAAACGATGCAACTGTGGAGTTTATCGATATTTCAACGGGTTTAAGCACGGTATCCCCAGCGCCCCATCACTCGGGCAAAAACGGCAGCTTAGATTCGGCAGAAGTTTCAACTCCTCCGTCAAAACATGCCATCAGATTAAAGGAAACCAGAGACCTGCGAGAGGGGTACGTCAGATACATCGACCACCCTGTTATTCAAGTAGCGGCTGTTTGGCGAGAGCTTTCCTACGCCGAGCTCCATGAGATGGGCGAAGCTCAGCGCGTTAGAAAAGACATCGATAGGTTAACGCGATCCCTAGTGACCAAGCAGTCTAAAAAACCCTTATTTGATGCGGGGCAAGAAGCGCCTTCCCCTAATCAGTAGGCTCGATGGGTGCGTGGTGAATAGTTTGTGTGGGGAATGCAATCTCAGCCCCATGGTCCGCCACAATGCCCAGCACTCTCAAAAGAACATCTTCTTTGATAGCGTGATACTCGACCCAGTTCGTTGTCTTCGTAAACGTGTATAGGAAAAAGTCCAGCGAAGACGGCCCCATGTGATTGAAATTCACAATCAATGTTCGGTCCTGCGCGATGTCTGGGTGCTCGAGCAGCATGGCGTGAACTGACTTTACGATATTGGCCACTTTGGGCGCATCCTCGTACCGCACCCCTACCGTTTCATAAATTCGACGGTTAGTCATACGCGAGGGGTTTTCCAAAGAGACACTAGAAAACGTTGAGTTTGGTACATAGAGCGGTCGCTGGTCGAACGTCCGAATCCTAGTGATGCGAAGCCCGATGTCTTCGACAGTCCCCTCAATGTTTCTGTCGGGAGATCTTATCCAGTCCCCAACGGCAAATGGTCTGTCGAGGTAAATGCTTACACCACCCAAAAAGTTAGCTAAGAGATCCTTTGCAGCAAAACCAACTGCTATGCCCCCTATCCCGCCGAACGCCAGTAAACCCGAAACAGAGACGCCTAGGGACTGCATCACCATAAGTATGACCAAAACCCAAATAGTTATGCGTACTAACCGGGCTACTGCGTTTATCGAGGCTCGGTCATCTGACTCCTTGGGACCGCGGTGCTCAGCAAGGAGCTCCGCCTCAATACCAGCGGAAACTCTGTGCAATAGCCAACCGATGAGCAAAATGGCACCCGTATCAGCAAGTTGTAAGAGCGTCATACGCAGGCTTGTTGCCTGTTCGAATAGACCCAATGATAGGTAGGCAACACAGATCCACATTGCCCACTCGGCCGGGGGTGATATCGCGTAATAAACAACGTCATCCCAGCGCGCTGCAGTCGTATCGGCAAATGACCCAAGCTTCTGGACCAGCTTCCGAATCAACAGATGTGCCGCTGCACCCAATAACAAAAGCGAGACGAGCGCCGTGGGAACCGCAGGCGCCCCCAATAAGTCGCTCAACGGCAACACCAAACTAAGTATCGAATCCATGTGATTTCCCTATCAACAATGAGGCATAACCTACCCATGGATGGTCGATCGGCCAATACTGTACATTTATACATGCTGAGGTTATGCTCAGGCAAGCACAAGGAGCACTGCTATGGCAAAGTTGACCGCCCGACAACAGCAAGTAATGGATGTAATCAAAGGTAGCATCGACGAGACAGGCATGCCGCCCACCCGCGCTGACATTGCTCGAACACTGGGGTTTAAATCAGCAAACGCAGCAGAAGAGCACCTCAAAGCACTCGCCAAAAAAGGCGTTATCGAGTTGGTAGCTGGTACTTCACGAGGTATCCGGCTGACTGAGCAGAACGGGATTCCTATTATAGGCCGGGTTGCCGCTGGCGCGCCTTTGTTAGCGCAAGAACATATCGAAGACTATTGTGACCTAAACTCAAGCTTCTTCTCGCCGCCGGCACACTATTTCCTGCAGGTATGCGGTGACAGCATGATTGATGCGGGGATTTTTGATGGAGATCTTCTCGCCGTTCACAGTACAACCGAGGTTCGACAGGGGCAAATTGCTGTTATACGAATCGATGACGAAGTCACTGTGAAGCGTTGGAACCGGATAAGTCATACGCGGGTAGACTTGGTGGCAGAGAACGCGGCTTACGCGCCAATCGAACTTGATTTAAGTCAAGATGTAGTCGCTGTTGAGGGGATAAGTGTAGGGGTAATTCGCCGATGAATCAGCCCAGTATCAGTGTAGAGTCCGTGACTCCGCGGTATCTGTCGACTCTGAAGACTCCACCTCAACACCCGTCATTTCAGCGATTTTGGCTGCAGCTTGTATACCGGCTTGTATCATAACCTTTGCGACTTCGAGGTTATTATCCATAAGGTAAGCACTCGCCTCTTCCGAAAATTGAATGCTCACTAACGGCTCTGAATCGTCGTCCGCTCGCTGCAGTACAACTTCACCATCACCCAAATCAACAATTTCTAAAAGCGACGTAGACATCTGACGACCTCACAATATGTCGTGTTGTTTAAACGACAGTAACACTATAGATCGGGTATTGCCACAAACCGAGGCGAGTTTCATGACTCATCAATCGCGTCAGCAACGCGATCAATTAATGCCTCTAGCTTGCCGAGAATATCTCCGGCCTTCGCACAGTCGAACTGACTACTCGCAACAGCCAGGATATTTTGTGGCCGACGCACATTTAAGCCTGGCGCAATGGGTGCTGTAAGTTCTGAGAGCCAACCACTCTCCTCTAACAGCGCCATCTCCCTCACCTCCGGAGAGAGCGCAATACCGGGCGCTAGCTTTGGCAGCTCACTGGCCGAGTGTGGCGGCGAAGACGGGATCTGCACAACACGCTGACAGGCCATCAACTGCCACCCGTAAGCATCCAGCAGATGCAGTCGGCTTGCTGGTCCATATGCCGCATCAATCGCAGAGCTTGAATGGCCGCTATCAGACAGCGCCGATCGCCAGGCATCAATCAGTACAGATGCCATGTACAGCGAGTGATTTGCATAGGATTGGGCTTGGCTCAATCTACAATCTCGGCGTTATTTTTTTGACTTTGCTGATGCCCGCGATTTGGCTTTTGTCTTGGGCTTAGCCTTTTTCTTCGGAGCGGGCTTACCGGAGCCTTCCGAAACCCAGCCGCCGGAGTTGAAAAACGCTTTCCAACCCGTCGCCTTCCCGTCGACCTCGGTCATCACGTACTGCTCTTTTGTCTTTCGACTGAAACGAATCTGGGTGCGATTCGAGGCATCGTCCGTGGTCGGCGCGTCGAGCAAGAAGTGATACTTAGGGTCTAATGCAGCCTGATGGGGTAACAGCTCATCAACGAACGGAGCCCGTGTTTCACGATGTTTCGGAAACTGACTGGCAGCAAGGAATAGCCCCGCTGCACCGTCCCGCAAAATATAGTGGTCCTCCACTTTCGCACAGCGCAGCTCTGGCATCGGGATCGGATCCATCTTGGGTGGCGCTGCCTCACCATTGCGCAGCAGCTTCCGCGTATTCGAACACTCAGAGTTTGTGCAACCAAAGTATTTTCCGAACCGTCCCGTTTTCAGCTGCATCTCAGCCGTGCATTTATCGCACTCGAGTGTGGGACCGTCATAACCCTTGATCTTAAAACTACCCTGCTCCACCAAATAACCATCGCAGTCAGGATTGTTACCGCAAACGTGAAGCTTTTGGGTCTCATCGATTAGATAACTGTCCATGGCGGTATTGCACTTCGGACAACGCTCCTTAGTCAGAAGGAGTCTTGATTCGGCTTCGTCATCTGCATCGGCTGAGACCGCTTCATCACCGGGAATAAGATTAACCGTACTTTTGCAACGCTCTTTCGGAGGCAGGTTATATCCTGAACAACCCATGAAAACCCCGGTACTTGCAGTCCTAATCTGCATGGGACGGTCACATTGATTGCAGGCAATACCAGTAGCCGTTGGCTCGTTCGCCTGCATACTACCCTCGCCCGGACTCTCAGCGAGCTCCAGCTTGGCACGGAAATCGTCATAGAACGTGTCGAGGACGTCGCGCCAGTCTTTACGTCCCTCGGCAACCTCATCGAGGTTCTCCTCCATTGAAGCCGTAAATCCGTAATCGAGCAGATCCTCAAAGCTCTCTTGAAGCCGTTGAGTAACAATGTCACCCATTTTTTCTGCGTAAAACCGGCGATTCTCGAGCTTCACATAGCCACGGTCTTGGATCGTTGAAATAATGGCGGCGTAGGTCGATGGGCGACCGATACCTCGCTTTTCTAACTCTCTTACTAAGCTCGCTTCACCGTAACGCGCAGGTGGCTTAGTAAAGTGCTGGGACGGGAGCAACTCACTCAAGGAGAGCACGTCACCCACTTTGTAATCAGGTAGGATCGCGTCGTCACCCTTTCGAGCCGTCGGGCTCTGAACGCGGGTATAGCCGTCGAATTCGACCACTCGGCCCTTCGCCGTCATTTCATAACCTTCAGCGCCGACTGTCACTGTCGTACTGAGATAGCGCGCAGGTGTCATTTGACACGCAACAAACTGACGCCATATCAGCTCATATAAGCGCTGTGCGTCTCTCTCAGCGTCTTTTATTGCGTCCGCACGCAGTGTGACGTTGGACGGCCTAATCGCCTCGTGTGCCTCTTGAGCGCCTTCTCGCGCGCCATAGCGATTAGGGGATTCAGGCAAATAGTCGCCCGAAAAGTGCTCGCTAATGTAATCGCGGCAGGAAGCAACAGACTCGCTACTCAAATTAGTGGAGTCGGTCCGCATATACGTTATGTGGCCAGCCTCGTACAGGCGCTGTGCCAGCGTCATCGTCTTTTTCACACTAAACCCGAGACGTGTGCTCGCTGCCTGCTGAAGGGTCGACGTGATAAAGGGCGCAGGTGGACGCGAACTGGTCTTACGAGCCTCTAAATCAGAGACTGCAAATGACGAATCGGTAAGCGCAGACACTGCAACTGCGGCATCAGCCTGCGACTTTGGCTGAAAGGCTTTGCCCTGGGATCGTACTACCTCAAAACGAACAGCCGCTTCACCACCTCTCTGTAAGTCAGCATGAAGCTGCCAATACTCTTCAGGAACAAATACTCGAATTTCTCGCTCGCGCTCAACAATGAGACGCACAGCCACCGATTGCACACGCCCAGCAGACAAGCCACGGGCGATTTTTGCCCAGAGCAAAGGCGAAACCTCAAACCCTACAACCCGATCTAGAAACCGTCGCGCTTGTTGCGCGTTGACCCGGTTAGTGTCCAGTTGCGTGGGCTTGGAGAACGATTCCTGAATTGCCCGCTTTGTAATCTCATTAAACACAACGCGTTGATAGCGAGAGTCATCGCCACCAATGATCTCTTTGAGGTGCCATGCGATAGCCTCTCCTTCCCGATCCAAATCGGTAGCGAGATATATGGCATCAGCGGACTTCGCGAGCTTTTTGAGCTCATCGACAACTTTCTCTTTTCCCGGCAGAACCTCGTAGCGGGCGGCCCAACCATTTTTAGGGTCTACACCCATCCGTCGTACGAGTTGTTCACGCTTTTTCTTCGCTTGGTACCTAACCTTCTCGTCAGGCGCCATTTTGCGGGTAATGGCGGCTTGCGCTGCGCGCTCCTTGGGATCGGAGGCCGGCGCGCTACCCGCCGTCGGTAAATCACGAACATGCCCGACGCTCGACTTAACGATAAAGTCTGAACCGAGATACTTGTTGATCGTCTTCGCTTTCGCCGGCGATTCTACAATGACGAGTGATTTACCCATGAACTAAATAACATCTCTGAAGTGGTTATAAATGACGACCCAGAAGCCGTGCTCGGCGGAGTGTACGGGACAACGATGGGCTGAGGTCAAGCACTTAATATGAAATTACTATTTGGAAAGCTATTCAAAACCGGGGACACGCTCCAAATTTTCGAGCGTCGCGATAACAGCATCGACAGCATCGATATCGCCCTTTTCATCCCAGAAGACTGACACGTAATCAACACCTAACTCCGCTATCCAAGCCCCATCGGGCAGCGACATGAAAACCTCGCCAATCGGCTTCTCCAAGGGTACGCTGACCCAGTTCCCCAATGATTTGACAGCCAGTTTAGACTCATCAAATCGCTGATCGCGTTCCCGTCGTCTGCGCCTGTAGGCCACCAGAGATAAATCTGCGGGCAATCGAAATCTTGCGGGAATCTCAGGGGTTTGTCCCAACTTGATGGTGATACCCTGCTCCATTGCATGCGCCCTGATCTTGGCCTCATGCCGTTGAGCCTCCGAGGGAAGCGCGGACATGAGCGGCGCCACAGCAACAGCAATAATTAGCAAAATCCAAATGATCGACACAACTACCTCCGTGAATGACTTTGACGATAGAGGTCTGAAGCCGCAATACAACCACAGCCCATGCTATCGCAATAGCTTTTTTGTGTTCGGAACGTTAGCAAGCCTACATAGATGTTTGAGCAACAAACGCCCTGCCGCCTAGAACCCAGATATCAGCGACCTACTGAGAAACGAGGTTCATGATACTCGCGGCTGACTTCTCTTTTGGGCGACAAACGTAAAAATTCGATTCTCTGCCACACCTTGCGCCAGTAGTGCTAAAGAAAATAGCACGGTACTCTAGGGCTATTAGTCATTTCAGCGAGTTTCACTCATGGCTTATAAACGATTACTTGTGGCGATCGACTTAGGCGCAACTTCAGATCAAATAGCGACTAAGGCCGCAACGATGGCTCGCAACCAGCAAGCAGAGATTCATGTTCTGCATATCGTTGAGCCTCTCTCACTTACTTATGGTGCAGATCTGCATCTGGACACCTCAGAACTTCAGGAAGAAATAAACGAACAGGCGGACACGCATCTTGCAAGACTCGCTACTCATCTCAACATTCCCGAGCAGCATTGCCATCTTAGAAGCGGTCGCCCAGAACATGAGATACCGACACTCGCCAAACAAATCGGTGCCGACCTTATTGTGCTCGGCAGTCACGGGCGATGGGGGCTCGAGTTATTATTGGGCACAACCACCGACAGCGTTCTCGGTGCTGCAGACTGTGACGTTTTAGCCGTGAGAATAGACAGAGAGAAATAAGGCTAAGCCGCGAACCGCTCCACGTCGAGAGAATCAAAGGGCCAGCCCAACTCAGCACCGTCTTGGCGCTGCACGACAGGAATCCTCACACCGTACTTTCTAACAAGGTCAACATCGCTGCTGATATCTACGGCAGTAAAGGCGACACCCAAGTAATCGAGGATCTCCTCGGCTTGTTCACACAAATGACAGCCAGGACTCGTATATAGTGTAAGGCTCATATCAACAATGATTCCCTCTCTCAACATTATTACCCCGCAATTTATACAATCGAGCCACACATGGATTTATCTAAAACGCTGACTATTTACGGGAGAAAGCCTGTACTCGAAGCGCTCAACGACAGTTCTATGTTGCCCCAACGCTTGCACCTTGCAGACAGTAACAAAACGGGGGGCATTGTAAGTCAGATCGAAACAGCCGCCAAAAAACGCGACGTCGCAATCGGCTATCACGACCGACTAGCGCTTTCTCGCATCTCGAAAAACGGCAAGCAGGATCAGGGGGTAGCGCTAGACCTCTTCTGCCCTAATTACAGCACGCTCGAGCAATTGCTCTCGAATCGCGCTCGAGAGGTGGGCAAGCCTTTCAAAGGGCTGCTGCTTGACGGCATCACCAACCCGCAAAACGTTGGCATGATTATTCGTTCAGGGTGTGCCGCTGGCATCGATGCCATTTTCTACCCCAAGAAATCCGTCGCCACCCTGGGTCCGCTCGTGATCAAGGCCTCGGTAGGCACAGCCTTTCGAGCCCCTATCGTATTTTGCGACGACGCATTGAGCTGCGTAGAAACGCTTAAGGCTGCCGATATCCAAATTGCTGTGATGGACAGTCATGCTGAACGGTCGCTATTTGATGAACAGAATCGGACTAATACGGTGTTTGTGTTAGGTGGTGAAACCGACGGCGCATCAGGAGCAATCAAAAACGCAGCGAACCTGTCGCTGCGCATTCCGATGCAAAACGGGGTGGAATCGCTAAATGTCGCCGTGACGGCGGCGCTGATTAGCTTTTTAGGCTAATTACACACCGCCGCAGGAGTTTTACTGATCGCCAGCCGCGGCTAAGTCAGGCGCTTCGGCGTGGCCGTTTTCTA
>CBFHQN010000052.1:0-13804 GCA_965657765.1 Luminiphilus sp. | reverse complement strand
AGCTTTGCTGTGACTGAAGGCGATAACCTGTGGCTTCGCGCTCGCGTTGGCTCCCCTGACGGTGTAGACGTCATCGCTGCAGAAGCTCGCGGCGCGGATCCTGAAGCACTGGGATTAGAAGTAGCCGAAGCGCTGCTGGAAATGGGTGCAGCAGAGATTCTTACCGCCGCACGATCGTGATTCATGTTGTTCTCACACGCGCCGAATCTGATGCGAGACGGCAGCTAGATCTCCTCGCAAATAGGGGGTTCATTGCGACAGCCTTGCCATTACTGGCAATAGAGCCTGTGGCGGTGGCGTCTGCCGTAGAGGCTGAGCTTGAGAGCAGCAATGCATTTATTTTTACATCGGCGAATGCCGTCACGCATGGTCTGAATTACGTTCAGAGTGCTTGCCGCAGGACATCAGCGAAGGTGCTGGCTGTTGGCAGAAAGACGAGAGAGCTGCTGAATGATCACGGTATCGATGCTAGTAGTCCGGATCGTGAAGATTCCGAAGGGCTACTCGAACTTCTCGCTTTAACAGGGGTTGATTCGCCTCGGTTACCAAATCTCATTGCCCTGATAAAGGGCGAGGGAGGTCGCGATTTAATAAGCTCAGTGCTCAGCGAGCAGGGGCTGAGTGTCGTTGAAGTTAATTGCTATCGGCGGATCTGGCCATCAGTTTCACGGTGCACAGTTACGGATGCGTTGGACAGCCCAGAGCCACGCTATATTCATATCGCCAGTGGTGAAACACTTTCGCGCCTTGAAGAACTTTGCGCGGTTTGCGGCGTGGATGTTCATGAAAAGCACACGGTGATCCTGCCTTCAGATCGTGTTGAAAATCAGGCTCGAGAGCTGGGCTGGCAATCGCGTATAGTAGCCGCAGGGGCCAGTGATGATGCGTTACTCGAGGTATTGTCTACACTGTCCTGACCCGAGTTGATAAAGGGACAATTTCATGAGCGAGCAAACCGCCCGCAGCAAACCAGCGCCAGCATCATCATGGTTAAGAACTTTGTTGGGTTTGCTGGTTTTTCTTCTATTGGCTGGCATGGGCGCGGCGGGATACGTCTATGTATGGCCGGAGGTGACAGCCTTCCAAGTCAAACAAACAGAGGTTGAGCAAAATCTTGCCGCCTTAGCCGAGGCTGACCAGGTCTTAGCTAAGGATTTGGCGACGCTAATCGATACTGAAGTTAAGAAAAGCGAAGAGGCTACATCTGCTGCTTTACAGTCGGCCATTACCCGTCTATCGGCAGAGCTCGATTCGATTCGCGGTATTGAGCAGCGTGCAGCAGGGAAGCTCAATGAGGCGAATCACCTTCTGTACCGAATGTCGAAAATTGACCAGGGAGCGTGGAGACGTGCTGAGGCCACCTTCAATATTCGCCTCGCGAGTCAGCGCTTACAGTTCGCGGGTGACGTCAGCGGCGCCTTGAGCCTCCTATCTCAGGCTGACACCTTGTTGAAGCGCGATTCTAGTGATGATGTGAGTGCTATTAGATCCGCTATTGCATTTGATCGTACTCAGTTAAAAGCGGCTGAAAAGCTCGATATGGTGGGCTTAATGGGGCGTCTGTCAGCACTGGATCGACAACTTCAAAGGCTGGACTTAGCGGCATTTGATCCTTCGGGCCGAAATGCAGGGTCGGATGTTCTTAGAAATACCGATACCGACGTGGGTTCATCCGAGAGAAGCACATCATTGACTCTCTGGAAGCAAGCGCTCGAAACACTCGCTTCTTATTTTGTTATCACTGAGCTCGAATCTCCCAACGAAAAACCGAGAACCTCGGATTGGTCTCGGTTTGCGGTTCTTTCGACAAAGCTCAATATCGAGCAGGCACGCGTGGCGTTACTCATGAGAGATTCAGCGAGTTTCACAAGCTCCCTCGCGCGAGCCTTAGGGCTATTGGCAGAACTACCGTCGTTAAATGACGATCCTTCTCTGTCGGCCATTAGAGAAGAGTTAGCAGATCTCAGCGCAATTCCTTTGAGACTGGAATTGCCTGCACTTGAGTCTTTAAAGCTTGTCAGTGATGAGTCCGGAGGCGGTGACGATGTAGAAGATCCCAGTGCGTTTTTCAACGCGCATTCCGGCGATCAAGTGCCAGCGGGAGCTCCGGAATGAAGCGTTGGTTGTGGGTTATCACTGCAGGAGTAATGGCAGGTGTTGCGCTCGCGTCCTTCATTTCCCGAGATCCGGGTTATGCGCTACTGCAAGTAGGTGGCTATCGGCTTGAAACAAGCTTGGTAGCTCTGATTCTTGCTGCTACCGCGTTGTTCATCGTCATGCGATTCGCCTGGCGTTTAGTAGGAGGCATATTGGGGGTAGTCCCTGGTCTTGGCCGTTGGCTAGGTAAGCGCAAAGAGGAGCAAAATTTAGAGCTCATCCAATCCAGTCTTGATGACGTTTTGAGTGAAAACGTTACGGCTCTGGCAGGTAAAGTGGCTAAGTTGGAGAAGTCATCGTGGCACTCCGAATCGCGAGCAAAGCGGATACAGCAGTGGCTCCTTATCCGGCAAATTCGTGCCAGCCACAAGCCTGCTCAACTTAACAAGATATGGAGCAAGGTCGAAGCATCAGATAAGGCTGACATAGCTTTGAGGGTCGAGTACATCACGCGGCTTCACCAGCTGGGCGCGGTAAGCGATGTGGACGTGGTGCTTCTTGAGTCGGCCAAGTCTTCGTGGCAGGACGCCTTGAACGGGGTGCTTGCTGTCCATCAACCCAAAAATGCAGACCAACTCTTAGAACGGCTTACGCAGATCGCTGCGATTGAAAAAAACGGTGCTGCATCTTTGGCAATAACCTTATTGAAAGCTAACGCACTTGCCGGCGATGCCGGTGACAACCTATTGATCGAGGCCCACAAGACGCAAGCATCAGCGCACCTAGTCAAGGCGTTAGGCGTTCGCAGACTTCAAAAAACTCCATAAGCGCCAGGACAATCAAGCGACTTAGGCCGCGTAATCTTCGCTCAAGGAGCGTTATTTTCTGCGTCCGGGTAACGCGATTCCCAAGGAGTCCCACAGGTCATCAACTTTTGTTTTGACGTCCTCGCTCATTTGAATCGAGGTTCCCCACTCGCGATCGGTCTCACCTTCCCACTTGTTGGTTGCATCCATGCCTACTTTTGAGCCGAGTCCTGCGACGGGTGATGCAAAGTCGAGGTAATCGATAGGTGTATTATCGATAAATACTGAATCCCGGCGTGGATCCATTCGTGTCGTCATGGCCCAAATCACGTCTTCCCAGTTGCGTATATCGACATCCTCGTCGGTGACAATAATGAACTTGGTGTACATAAACTGCCGCAAAAAAGACCATATGCCGAGCATCACCCGTTTTGCGTGCCCCGGATACTCTTTGCGCATGCTCACGACCGCCATCCTGTATGAGCAGCCTTCCGGTGGGAGATAGAAATCGACGATCTCAGGGAATTGTTTTTGTAGTAGCGGGACAAAAACCTCATTGAGTGCAACACCCAGAATCGCGGGCTCGTCAGGTGGACGACCAGTATAGGTACTGTGATAGATCGGATTCTTACGTGTGGTCATCTTTTCAACAGTAAACACAGGGAAGCTTTCAACCTCGTTGTAGTAACCGGTGTGATCACCAAACGGGCCTTCGTCAGCCATTTCCTCGGGGTCAATATAGCCCTCTAAAATAATCTCTGAATTTGCGGGTACGAGTAGTTCGTTGTCTCTGCACCGCTGTGTCAGGCAGTTTGCGAGCTCGGTCTTGCCGCCGCGCAGTAAGCCTGCAAACGCATACTCGGAGAGCGCGTCGGGAACGGGCGTTACCGCACCCAGCGTTGTTGCAGGGTCAGCACCGAGCGCAATGGCAACCGGGTAGGGCTCTCCGGGGCGCTTGAGGCACCAGTCTCTGAAATCCAGCGCACCGCCTCGATGTGATAGCCAGCGCATGATCAACTTGTTGCGACCAATCAGTTGCATGCGGTAAATGCCGAGGTTCATGCGCGGCTTCTCTGGTCCTCGCGTGATAACGAGCGGCCAGGTAACAAGCGGGCCAACATCCCCGGGCCAGCAGGTTTGAATTGGAAGTTTGTTCAGGTCGATGTCGTCTCCATCGATAACAACGTCCTGGCAGGGCGGCCGACTGACGGTCTTAGGCCCCATGTTCAATACTTTTTTGAGTAGCGGCGCCTTATCAATCAGGTCTCGCATGCCCTTGGGTGGGTCGGGCTGGCGCAAATACGCCAATAACTCGCCAATTTCCCTCAGAGCCTCAATCGAGTCAGCTCCCATGCCCTGTGCAACGCGTTTTTCGGTTCCGAACAGATTGGCTAGGAGTGGCACGTCATAGCCCTTGGGGTTTTCAAATAGGAGAGCTGGACCTCCGCCACGCAGGGTGCGATCTGCGATCTCCGTCATCTCTAGATTTGGGTCGATCTCTTCTTTAATTCGCACCAGATCGCCATTGGCTTCCAGCATGTCAAGAAATTCTCGGAGGTCCCGAAATTTCATAGCCTTATCTCACTTCTTCGTCAGTACATAGCATGACACAGTAGGGTGCCACGTGGTCGCAGCGTCTCAAAACTGCCATGTAATACGCGTTGGTTTAAAAGCAAAAAGGCGCCGTTCGGCGCCTCTTATTTATTTTCGCTTCTCTCTACCTACGCTTCTTTCTACTTTCTCTTCATAGAGCGGAAGAATTCATCATTGGACTTGGTGTCCTTGAGTTTATCTAGCAGAAACTCAATCGCAGGGAGATCTTCCATACCATGAAGAAGCTTCCGGAGAATCCACATACGCTGCAGTTCTTCTTCTCCCGTGAGTAGTTCCTCGCGGCGCGTACCAGACCGACGAATATTAATGGCAGGGTATACGCGCTTCTCCGAGATCTTCCGATCCAAGTGAAGTTCCATATTACCGGTACCTTTAAATTCCTCGTAGATCACCTCATCCATTTTAGAACCGGTTTCGGTCAGGGCAGTTGCAATAATTGAAAGACTGCCACCTTCCTCGATGTTACGCGCAGCACCGAAGAATCGCTTAGGGCGCTCGAGTGCGTGCGCATCGACACCACCTGTGAGTACCTTGCCTGAACTCGGTACGACCGTGTTGTAGGCCCGTGCTAAACGTGTAATCGAATCCAACAGGATGACAACGTCACGCTTGTGCTCTACCAATCGCTTGGCTTTCTCGATCACCATATCGGCGACCTGAACGTGACGGGCGGGCGGCTCATCAAATGTAGAGGCCACAACTTCAGCGCCGCGCGCGCCTACGGAGCGCTGCATTTCGGTCACTTCTTCCGGACGCTCGTCAATGAGGAGCACAATGATGTAGCACTCAGGGTTGTTACTGATGATTGCTTGAGCGACGCTCTGCATCATGATCGTCTTACCCGCCTTGGGCGGTGCTACTAACAGGCCACGTTGTCCTTTTCCAATCGGTGAGCACAGATCGATAATTCGGCCTGTTAGATCTTCGGTCGAGCCATTTCCTTTTTCTAGGGTGAGGCGCTGATCTGGAAACAACGGCGTGAGGTTTTCAAAAAGAATCTTTGCTTTCGCTGTCTCGGGTGATTCAAAGTTGACTTCGCTGACTTTGAGCAAAGCAAAGTAGCGCTCCGAGTCCTTGGGTGGCCTGATCATACCCGTGACAGTGTCACCGGTGCGGAGGTTAAAACGTCGAATCTGACTGGGGCTTACGTAAATATCGTCGGGTCCGGCTAAGAAGGAACTATCGGCTGATCTCAGGAAGCCGAAGCCGTCTGACAATATCTCCAAGACACCGTCACCGAAGATGTCCTCGCCACTCTTTGCGTGACGCTTAAGCAGCGAGAAAATAATATCCTGCTTGCGCGAGCGGGCCATATTTTCGATGCCCATTTCCGCCGCCATGTCGATGAGTTCTTGTGTCGATTTGGTTTTGAGCTCGGTCAGGCTCATGGGATTCTCGGATGGCACATGCGGTTCGCGACGATTTCTGCGGTTGCGATTTCTCCGGTTGCGTCCACCACCTTGGTTTTCACCTTCCTCTTGGGAGGGGGCATCTGAATCGCCTGCTGACTCTCCGGACGAAGCCTGCTCCGTAGCAGCGGCTTCCGGTGTGGTGTCTGCCGAACGATTAAGTTTCAGTGTTCGCGTAGGCTTATCTTCGCTACTACTTGCACTTGCTTCTGCTGACGAGGCCTCCGATGTGGCCGCTTCTTGTGCCGGACTCTGCTGAGGAGTGGGCTCAAGGCTAGCCTCAGCGGCTGCGCCTTGGTCAGGATTGATATTTTCTTCTTCTTGCACTGGGATTACCTGTGACTTGGGGAAATGAATAAATGGTTATTTTTGCTTTGGCCAAGGAATAGATTTGCCAAACACAGACCCCAAGCGACGCAGTAATTAACTTTTAAAATGGCGTTTTTGGGGGAATAGGGGCGAAGACATCACCCATACCTGAACGGTAGCACCGCTCAGGCGGTGCGTCTACCGAATAAACAAGGAATTTTAACCAAGGCTGCTAGCTTTAGAGACAGCCGTCTACAAACTCAGCGAGTTGCGTTTTAGATAAAGCACCAACCTTCGTTTCTACGGCGCTGCCGCCTTTGAAAACGATCAGGGTTGGGATGCCACGGATACCGAATTTGCCGGGGAGGTCGGGGTTTGCGTCTACATCGACCTTACACACCTTGAGTTTATCGCCGTATTCGTTTGCGATTTCCTCAAGTACGGGTGCAATCATTTTGCAGGGTCCGCACCACTCCGCCCAAAAATCGACGAGTACAGGGACGTCTGAAGACAGAACTTCGTTTTGAAAGTCAGCGTCACTGACGTGGGTAATGTTATCGCTCATGGTGCCTCCGAATGCTTCGCGACATATACTCTCAAAAAATTTCTTTGGATGACAGTGTTGAAGTCGAATGTCGGGTGAAGATATTGGAAGATGGTGCGTTTACTTGGTGCAGTGCGCCGATGGCACCTACTACACAGGGGTAACAACGGATCTCGCAAGACGCCTTCGTCAGCACAACGGAGAAATTGTGGGGGGCGCGGGCTACACACGGAGCAGACGTCCTGTTGAATTGGTATGGTCGGAAGCGTGTATTGATCGCTCTCACGCGCAACAGCGAGAATACATCGTTCGTCGCAGTCCCCGGACTGAAAAACTTAAGTTGGCGGCAAGCCACGGTCAAACCCGCCTCGAGAGTGGATCGTGAGCAAGTTGCGAATTTGATCTCCAGCAGTTTTATTGGATATCAATTGGGCTGAAGCCCATCATGAGTGGCTACTTTTTTAAATCGCACGTGGACCTTAAATGGCCACTATGGTGCATGGATAGCAGCGGTGACGGATAGCAGGGTTGATGGATAGCAATCTGCAACAGACATTCTGGAATTGGGCGCTTGAGCGTTACGATGACACCGCACTGCGGGGTTGTTTGCTTGGCTTGCAAGAGTCATGCGGTTTGGTTGTAGTAGAGGCCTTGTTCTTTGCATGGCTTTCGGAGCAGGGCCGACAGCTAACGTTGGCGGAAGCGCAACGCATGGACAAGGCCATAGCTCCATGGGTAGAGAGGGTGTTGCTGCCCCTCAGGCGAGAACGGGTTAAATGGAGTAATAACAAGGACGCGACTCTGCTTCGCGGCGAAGCATTGAGATTGGAGTTGGAGGCTGAAAAGACCGTAGTGACGCTCTTGTGCGAGGCACTGGCGCCACCCTTTAAGGGGGCGAGTCCCGTTTTCTATCAACTCAATCTAGGTCTAATTGCGTCATTGTCATCCTCGGATGATCTCGATCAGCTGATTGACGCTTTTGGGCGGTAGCCACGCTGTTTTCAGGCGCGTAGTATGCGTCTCTCTTTCACCAATACACAGGACAACCTGCCATGTTTAAAGCGAGTAATTTCTCGGGAGTTAAATTTCGGTCCGCAGCGCTAGCCGCTCTGATTGGCTTGGGCTTGGTCGCTTGTGATCAAACCACGGAGTCGACTGAAATGAGTTTAGAGAGTCAAGATCAGCGCATTAGCTACGGCATTGCGTTGAACATGGGCCGCAGAATGAAGGCTGAGGGCGTGCCGCTCGATGCTGACGCATTCGCAGAGGGTATCCGTGATGCTATCTCGGGCGCTGAAGCGAAGATGACTGATGACGAAATAAACGCTGAAATGATGGCCATGCAAGAGAAGATGCAGGCTGAGCAAGAGGTGGAAATGCAGACCGCTGCCGCGGCAAACCTTGAAGTAGGCCAGGCTTATCTCGCAGAGAATGCAAGCGCCGACGGTGTGCAAGTTACGGCCAGTGGACTTCAGTATCGAGTCGTTAAGGAGGGCACCGGTGCCAAGCCAACGTCAGCTGATTCGGTCGAGGTGCATTATGAGGGCCGCTTAATTAACGGGACAGTCTTTGATAGCAGTTACAGCCGCGGTCAGCCTGTCACCTTTGGCGTTACTCAAGTAATTCCCGGCTGGACGGAAGCGCTGCAACTAATGAGCGAGGGTGCTGAATACGAGCTCACTATCCCTTCTGAGCTCGCCTATGGTGCTGGCGGTGCCGGTGGTGCAATCGGTCCAAATGAAGTACTGATATTCAAAGTTGAGTTGCTATCGGTTGTCGGTGCTGGCAGCTAAGTTGTGACTGTGAGGCAACGGTGGGGAATCCTATCGTTGCCTGCTCTGGCCAATAACTACAGTCGATACTGGGCGTAAAAAGTCTGTAAAAAAGTATCGAATGTCGATGCGTCGCTGTTCTCTACTTCGCGTTGCCTGCGCAGTGAAGCAATCGCCTCATCTGCCAGGTGAGTTCGAATAGTTTGCGGGATAGCAGCTTCCCTAAACATTTGATTCCACTGCTCAGAGTACTGCCCCATTAGTGCTGAGTAGTCGATCTGGCCTTCGCTCAGTTCACGGATAACGCGGGCGGATGGCGTTTCTTGATCCCCGTGAATTCGCGCCTGCGCTGTCCTGACAGCCTTAGCATGCCGCGTTGTATTGTTTGCAATGTCTAGAAGTTCGGCCGCTACCATCATCGAGCTCAATATCGGCTGAGATGCTTCCTCTAGCGATTGCTCGCCCTGAGTTTGGGTCAATAACTTGAGCGACGGATCACGCCCGCGATTTAGTGCACGCTGATTATTCTCTTCATCCATTTTTCGTGAGTCAGGCGTGCACGACGGACTATCTTCCAGAAGGCAGCTCAGTAGGAACGTATCGACCAGTGCGGTGGTCTCGACGTCGATGCCTAACGGTGTAAATGGGTTGACGTCCAGGCAACGGACCTCAACGTACTCAATTCCCCTTGAGTCGAGAGCCCTTACGGGCGCTTCGCCCGACTCCGTCACCCTTTTGGGACGTATTGCGCTGTAGAACTCATTTTCGATCTGTAGGAGACCTTGGTTCAACTGGAGCATTTCTCCGTCGCGCCTTGCAGGCATCGCTGCATAGCTCTCGTAGGGCTCTACGATGGCCTCGGTGAGCGTCTGTATATAGGTCGCCAATTTGTTATAACAAATTTGCAGACCGTCTTGAGCGGAGCTGGTGTACCCCAAGTCACCCATACGCAGTGAGGTTGCGTAGTTGCTGAGCAGTGTTTCGGGTTGTCCTGCTACCAAATGGGTAGGTATCTGTCCCGTTATAAAAGACCGGCTGATCGCAGGAGAGCTGCCTGTCAAATAATTCAGTAGCCATAGGCGCCGCTGAAAGTTGCGTATGAGCGCTAAATAACCTTCCGTGCGCCAATCTTTCATCGATAGGTTATGTTTGGAGTGGGCTAGCGACTGCTCCCAAAAACTCTCGGGCAGCGAGAAATTGTAGTGAATTCCTGCAATAGCTTGCATGGCTCTGCCATAGCGAGCCCCCAGCCCATTGCGGTAGACCCGCTTCATGGTTCCTATATTGGAGGAGCCATAGTGGGCGATGGGAATATCATTTTCGCCGCCCAAATCGCCTGGCATGCTTGCGCTCCAGATTATTTCATTCGGCAACGACTGCGATGTGTAGGCATGTAAATGGAACAGCTCTTCGAGCGCCTGCTCGGCTGTGTCGTGAACACCGGTAATGAACTCGAGTAGGGCCTCTGAGTAATCTGTCGTTATAGCGCAGTGGGTAAGTGCTGACCCAAGTGCGGTGGGATGCCCAAGCTGGGAAATGCGGTGGGTGTCACGCGACACCCGCAGCCCCTCTTTTTCAATGCCGCGCCGGACCACGAGAAATGATTTTTCTCGTGCTTGAGCTAACAAGTCGCTGAACACCTCGGCCGTCATGAAGCACTACCTTGATTACCACTAGGGTCTTGTACGTTTGTGACATTGATCGGATCGACGCGTCAAGACGGTCGGCAGTTTACGCGCAATGGTGTAACTTGGTACAGCGATTAACCATGAATTTCGTGGGGTGATGGTATGGATTTTGAACAGTGGGTGAAGACGCTCGCCGCCGACGGCGGATCCGATCTTTACTTGACGACCGGCGCGCCACCGAGCGCCAAATTTTTTGGTGAAATGCGTGCTTTATCAGACACGCCTCTATCGCCGGGTCAAACGCGGACGCTCGCTTACGATCTCATGGACGAGCAGCAGGCGCGTGAGTTTGATGAGAAGCTCGAGATGAACTTGGCCATCTCGCTTGCCGGTGTCGGTCGCTTTCGAGTCAACATTTTTAAGCAGCGTAACGAAGTTGGCATGGTCGTCCGTTATATCGTCGTTGATATACCTGCGATGGAACAGCTGGGCTTGCCGTCAATTGCCGCTGACTTGATCAAGGCAAAGCGAGGCTTGGTGTTGGTCGTTGGGGCTACCGGATCCGGTAAATCGACGACACTTGCCTCACTGATAGATCATCGAAATAGTTCGATGGGTGGCCATATTGTGACGATTGAGGATCCTGTCGAATTCATCCACTCGCACAAGAAGTCTATTGTTAATCAACGAGAGCTCGGGGTGGATACGCGAAGTTGGGAGGCAGCCCTGAAGAACACGTTGCGACAAGCGCCAGATGTCATTTACATCGGCGAGATTCGCGACCGAGCGACCATGGAGTATGCAATTTCATTTGCCGAAACGGGTCACCTTTGCGTTTCGACCCTGCACGCAAACAATGCGAATCAGGCGCTCGAGCGCATCCTGAACTTCTTCCCCGAGGAGCGGCGTCCGCAACTACTGATGGACCTGTCCCTTAACTTACTGGGTATCATGTCTCAGCGCTTAATCCCCGCTATGGCAGGTGGCCGATGTGCTGCGATAGAGGTGTTACTTGCGTCACCGCTTATCAAAGACCTCATTCTTCAGGGTGATATCCATGCGCTCAAGGAAGTGATGGAGAAATCGATTGATCAGGGGATGAAAACCTTTGATCAGGCGCTTATTGCCTTACATCACAATGGAAAGATTTCCGAGGAGGAGGCGCTTCGCAACGCCGATTCCGTCAACAATGTGCGTCTCAAGATCAAACTTGCGAGAGATGGTAATGCCGCTCAGGAAATAAGCGGACTATCGCTACAAGACAGCGAATGATGCCAAGAAAATAAACGGAAAAATGAGCTACCAGCCTCGCAAGGACATCGAAGTGTGAGGACGAACCCCAGAGTTCGAACGAGGGATTACGAACTTACGAGCGATGCATGCCCCGTGATAAGCAGGTGAGTCCCGCGGCTAGCTATTCAACTCAGTAAGCAGCGTGTCGATTACTCGTTCGAGCTGTTTCAAGGTGCTGCACTCGGCGGCAACGTCGCAGTTCCTCATGACCCCAGCCATCTCGGAATCACCGGTACTCCAACTACGTTGACTCTCTGGATTGAGCCAGATTAGCTGGCGACACTTGGAACGGATTTCTGCCAAAAGATCCAACCTCGGATCGGTGTTATTGTTCCGCGCGTCACCGAGAACGATCACTGTGGTGACCCGGTTGATGTCCGCCATAGCCAGATTAGCAAAGTCTTCAAAGGCTCTTGCGTAATCGGTGGCGCCACCGTATTTGAGATTCACTCGTTCGATTGCTGTTTCAACAGGCAGTGTGCGTAAGGTCTCGGTCACCTCACCTAAATTTGAGGAGAACGCAAAGCTCCTCGTTCTCGGCAAGATGTCTTGCAAGGAATGGACGAACAGCAACAAGAACTTCGCGTAGGCTGCGACTGAGCCACTGACATCACAGAGAATGAGAATTTGCGGCTTCCTTCGTAGGCTTTTTCGCCATTGGGGCTTAAAAGGGACGCCGTCTGTTGCCATTGCCTTTCGCAAGGTGGGAGGCACGGCAAGTTGACCGCGTTTAACGCGCTTTCTTATGCGACCGTGTCGGGCTGCAAGTTTGCGTGTCATTTTTTCGAGCAATCGCTTCAGCCGCGCACGATGGTGCTGATCGACGTTGCCTAGCGACATATTACTCAAGGCTTCATCGAGCATGTCCTCAGCGTCGCCACTGGCGTGCACCATATAGGCTCGATCAACGCGATCGCGCACTTTATTCCGCAGCTGCTCGCGCAATGCTTGTACCGCCTCGAATGCGGCTGGCTCCGTACTCTCTAACTCGACGGCTGCATCTCTGAGTGCTTGCTCGCCCAGCGCATCCAACATCTTGCGGATATATTGCCCGCGCTGTGTAAGTAGCTTTATCGCAGAGACATCGACCTGTTGTGCAGCGGTCTCAACAGCGATTGCGATCGCAGCCTCGTCACCGCTTCTAAGTGCCTCAACAAGGTCACTTGAAAGGCTTTTTGAGAGTTCGGGCTGAGCCTCGAGCACCTGTGCCAGCTGCTGTCCCAGCTGTTCAGGGCTAGGTTGCTCACTTTCTGGCCTATCTTTCGATTCGTTATTTTGCGCTTTTGGCTTTGCGTCTTCTGGAACACCAAAGTACTGCTCGAACGCCTCGTTGAAGATTTCTATTTCAAACTTTGACTTTGCCAGCGCACTACCAAGGCCGTCTTTGAGCAGTTGTCGATGCGCGTAACCTACGAGCCCAGCAACTTCCATTGCAACCAGCGAGTCAGCGGGAGAAATAAAAATATCTCGGCCCCGCAGGAATTCGATGAAGGCAAGCAAGCGATCAGTCGGTGCGTCTTGGCTCAGCCGTTGAGGTGCATTCATGCCGTTAGCGGGCCTCGGCGGCCTTCACTTCCTGATTCAGCAGCTCTGTAAGGTTATCCACTACGCTACTCAAATCGTCTTCGTACTTGAGTAGGGCGTTCAGCGAGCTGCGAACCAAGTCCTCATCGAGTGAATCGGCGTGGAGCAACACTAAGCTTTTTGCCCAGTCGATGGTTTCTGAAACTGATGGCAGCTTTTTAAGATCCATTTCGCGCACCTTGCTGACAAATGATGTCAGATGCTCAGTCATTGCCTCGGTGATTTGAGGAACGCGCGCCCTAACAATCTTCCCTTCCAGCTCGGTGGTTGGGAAATCGATGTGCAGGTGTAGGCAGCGACGTTTAAGCGCGTCGGAAAGGTCTCGCGTATCGTTACTTGTGAGAAATACCAGAGGCTTCGAGCGACCTTTGAGCGTCCCCAGCTCAGGAATAGATACTTGAAAGTCAGAGAGAACCTCAAGCAGAAGTGACTCAAACTCAAAGTCCGCCTTATCAATTTCGTCGACCAGCAGCACAACACCGTCCTCAGCATCGATTGCTTGCATAAGAGGGCGTGGCTCCAAAAATTCTTTTGAGAAAAATACGTCGTCAAAGCTGTGTAGCCGCTCCACAGACTCGCGCAGTCCGGTAGCGCCATCCATGACTTCCGCAAGCTGGGTTTTCAGCAGCTGCGTGTACAGCAGCTGCTTGCCATACTTCCACTCATAGATGGCTTTTGACTCATCCAAGCCTTCGTAGCACTGAAGTCGCACTAGCGGTGCACCTGTTAGCAACGCGCAGCTCTTGGC
>CBFHQN010000051.1:13745-13978 GCA_965657765.1 Luminiphilus sp. | reverse complement strand
GATCTGCGGCACTTAAATACCGATAGCGACTCGGAAGTCCTGTTGAATGTATTTGCGCATGAGCTCCAGCGTCAGGGAAAGCTAAACCCTGAGGCAGATGATGTTTTCAAAGCTGTAGCCGCGCTGCATACACGTTGCGAGGGCGGCTACGCGGCGATCGCAATGATCGCTAATGTAGGGCTTGTCGCGTTTCGGGATCCAAATGGGATTCGACCCCTTGTTGTTGGCGTAAA
>CBFHQN010000051.1:263-13735 GCA_965657765.1 Luminiphilus sp. | reverse complement strand
ATCCGAAGCTCAAGCCTTGTATTTTTGAACACGTATATTTCGCGCGCCCTGACTCTCTGATGGATGGCATTTCCGTCTATAAGACACGCATGCGTCAGGGCGAGCGTTTAGCGCACAAAATCATGCGTGAGCGTCCGAATCACGATATTGACGTGGTGATACCTATTCCCGATACGAGTCGTGTCGCTGGACAAGCCCTTGCGCACGAGCTGGGCGTTAAGTTCCGCGAAGGCTTTATGAAGAACCGCTACATTGGACGGACCTTCATCATGCCCGGACAAACTCAGCGCAAGAAGTCAGTGCGCCAGAAGTTGAACCCAGTGCCGCTAGAGTTTGAAGGTAAAACAGTATTACTGGTCGATGATTCGATTGTTCGAGGTACGACTTGCCAGCAGATCATCCAGATGGCGCGGGACTCGGGTGCTAAACAGGTCTACTTCGCATCGGCGGCGCCACCTGTTCGATTCCCCAATGTTTATGGCATTGATATGCCCACTGCATCTGAACTGGTCGCTCATGGCAGGACAATCGATGAAATCAGTGACCACATTGGTGCTGATTGGCTGATTTATCAGGAAATTGACGACTTAATCGAATGCTCGCGAGAGGGTAACTCGCTTGTCGATGGCTTTGAGTTGTCGGTATTCGACGGCCAGTATCAAACAGGCGTTATCGACGATGCATACTTAACGGGTTTACGTGATGCGCGTTCCGACGACTCCGTCGACCGTGCCGATGGTGCACTCGTCGGCCTTCATAATCGGAGTTAGTGCGTTGTCAGATACACCTTTATCCGGGGCGGGCTTTGAGACGCTCGCCATTCGAGAGGGCTTAATACGGGGTTTCGAGCAGGAACATTCAGACCCCATTTACGCGACATCTAGCTTCGTTTTTGAGTCGGCCGAACAAGCGGCGGCCACCTTTTCTGGTGAGCGTGACGGTAATACCTATTCGAGGTTCTCTAACCCCACGGTATCGGTTTTTGAAAAGCGTCTCGCTGCTTTAGAAGGTGGTGAGGATTGCGTTGCTACCAGCTCGGGTATGAGCGCAATCTTAACGCTCTGTCTCACGGTCCTTAAGACGGGCGACCATGTCGTCTGTTCGAGAAATGTTTTCGGCAGTACGATTGGACTGTTCAACAACATCCTTACCAAACTCGGGATCAACGTATCTTTCGTCTCGCTCCGGGATCTCAGTGATTGGCAGGCAGCCGTGACTCCCAAAACAAAGCTGTTTTTTTGCGAGACCCCGTCGAACCCTATCTGTGAGGTCGGCGACATACGCCGAATTGCGAAGATAGCGCGTAGCGCCAATGCTTTACTCGCCGTTGATAATTGCTTTTGTACACCAGCGCTTCAAAAGCCCTTAGAACTCGGTGCTGACGTGGTCATGCATTCAGCGACGAAGTACTTGGATGGGCAGGGCAGGGTGCTCGGGGGCGCATTGGTGGGTAGCGCTGAGCTGATGGCTGATGTACGAGCCTTTGTCCGTGTCTGTGGGCCCTCGATGAGTCCGTTTAACGCGTGGGTATTCAGCAAGGGTCTAGAGACCTTGCAGCTAAGGATGGACGCTCACAGTTCGCGTGCGATGGCATTAGCCAACTGGCTTGGTAACCACGACAAGGTGTCCAAGGTCAATTACTGCGGACTGGAAACACATCCTGATCACGCGCTCGCTAAAAGCCAGCAATCGGCGTTTGGTGGCGTTTTATCCTTCGAAGTAACAGGCGACCAGGCAGAGGCGTGGGCTTTCATTAACAGCACCCGTCTTATGTCGCTCACAGCAAACCTGGGGGACGTAAAGACAACCATTTGTCACCCCGCATCGACCACTCACGGTCGTCTCTCCGATGAGCAGAAACAAGAAGCGGGCATTGTGAATTCGCTGATCCGCATCGCCGTTGGATTGGAGGACGTGAGCGATATCATTGCTGACTGTGAACGCGGATTTTCGGCGCTTTAATCCATAACACTCAAGTTGCCGAATCTTAGCTGAGTGCACATAACGTCGACGTTTTCGTCTGACTTAAGGACTTCGCATCTAAAAACCTAGTCATTGACCTGCAGGCAAAAAAAAGCCCCTAGAAGGGGCTTTCGGAAGTGCTGGTAGTCATTTTAAAGACCATTTATGCCACTTCCTCGATCAGAGTTGCCGCGATCTTTTGTCCATCTTCGGCTAGCGCTTGGAAGCTCTGAATCTCATTGAAGTTCATGTATCGGTAGATCTCAGCAGACATGGAGTCAAGATCATTAGCATAAGCCATGTATTCCTCAGGTGTTGGGAGACGTCCCAAGATGGCACCTACCGCCGCCAGCTCCGCTGAGGTGAGGTAAACGTTCGCCCCTTCTCCCAATCGATTCGGGAAGTTACGTGTCGATGTTGAGAGTACGGTCGACTTTGGTGCAACGCGGGCTTGATTACCCATGCACAATGAGCAGCCTGGCATCTCTGTTCGCGCTCCGGCGCGACCAAAGATAGCGTAATAGCCTTCCTCCATGAGCTGATATTCATCCATGCGTGTTGGTGGACAGATCCACATACGCGCAGCGACACCACCTGCGTGCTGGTCGAGCAGCTTACCGGTTGCCCGGAAGTGTCCGATATTGGTCATGCAGCTACCGATAAACACTTCATTGACTGCATCACCAGCAACTTGGTTGAGCAGTCGTGCATCATCGGGATCGTTGGGTGCACAGACAACCGGTTCAGTTACTTCAGAGAGGTCGATCTCAATCACTGCAGCATACTCGGCGTCTTGATCTGCTTCCAAAAGCTCGGGGTTGTCGAGCCACTTCTCCATGTTGCGGACGCGACGCTCGAGTGTTCGGGGGTCACCATAGCCCTCAGCAATCATCGAGCGCAGAAGCACAATGTTCGATTTGAGGTAGCTACCGATAGTGTCTTCTGACAAGTTGATGGTGCAGCCAGCGGCAGAGCGCTCAGCGGAAGCATCCGAGAGCTCAAACGCCTGCTCTACGGTGAGGTCTTCAAGGCCTTCAATCTCAAGTATGCGGCCAGAGAAGATGTTCTTTTTACCTTTCTTTTCGACAGTTAGCAGGCCTTCCTGAATGGCGTAGTAGGGGATTGCATGCACGAGATCGCGAAGGGTAATGCCGGGTTGCATCTTCCCTTTGAAACGCACTAGGACCGACTCTGGCATATCGAGAGGCATCACACCGGTTGCCGCCGCGAATGCCACAAGCCCTGAGCCTGCTGGGAAGGAAATACCCAAGGGGAAGCGTGTATGGGAATCACCGCCTGTGCCTACCGTGTCAGGAAGCAGCATGCGGTTTAGCCAGCTGTGAATGATGCCATCACCTGGGCGTAGGGATACACCACCGCGATTGCGAATAAAATTGGGCAACGAATGCTGTGTTTCGATATCAACGGGCTTGGGGTACGCCGCGGTGTGGCAGAAAGACTGCATGGTGAGGTCCGCGGAGAAGCCAAGGCAGGCCAAGTCCTGCAATTCATCGCGAGTCATGGGTCCGGTTGTGTCCTGAGAGCCAACCGTTGTCATTTTGGGCTCGCAGTAGGTGCCGGGGCGAATACCTTCGACGCCACAGGCACGACCAACCATCTTCTGTGCAAGTGTGAAGCCGGCATCCGTTGCTTCTGGCATATCGGGCGTACGGAAGAGGTTGCTCTCACCCAACCCCAGCGCCTCGCGCGCTTTTGCAGTGAGACCGCGGCCAATAATAAGGTTAATGCGTCCTCCTGCACGAACTTCGTCCAGTAGCACATCGGAGCGGAGGTCAAATTCGGAGATGACGTCACCCGCTTCGTTGAGTATTTGGCCATCGTAGACCCGAATATCAATGATATCCCCCATACCCATTTTCTCGACCGGTGCTTCGAAAACAAGGGCGCCAGCGTCTTCCATTGTGTTGTAGAAAATCGGCGCAATTTTGCCGCCGATGCAGACGCCACCCATTTGCTTGTTAGGCACGCCCGTCACGGGCTGCCCAAAATACCAAAGGACACTGTTGGCAGCTGATTTACGCGAAGAGCCTGTTCCCACAACATCACCGACAAAGGCCACGGGTAAGCCGCTCGCTTTAACCGCCTCGATCTGACCCATAGGACCTACCTTGCCGTGTTCCTCGGGCTCGAGGCCATCGCGTGTCATTTTATACATAGCACGAGCATGGAGCGGAATATCAGGGCGCGACCATGCGTCGGGCGCGGGAGAAAGATCGTCGGTATTCGTTTCGCCAGTGACTTTGAAGACCGCCATTTTTAACGACTCGGGAAGCTCGTCACGCTTGGTAAACCATTCTGCGTCCGCCCATGACTGCATAACAGATTGCGCATTGGCGTTACCTTCCTTTGCGAGTGCCGCGACATCATAAAACGCGTCAAACATAAGCAGGGTGTGCTTCAACTCGGTAGCAGCTTGCTCTGCAAGTTCGCTATCGCTCAACAATTTCACGAGGGTTTCTATGTTGTAACCGCCGTGCATATCACCCAAAAGATCAACGGCCGTCACTTTGTCTATGAGTGCGCAAGCGACGTTGCCAAGGGCCACATCTGATAAGAAGGCAGCTTTTACATACGCTGCTTCGTCAACACCCGGTGGTACTCGGTTGGAAATAAGATCGACCAGATAATCCTCTTCACCCGCTGGTGGCGCTTTTAGCAGCTCCACGAGATCAGCCACTTGTTGTGGTGACAGCGGTTTTGGTGGGATGTTCATAGCAGCCCGTTCGGCTACATGTTCACGATAAGCTTCAAGCACAGAAATTTCCTCTTCCCCAGATTAGTCAGGGCGCTCTTGTGGCAAGGCACCTTTATTTAGCGCGCGGATTATAGCTTGTGACCAGGTATCTCGACAGTGATTCGATCAATTCTGTGCATTCATGCAATGTTTATCCTAGACTTGCGCGCTATGTCAGCAGGTAACCCACGAAACGTGCAACCCAAGCCCATTAAAACCCCATGCATCGGTGTGTGTTCGACGGGTATCGGTGACAGTGTTTGTCGGGGATGTAAGCGCTTCAGTCACGAGGTGATCCATTGGAACGGCTACACCCAAGACGAGAAACGGTTCGTTGACAAACGCCTATCCGGCTTTCTGTCTCAGGCTTGCTCACACAAATGTACGGTTACCGACCAAAAGCTACTCAAGTGGCAGCTCGATACCCAACTGGTGAGATACAACGAGGAGCACGACGAGTACTGCTGGTTGTTTCAGTTGTTAAAGGCGGGTGCTAGTCAAATCAAGGATCCCAGTAAGTACGGATTCAGAGTGCACTCTGGCTGGTTGGACCTCACGCTGGTTGAGTTGCGGGATAAAATCGACGAGGACTTCTGGATTCTTTCCACAGCGCACTTTGACCGTTACCTCGCCACTCCCGACCTATTTGAAGAGGCGTAATGTCATCTAATGCCGGCTGTTGTTGATTTAACTCCCGTCTACGATTTCTTGCCATGCAGAACGCCGGAGGCCTGGTTGTCTGCTGCCGTGGAGTCATTACCCCTGTTGATGATCGATCATGCTAATTGCGAGAAAAAAGCAGCAGCAACCGCAATGAGCTTGATGCATCGATATACGGACAACACAGCATTACTCAATAAAATGTCACGACTCGCGCGTGAGGAGTTGCGTCACTTCGAGCAGGTGCTAAAACTCATGACTAAACGCGGTATAGCCTACGAATCGGTAACAGCATCGCGTTACGCACAGGGGCTCAGAGAGAAAGTTCGCAAAAAAGACCCTCACAAACTTGTGGACACCCTTATCGTGGGCGCACTTATTGAAGCTCGTTCATGCGAGCGGTTCGCAGCGCTTTCACCCCGTGTAGATGCCGAGCTGAGTGATTTTTATGTTTCGCTGCTTAAAAGCGAGTCCCGCCATTTCATGGATTACATCACTTTGGCAAAGACGCTAGCGAGTTCCGATGAGGTGGATGAAAGATTGTCAGTGTTCAGTGCTATTGAGCAGAGCCTTATCGAGGGTGCCGATACGGAAGTCCGCTTCCACAGTGGTGTACCAGAGCGGTAAGCCTATCGCTCCGGACGTTTTTGTCTACAGGCTAAATTCGACCAGCTCCAGGGTTTCATCGCGTTCGAGCAGGTACCATCCAGAAGTGTTCCAATCACCCAGTACGACGCGCTCGGCGTCTTGCATCGCGTGCCGACATGGACGATGTGTGTGTCCGTGAATCAGTCGTTTGACCTGATGTTGCTTTATTGTGTTGGCAACGGCATCTTGATTGACATCCATGATGTCCTCAGCCTTATTACTCGCGGCCTCTTTACTCATTGCTCGAAGGTGCTTCGCAAGTTCACGGCGTTCGGCAAGTGGCTTCGCTAGCATTTCCGCTTGCCATTCTGGATTATGCGCCAGCGCGCGAAAAGCCATGTAGTCGACATCATCCGTGCACAAAAGGTCACCGTGCATGAGTAGGGCGGGCGATCCCGCTACCGAGATCTCAGCAGCATCACTGAGTAGCTCAGCATTGAATTGCCGTAGGTACGCTTCTCCAACAAGGAAATCTCGATTTCCACGCATGAAAAAGATGGCAGTTCCGCGATCTGCGAGTTTTTTCATGGCATCAGCAAACCGCATAGCGATTTCGCTGTCATCGTCATCGCCAATCCAAGCTTCGAAGATGTCGCCCAATAAAAAAAGGCGATCGACACCGCCTTTTTCTTCAAGGAAACGATAGAGACCATGCTCGATCTGTGGCGTCGCCTCGCTGAGGTGAAGGTCACTGATGAACAGGGAGGAGGTCATGATCAGTCAGTAACTACGGTAACTGACTCTATGACGATAGGATCGTTTGGAACATCCTGGTGACCCGCTTTACTGCCAGTGGGTACGACACGAATTTTGTCGAGAACGTCCTCGCCTTCCACCACTCGACCAAATACGGCATAACCCCAGCCCTGCATGTTTTCACCAGAGAAATTGAGGAAGTCATTGTCCGAAACGTTGATGAAGAATTGTGCTGTCGCAGAGTGTGGATCCATTGTACGAGCCATAGCGATGGTGCCTCGATCATTTTTCAGGCCATTGTTCGCCTCGTTAGTGATCGGGTCATTGGCCGCTTTTTGACGCATATCACTGTCAAAACCGCCGCCTTGAACCATAAAGTTGTTAATCACGCGGTGAAAAATGGTTCCATCGTAATGCCCAGCCTCTGCATAAGTGACAAAGTTTGCAACGGTTGCTGGAGCATTGTCACCGTCGAGTTCTAGTGTCATGTCGCCAAGAAGCGTTTTCATGAGTACGCGTGTCATCGCCATGGTTAATACCGCCGTGTTATGGGAAAGCGCGCATGATACAGATAGGACCTTTGGCATTCGAGTTAATTACTACCAGCCTGTTCATGTTGTGTGAAACTGACTTGCACACAATCCCTTGCTAAACTCGCCGCCTCACAGCAAGGGCGCCCCATGGACATAGAACCACGTAGTAATTTCCTACGGACACGAATTCAGAATGATTTGGATAATGGTGTCGTAGAACATGTCGTCACGCGTTTTCCACCTGAACCCAACGGTTTTTTACATATAGGGCACGCCAAGTCGATTACGGTGAATTTCGGGCTGGCTGAGCAGTATGGCGGTTTGTGTAATCTGCGCTTTGATGACACGAATCCAGAGAAAGAAAGCCAAGTGTTCATCGATGCTATCCAGGAGGATGTGAAATGGCTGGGCTATCAGTGGGCGGGTGACGTTCGGTACGCCTCGAGTTATTTTCAGCAGTTCTATGAGTGGGCGCTTCACCTTATCGAAGAGGGCAAGGCCTATGTCTGCGACTTGAGTGCGGAGGAAGCACGCGAGTATCGCGGATCACTGACTAAGCCTGGCACAAATAGTCCATATCGAGATCGCTCGATTACAGAGAATCATGCGCTTTTTGCCGGCATGAAGGCCGGTGAGTTCGAGGATGGATCCCGAGTACTTCGGGCCAAGATTGATATGGCCTCGCCGAATATCAATCTGCGCGACCCGACGCTGTACCGGATTCGACGTGTAAGTCACCACCAGACGGGTGACGACTGGGTGATTTATCCAACCTATGACTTTGCGCATGGGCAGGAAGACGCGATTGAGGGTATTTCGCACTCGATTTGCACACTTGAGTTTGAGGATCACAAGCCGTTATACGACTGGTTCATCGATAATTTGCCGGTTCCCTCGCGGCCTCGGCAATACGAGTTTGCGCGCCTCAACGTCAACTACACGGTTACTAGTAAGCGAAAGCTAAAACTCTTGGTTGACTCCGGTGTTGTGAGTGGATGGGATGATCCGCGCATGCCAACGATCGCGGGAATGCGCCGGCGAGGCTACACGCCTGCCGCATTGCGCCATTTTTGTGAAGAGGTGGGTACATCTCGATCAGACGGTATCGTCGATGTCGCAATGCTTGAGAGCGCGGTACGCAATGATTTAAACATTAACGCGCCGCGAGCCATGGCGGTCCTAAATCCGCTTGCGCTCGAGCTTACAAATCTCAAAGAGCCTGAAATATTGATGGTGCCGAATCATCCCGCTGATGAGAGTCAGGGTAAGCGAGAGGTCTCGATGAGTCGCAACCTCTGGATCGATCGTGAAGACTTCCGGCAAGAGGCGAATAAGAAGTTCAAGCGACTCGTCCTTGGTAAGCGAGTTCGCCTCCGAGGTGGTTATGTGATCGAGGCCGAGCGCTGTGATGTTGACGCTAACGGTGTGGTAACAAAGGTATATGCCTCAATCGTGCCTCAGACTTTGGGAGAGGATCCCGATGATGGTGTGAAGGCCAGAGGGGTCATCCACTGGGTTGACGCCGATACGGGCTGTCCTGCCGAGATACGAAGTTACGATCGCTTATTTAATGTTGAGGATCCCTCCAGAGCTGAAAATATGGATGAAGTGATCAATCCAAGCTCTTTGGTGGTTAGCGAAGCCGTCGTTGAACAGTCGCTTCAGGATGTGGCTCCGGAAACGCGACTCCAGTTCGAGCGCGAGGGCTATTTTGTGGCTGATCGCTACGATCACTCCGAAGAAAAACCCGTTTTCAACAAAGTGATTGGCTTGCGCGATACGTGGGTGAGCAATGACTGAGTTGCGTCTCACCAACAGCGCAGGAAGTGAGAAGCGCGCTTTTATACCTGTAGATCCCGATCACATCAGGATGTACGTTTGTGGCCCCACCGTCTATAACCTCGTACACATAGGGAACGCTCGTCCAGTGGTGGTGTTCGACACCTTGTTTAGAGTGCTCCAAACGCTTTACCCCAAAGTGACTTACGCGCGAAATATCACCGATATCGACGACAAAATCATCGTCGCTGCCAGAGAGCGTGGTATCGATATCACGGTGTTGACTGAGGAGTTCACCGAGAAGTTCCGAACGGATATGGCAGCGCTCAATAATTTACCACCTTCTATTGAGCCGCAGGCGACAGAGCATGTGGATGCCATGCTGGACCTTGCACAACGTCTTATCGACAAGGGGCATGCTTACGAATCGGAAGGCCACGTATTGTTTGATGTGACCTCCATGGATGACTATGGTCTCCTGAGCGGTCGTCAGTTAGACGACATGCTTGCGGGGGCAAGGGTCGAAGTGGCGTCTTATAAGCGCCACCCCGGTGACTTTGTTCTGTGGAAACCATCGAGTGAGGATGAGCCGGGCTGGGAGAGCGATTACGGACGCGGTCGACCTGGGTGGCATATCGAGTGCTCCGCAATGATTCACCAGCACCTCGGGGATAACATCGATATCCACGGAGGTGGTCGAGATCTTATCTTCCCACATCACGAAAATGAGCGCGCTCAAAGTTGTTGCGGATACGGTGGTGGTTTCGTCGGAACATGGATGCATAACGCTTATGTCGATATGGACGGCGAGAAGATGTCCAAGTCGCTGGGCAACGTAAAAACCGTCCGCGAGTTACTTGAGCAGTATCCGGGGGAGACACTCCGGTTCGCGCTGTTGTCCGCGCACTACCGATCACCGCTGAATTTCTCTCGAGAGCTATTGGATAGTGCGCAGTCGACGCTCGATGGCTTTTATCTGGCCTTGCGCAACGCAGGAGATGTGGAGTCCGTTGAACCTGCAATAGGAAACTCGCCTGTCTTTACAGCATTACTCGATGACTTGAATACACCGGCTGCCATTGCCGAGCTGCATCAACTAGCTAAGGCACTCAACAAAGCGAGCCAGTCGGAGAAATCTGCGGCGAGAGCGGCCCTTCTTGCAGGTGGTGCTGTGTTAGGTGTTCTTGGAGAGTCACCCGATGAGTGGCTAGCGAAAGACGATGAAGGCGGACTCTCGTCCGACGCCATCGATCAGCTATTAGAAGAACGCGCGGACGCCAAATCGAATAGAGACTTCGCACGAGCGGATGCTATCAGAGACGAGCTCAACGCGGCTGGCATCATCATTGAAGATAGCGCCTCTGGTGCGACTTGGCGTCGCGCTTAGGGTAGGCCGTCAGGTTAGGTTTGCCCTAGCTTCGGTGCACATGCTCCAAGAACTCGATAATCGTCGCGTTGACCTCCTGGGGCGCCTCCTCTGCAGTCCAGTGTCCTACATTCGGCAGCTCTCGACTGATTACTAGGTTGTCGTAGTTCTTTTTTACGTGCTCCACGAATGAAGTACTCAGCGGGACAAATTTGCTGACGGGATCAAATTCTCCCGTAATGAAGAAAGCAGGCTGTTGGATGGTAGCACCGTCCAAATGGGCCAATTCATGCCAGTCGAGATTTTGTGCGCGATATCGATTGTACGGCCCCCGTTTGCCGCTGAGCTCGAACTGACTCACGAGATAATCGAGATCTGATTGAGTAAACCAATCTGGAAAGGTGTCGAAATGGGTCATCCCGTCCAGTAGCTTCGCATCAGCCGGCTTGGCCCCCGTAAACCCGCCTTCGTCCCTTTGCTGTTGATGCCGCATACCCCGTGCATCGATGGCCGTGTAAACGAGGAAGAGTGACCTTGCTAAGTTGGCTTCGAACTCTTCCTCAGCAATGCCCTCATTGAGAAAGTAGAGCTGGTAGAAGAATTGATCTTTGTAGATCTCGCGCCAGAGATCGAGGGTCGGAAGCGGAGGGCGCGTTAAGTGAGGCACTGACAGCGACCCGGTAGCATACACACGCTCTGGATAGAGTAGGGCGGTAGTAAGTGCGATGGGACCGCCCCAGTCGTGGCCAATCGTTATGAACGTATCATGGCCCAGTGCGTCGGCAATACCGACTACATCCGCTGCGAGTTCCTTGAGCGTGTAGGCCTCAATGGCGTGCGGCTTATCTGACTCCCCGTAACCACGGACGTCGTAAGCAACCGACGTGAAACCGGCGTTCGCGATGGCAGGAATCTGGTGACGCCAGCTGTACCAGCTTTCTGGCCAGCCATGGCAAAGGACAACAAGTGGCCCTTTACCTTGAAAAGCGAGACGATGGTGTAGGCCATTTGCGGTGACGACCTTAAATTCAATATCAGGTGACACAGCTACTACCACTTAGAGTTCGGTCGCTACTGCGCTTCAGCCCAGTGCTTTTTCGCCAGATTCAACGGTTTGCATGATGAGTGTGTTAATTGTCATTGGTCCGACACCGCCTGGCACAGGTGTGTAGGCTGACGCACGATCGACAAGTGGCCCGAGCTCAATGTCACCAACACCCCCAGGGTGGTACCCAGCGTCGACAACAACTGCACCGTCTTTAATCCAATCTGCGCGAATAAATTCTGGACGCCCCACAGCACCGACAATGACGTCAGCTTGCCGAATATGCGACTCGAGGTCCTGGGTGCGCGAATGGCAAATAGTCACCGTTGCATTGGCCTGAAGCATCATCATTGCCATGGGCTTACCCAAGATCGGACTACGACCAACCACAACTGCGTGTTTGCCCGAGAGCTCGATCTCATAGTGGGCAAGCAGTCGCATGATTCCCTGTGGGGTGGCACAGCCGTAGGCGGGCTCTCCCATGCTCATGCGACCAAATCCTAGGCACGTTACGCCGTCGACATCTTTTTCTAGCGCAATCATGTCGAAGGCAGCGCGCTCATCGATGTGAGAGGGGACCGGGTGCTGCAGCAAGATACCGTGCACATCTGGATTCGTGTTGAGTTGCTCAATCTCACGCAGCAAATCGTTTGTCTTGGTGGAGGCGGGCAACTCGATGGCCAGCGATTCCATACCAATGCGCTTACAGGCATTCGCCTTCATTTTTACGTAGGTCGCTGAAGCGGGGTCATCGCCAACCAAGATGGTCGCGAGGACAGGTATTCGATCGCCCGTTTTTGCTTTTAGTGCTGCAACCCGCTCTGCGAGATTGGCCTCGGTCAATTGTGCTACGTATTTTCCGTCCAGATGCGTGGCTGGCATAAAAGTTCCCCCAAATTGTTTGGCGCAATTCTTCCAGAATTCAAATGTCAGCGAAAGTCGTTTTCTGCAATTGACCCGATGGCTCGAAACCTTGTAGACTCGCCGCCCGCGAAGTGATGATCACTTCACGTTTTTCGGGGTGTAGCGCAGTCTGGTAGCGCGCCTGCTTTGGGAGCAGGATGTCGGGGGTTCGAATCCCTCCTCCCCGACCACTTTTTTCGGCCACATCGCCACGGTCGAAGTCTTGGGCAAAGCCCAGTCAGTGGTGGCTGTAGCTCACCAGGTAGAGCACCGGATTGTGGCTCCGGAGGTAGTGGGTTCGAGACCCATCAGCCACCCCATTCACTTGCAAGCCTCGTAAACACTAGCTACTAACCAGAACTCTGTGTACCGCGTCTGTGTAATTCGCAAACACGGGGTTGTACACAATGAACTTAACATGTCTGAAGTCAGGAATTTGGCAGGCTGAATTACGCGTACCCGAGAATCTTCGGGATGTCATCGGGAAAACCAGATTCGCTAAATCAATGCGAACTCGGAATAAGCGCGAAGCTGTCGTTAAGGCTGCGCCGATATTGGAGCAATGGCAGTCGGAAATTGATCTTGCCAAGACAGATCCACAAGCGTTCGTGGCCAAGCAAATGCTGCATAACGCACGGCACGATTTCGGTGCTACACCATCGAACTCTAGTGTGTCTAACTGTCACTTAGTATGGCTTTATGATTTGCCGCCATCAAAGGCATTAGCGTATGAAACGATAGAGTGGGGCAGTGATATTCCACTTCCTGCGTACATGGATGCGTTCGTTAAGAGTCACTACTCAAAGCCCGGCACTCAGTCAGAGGCGCGTAGGTACATTCTTGAGGCAACGTTATTCGTACCAACACTGGCTGCGCTGACACGGATCAATGCACAGAGAGGGCTAACAGACGAAGAAAACAAAGATCCGTCTGCTCGACGTGCTTTAAAGACGATGCAAAAAGCGACTGGCTATCTATCCGAGTACATCTCATGGCTTCAATATCGCAACCTCGTTTGTCAGAACGTTATCAACCCATTCAGAGGTCTGCACTATCCAAAGAAATTGGCAACAACGAAGCAATATGAGCCGCTATCTTTCGAGGAAATCTGGCTGTTAAGAGCGG
>CBFHQN010000051.1:0-253 GCA_965657765.1 Luminiphilus sp. | reverse complement strand
CATGGTTGCCTATATTGATATAGCGCGGTTTACGGGTATGAGGTTGTCAGAAATAGGGGCGTTGAACTCTGACAGTGTTGAGTTGATTGACGGTATTGCCTGCTTCCGCGTCAAAGGCGATGCCAAAACAGCAGCCTCTTCCAATCGTTTAATTCCTATCTCCAACGCGCTTCAAAGTTTGATTAATTTGGAATGCTTGAATATGGGGAATCTGGGGACTGCTGTAGGTAAGCGGTTTGGTCGGATAAAGAGG
>CBFHQN010000050.1:9656-14331 GCA_965657765.1 Luminiphilus sp. | reverse complement strand
AAAATCTGCAGACCGCCCGACGCTGAGCCCGTGATTGCAGAGATGATACTGATGGAACTAAATAGCGAGAGAAGTGGTGGGAGACCTGAGTTCATGATGAGATCCCCGAACTGCTGAAAGCCCGCTGTCTGCACGACTACACCACCGTAGCCAATGATGGCCGCGCTATTCAGCATGGGCATTAGCGAGTCGTTGGTGCCGTTTCCCAGCGTCGTAAAGGCAGTTTCTCGGATGTTGCTGAAAAGTGCGAGACACAGGATGGTGCCGATGCCCAATGCGATGCTCGGCCACATGATGGGTTGGCTGCCCGCAAATGCCATCATCTCACCCAACTGACCGTTACCGCCAGGCAATAGTCGAGGTGAGATAATCAGGCCGATAACGACCACGAGAGGCAATACTGCGGTTGGCCATGACGGTAGGTTGTCATCAGATGCCTCTTGAAGCACGTCTCGGGGGCCAGGTACAAAACCTTCGCCTGCCGCTTTCGCAAGGATACGCTGATGTTCGAGATACCAGATGCCGAGACCTATCATGACCGCAGCGGCCAGGAGGCTCAATATTGGCGCAGCGGTCAGCGAGGTACCCAAGGCTGACGCCGAAATAGCGTTATGAATCGAAGGTGTGCCGGGAAGGGCGGTCAAGGTAAAGGTGCCTGCTCCTAACGCAAGTGCGGCACAAAAGAGTCGCTTGGGTATATCCGCCTCTCGGAGTAATTGAAGACCTAGGGGATACACGGCAAAGATGACAACGAAGACAACAACGCCACCGTAGGTCAGTGCTGCACACGCAAGTGTCGTTATGATTAGCGCTCGGTCAGCACCTAACTTGCGGACCAAGGCCATCGCAATGCTGGCGGCAGCGCCGCTGTCTCCCATGGCGCGACCAAAGATAGCGCCCGCAGCGAAGAGAAAGAAAAATTTTCCGGCAAAGGTAAAGGCGCCCAGTGGTCCCGCGGCAAAACCTGTTAGCAGTGAATCCGCCAGGGGCATGGCATTGGTGATGATTACGAACAGCGCGCTAAGTATCGCCGCGAACATAATGTCGACACCACGCAGTGCCATCCAAATAAGTAGCGCAACGCTACCAATAAGACCGAGGTAGCCTATGATCTCCATCTTTCGTCCTTAAGTTATTTTTTTAGAGTATTTATCGTTTTTTAGCCCTGCTATTTCGCATTGAACTCGAGCCACGGCTGACCATACACTAGTCTCAAACGGCAATCAGCAGGCAGCTCGTGGGAACAGAAAAGCAACGCGACACTGCAATAATCCAGCGCCACCGCTATCTCGAGGTCCTTCACGAGTTCACAATGCGTCAAGCGTCCCTTCGTTCGGTTGACGATATTTGTTGGAATATCGCTAAAACGGCCATTGCTGAGTTGGGCTTCGTTGATTGCGTTGTCTATCTCATGGATGAGAAGCGTTCACACTTAATTCAGCGTGCTGCCCATGGAGACAAAAATCCCGTAGAGCGTGAAATTCTTGATCCGATCGCTATTCCCGTAGGGGGCGGTATTGTTGGGTCAGTTGCGGCAACGGGGAACATCGAGTGGGTTAACGATACTCGAGTCGACAAGCGATACATCCTCGATGATTCGTTCAGATGCGCCGAGCTGGCGGTCCCGATTCTCCTGGAGGGTGAGGTCATAGGTGTGCTTGATTCAGAGCACCCCGAGGCTCACTTTTTTTCCGATGAGGACGTCAAGCTATTCACTACGATTGCATCGCTGGCATCGACCAGGATCCATACGGCACTCGCGCTAGAGCGTCTTGAACAACAAGCGGAGGAGCTTATTCAGGCTCGGCGCGAAGCTGAAATCGCTTCAGAGGCAAAGTCTCGATTTTTAGCCAGTATCTCGCACGATATGAGAACACCACTTACCGCAATTCTTGGATATTCCAAGCTTCTGGAAGAGGGGCGTGGTAGTCAGGCGGAAATATCTTCTTGGCAGCAAGCCATCGTTGCCAACTCTGAGTACATGGCGAATATGGTAGGGAATGTACTGGATCTGACTGCGCTCGAAAGTGGCCAGTTCCATATCTCCTCGGACCGTATCGAGCTAAATAGGTGGGCTTCGGATCTTGAATCCCTAGTATCCCAGCGAGCGGCAAAAAAGGGTTTGACCTTTTTCTCCATCGTTGAAGATGATGCGCCAGCGGAGATTTATTCAGATCGAGCCAAGCTCACTGAGCTGGCGATGAACCTGCTGACCAACGCGGTGAAGTACACGTTCACAGGCTCCATAGAATTAAGAATATCAGGTACACATATTCAAGGTGTACGCGGCATAGCGTTATGTGTATGCGACACGGGCATTGGCATTGCTTCGGGTGTCCAGCGTCGCATCTTCGATCCGTTCACTCGAGTGCACGATACCGAGCGCTTCCCAAATATTGAAGGCACAGGTCTTGGCCTCAGTATTGTTAGGCAATTCGTTGAGGCACTTAAGGGAACGATCTCCGTGGATTCGGTACAGTGGCAGGGCACGTCTATTTCCGTTGTAATCCCGGACCTATGCGAGAAGTCAGAAGTCGAAACTTCATCAGACAATAACAACTCGAAAAAGGCGGAGGTGCCAAGTTACGAGGTCGCAGGGTCGAGGAGCTTGGAGAATGTAAGCATTCTTTTCTGTGAGGACAGCGATACTGTAGCAACGCTAGTAACGCTCATTTTGAAGCGCGAGGGCGCGACGGTGACTCATGCAGAAAATGGAAAGATAGGTATCGACATTTTTTCAAAGTCGGGCGAAGACTTTGACATAGTCATTACAGATATCCAGATGCCGGTCCTGGACGGTCTCGGCCTTGCAAAGGCGCTCCGTGCCACCGGCTGGGTCAAACCTATCATTGCGCTTACTGCTTTTGCTACGGAGCATGACGCTGAAAAATGTTTTGCAGTGGGTTGTAGCCACTTCATCACGAAGCCTATCGACGTAGAAACTTTTGCAGGTCGCGTTGCTAGTAGTCTCAGCGAGCGGGTTATTCAATCAGTGTAAGCTGCACCCATTGTCGACAGCGGCTCCACCATTGCTGCCTTAGCCGCAGCCTCCGGACTCGATGCTGTCCCGATTTGCGCACGCTTGCGAATTCCTTGGGTGATCGAGGCAAGGCGGAAGAAACAGAAAGCCATGTAGAAGTTCCAGTCCTCGATACCGGGCTGACCGGTGCGCTCGCAGTAGGTTTTGATGTAGCTCGCGTCGTCAGGAATATTGAGCTCCTCACGCGATAAGCCCGCAAGACCATTGATACCCGCCTCGCGAGGGAATTGCCAAGCCATCAGCTGGTAGGCCAGGTCCGCTAGTGGGTGACCAAGTGTGGAAAGCTCCCAATCGAGGATGGCAATGATCCTTGGTTCTGTGGGATGGAAGATCATGTTGTCCAGTCGGTAGTCACCGTGAACTAACGAGACACGCCCATCGTCCTCCGGCATGTTTTTCGGTAGCCAGTCGATGAGCTTTTCCATCTCGGGAATCGTGTCAGTCTCGGCTGCTCGATACTGCTTGGTCCATCGTCCAATTTGGCGCTCGAAGTAGTTGCCGGGTTTACCGTAATCGCCGAGGCCCACCTCGTTGATATCCACCATGTGCATGTCAGCCATCACACGGTTCATTTGGTCGTAAATCTCGGCTCGATCCTCGTCATTGACTTCCGGTAGAGCGGGGTCCCAAAAAATTCGCCCCTCAAGGTATTCCATGATGTAAAACATGGAACCGATAACAGATTCATCTTCACAGAGTGCAACGGGTGTGGGTACAGGCACGTTGGTAGGGGCGAGGGCGGAGAGCACCCTAAACTCGCGGTCAACAGCGTGTGCAGAGGCGAGAAGCGTGCCCTGCGGTTTACGGCGTAACACATACTGATTGTCACCCGCAGTGAGCTTAAACGTCGGGTTTGACTGGCCGCCGGCGAATTTCTCGGCTTTTAGTGGTCCGTCAAAGGGAGGGACGTGGACTCTAATCCAAGTTTCAAGATGCGTTAGGTTCAGCCCTTGCGCCATTTTTTGCTCCCCAATGTAGCTAACTGCGACGTGATTAAGTATTGTTCTTGAGCGCGTTATACACCCCGCGATGAAGACTCGCAATTGAGGCTCCGTTACGTGCATCACCGAGCAATCGGTTAATAACGATAACCAAGAGTTGTATGGAGATAGGTTCGTAATGTCAGTTGTAGCTAATTTTAAAGAAGCACTTGCCATGACCACGGCAGAGGGTGGTCTGCTGGAAATCACCACCGTTGAGCGCGACGGCGTTCAGGTAAAGGCATTCGCGCAGGCGCCAGGATCGATGCGTGATCTGTGGGCGCTCTCCACCGGCCATGGTGACGCGGAGTACCTGATTTACAACGATGAGCGCTGGACCTATGCGCAAACCGCGAAGATTGTGGCCGAGTTTGGTGGTTGGTTGATGGCTCAGGGCGTTGAGCCGGGCGATCACGTTGCTATTGCCATGCGTAACTACCCTGAGTGGATGATGGCGCACTGGGCGGTCAACAGTATTGGTGCGGCAATTGTGGGAATGAATGCGTGGTGGGTAGCTGATGAAATGGACTACGCGTTGAACGATTCCAACCCCAAGGTATTAATCGCGGACGATCGCCGGCTCGAGGCTTTTGCACAAATCCAAGAGAAATATCCCGACATCAAAGTTGTCTCCGTCCGAGAGGCAAATTCGCCC